>NZ_JBHIML010000002.1:266057-284170 GCF_042194015.1 Bartonella sp. MU37NMGALS
GTTGTCTGAGGTTGTCTGAGGTTGTCTGAGGTTGTCTGAGGTTGTCTGAGGTTGTCTGAGGTTGTCTGAGGTTGTCTTGAAGAATGCAAGAGCCGTACAACGGAAAAAGATATTCAAATGCTTAATACGCGTTTAGCTTATCAAAAAGGGGGATATAATGGCACTTTTTCCATTTTCTATTGCTGATATTGATGATCCTGAATGTATTCGTGTGGTTCTTTATGCTAGCGGAAGAATGGGACATGCTCCTTTGAATGCTCTGTTGAAGCAAACACGTCAAGATCTCCAATGTTTTGATAAAATACAGACTCAAAATATTCTCCAACTTACACAGCGTTTGGATATTTTAGAACAACAATTGAAAACGATTATCAAAGATCTTGAAGATGTGAAACACAAACAAGACGCTGAAGAAGCGGATAAAAGTAAAACGATGGGTGATTAACCATCTCGATTTGTGTCTCTATGGGATTTAGCTCCTTTAAAGCAGTGAGATAGATAGTTGTGAACAGGATAGTTATTTGCCTGTCCATAGAGCATTTATTTTTTTGATCAACCAAAAATGAAAAAGAGGTATTCTATAATGAAAAAATTGATTTTAATATTTTTAGCTTTGTGTCTTACTGGACCAGCTTCTGCACGTTTGTGGACTATTTCAGATGATTGTTCAGATATCGGCGGAACAATGGTTCGCTCACAAATCATCAATAATATTTCTGTCATTCCATATAAAAATTTGCAAGGGGTAAATATTCTCTCTGTTTTAGAAACGAGGCCTACAGAAGAGCCAGAAATGTCAAAAATTGTAGGAAGAACATTTCATATTCAAAGTCCTGAGATTGTTGAGCTGGCCTATAGAGCTTACAGTACATCGCAATTCGTTGATATCTGTTACATAAGTAACTATTCAATCAATGTTATTCGAGGGCTGAGAGTGCGTGATAATTAAGCGTATTATCTGTATTCGTTGTGACTTAAATAGGCGATGCTTGGAAAATGGTCAATCTTCTACACTAAGGCTATTTTAACCCTAGCAGTTTTCTGATTTACAGTTTTTACTCAGAGTATAATCGTTCATGTTTTACAGAATTCATGAGTTATCGGTATTGAGGATCTATCTTAAGATATTCAACTACAGTTGATTCTATTTTAAACTGAGTGATTTTGCATCAATCGTCGTTTGAGCTTAGATGGCAATTTCATTCTAGCGTTTGGTGTTAGACAGATTTAAGCTTAGTGAGGCTGTAAATACGTGTCTTAATTGTCTTTGTTGACAGTATGCCGCTTGCGATAGGCAATAAATCATAGACACATTTTGAATCCGTAGAATGCACGTACATTAACAATGGCAGACATTGTCAGTGGTAGATATCGCCAATGGTAGAGCTTGTGCATGCGGTGTTTTGTTGTGTGCATGAGTCATCATTCACGCGGCATCAATAAGGGAAGGCTTTGCTGTAGAGCCTGTAAAATAAATCGTGCAACAGCGGGGATAGAGGTAAGAATAGACTGAGATGAGGCAGTCTTATCACGGGCTAAAGCTGGTTAAAATTCTCGTCTTTAAGGAGGCGAGGAGGTTAAAAATATCCATTAGATTGCATGGGGATGCATTTCATGTCCGTTGCAATAAATTTAAAAGAGGTAAATTATGAAAAGCTTTTTGAAAAAAATATCCATCGTTTTGGTGATAATAGCATTAACAACAGGTGTTTCTCATGCTGGAGTTTATGAACAAAACGGTTATCTTAATTCGGTTCAAGTCGTTAGCGCAGGAGCACAATGTCTCCTAGAGCTCAGATACGGTATCAGCCCTACTTCAGACATTCAAAAAGGTGTTTGGGGCTGTGATAACATTGTTGGAAAAAGTATTTTGGATTTGGCAAAAACCGCAGTCATTTTGAACAGAAAAGTAATGGTTATTTTTGCAGCGGGTCATGTGCCAGCAAAAAGGGTTTTAGCCATCACTTTAAAATAAGATCAATAGGGGTTTTTCTCCCTTTTTATATCTGTAACGCTTCAAGAGGTTACAGGTATAAAATATGGAGTGTATATCAAAGGTATAAAAATGTTTCAAAGAGCATTCTCAGTATTTTTAGTGACAGTTTTATTTTTTTTCTTTTCAGATGTAAATCTGTCATATGCTATTGATCCTCCCCATATGGTTTTCCGTATAGATGATCGCTCTCCATCTGTTATATTCTTTGGAGGAGGTTTTGCCCCTTGGGGGGATGATCAGGATATCATACATCATGTAACTGGGCACTCTCTTGCTCAACAGACTTCAGCATTTGTGTCTACAACTGCAAATATGGATGCAGTTTACAGAATGGCGCGGCAACAGATTGCTAATAATCCTGATGAAACGTACTGGCTATATGAAATTATTCCAGATATAAATTTTTATTATGTTCCTAACTCACTCTTTGATACAGCCATGTCTGCTGACAATGTTGTTCAACATGAACAAGTTATGGATCTTTATTATGCATATTTATGGCAGGATGAATGGGCTTCGCTGGGGGCAATCAATACAAATCATATATACTCTGCAAGAAGTATTATGCGGCAAGCGAATGGTGATATTGTCATTGGTCCTAGAACCTTTAATTCTCTTTTTGTTGCCGCTCCATCACAAGTAAATTCGGGGACACTTCCTTCACAAGATTACACTTTTTTATCAGCTTATTATTCTGATAGCGAGGATGCGTTATCTCCAATGTCACTGGCATTTCTTGTAGAATCCTGTAACAGCTCTTCATCCAGTGGTCATATGGAGCGTTCTGGGGATTCTTCCTGCAGCACATACAAACATTCTGTTGATGATATTATGTATAAAATGAATCTATGGTATGAAGCTCTTTAAAGAATTACAGCTATATCTTGCTATTTAATCAAAAACAAAAAAGTAGGAAGATAGCGCATTTCTGTTTTATTTGATTGGTTCTGATGCGCATAGTGCGTAGGGCAGAGAAAATTTTTCGGTATTATGAAGTGTGATAGGGGTGCTATAAAGCATAGGTGTGACATCATCAAAAATGGAAGCGTTGATTTAACAGTATTTGTTTACCTCGATTAGAAAATCCGTTCTTTTCTTTGTTGGGAGTTTTACATCAATAATTTCTTATCTTGTTGTCTTGCTGCTTTTTGAGAGTGCGGTGATAGAAGGCATGTAAGTTTTATATATTGAAGTGTTTGTGTGTGGTGAATATGGGGAGTGTTTTTTTCGTCATGTGATAAACTCTTCGGGCGGTGGGGATTTTGTCCATAAAGCGTCATAAAATATCGCTTTTTGTTCTATGGTGATAGAGATCCCATGAGGGGAAAAGACAAAGGGGAAAGTCAAGTGGATTTTGCGAGCCAATCATGTAAACTGGAACGAATTCCATGCGGATATAAATCAGGTTCTGTTTGTTGCATAACTTGTGATAGCCAATTCTCTAAATAAGGGGATTTGACCGGTAGAAGAAAAAAGGAAGCATTACGAGACAGTAAGTGTGCTTGTTTCAGAATGTCTAATGCTTTTGCATGACAAAGGAACGCGAAACTCTGTCACGCCTTCCTTTCATATTTTCGAGTTTAGGGGTGTCCATATATTTTCTTCAACTTGATTTTTATGCATTGGACACAAGGGAGTTGAAGGCTAGGGAGTTGAAGGCTAGAGAATTGGATGCAAGAGATTGAGATATAAGAGATTTGGATACAAGAGATTGGGATGAACATTTTTGGGATAAGCAAAGCTAATATGTTACGCTCGTTGTTTTACAGCGCGTTTGATAAAAAGCTAGGACATCTTTCCAATCCATTATGTATGTAACCTTAAGGCGTTGTTTTCTTAAGAGAGTGCAGAGCTTTTTTGTTGCTTGTCAATCAACATCAAATTTCAAAGCTGTAGCATGTTTGAGAGAAAGAAGAATGAGAGCCTTACGGATTCAGAAGGGCAAAATTCTCTGGGCGACTCCAGCTTTTGTAAGCTAGATTTTATGTATAGCAGATGAGGGCTGTATTTGAGTGATTTCTGAAATAGGAAGACAACTTTATTGAGAAAAAATATAAAGGCATATCAATCACTCTTCGGACTATCATCTTTTTCCTTTATAATTTTCAAAACTATCTATAGCAATATTATTTAAATAATGAAGATAATGCCTTATGCTTTTATGTATCGTGTGTCTTCTTGGGATCATGCCTCTCACATAAAAACAGAATGCCTCAAATATTAAAATATTATTTGTCTCCGAATATACATTTATTGCATATTCATGGACTTGTTTTTAAAGAGATATCCCACTCCCAAGTCCCTTTTACAAGAACACTCATCAATGGTATAGGGGTAAAGCCCCTATGAAATGTATAAAACTTATAAGGTATCTCCCTCATCTTTATGCTTCATAAAAGTGCAGGTTGGTACTCTCATATATTTTTCCAGTTTCCAATGTTACGAAAGCCTTGGTTCGTGAGACGATTCATAAGAGGCATATGCCTTTTTTGTACAGTTTTTAATCCACATGCCAGCTCCGCTTGTAACTTGCAAGCGACATGGTTTTGATCGTTTCAACAGAAAACAAATTTAGGATGAGAGAATCCTGTGGTATTCGGGTCTCTCATTCAATATGAAAAAACAATAAATACTCTTTATAAATCAATGTGATGTATCTTAAAGAAGACGAATTGTTTATAAAGCCGCATGGATGAAGAATCTTCGTCTTTTAAGGTGGTGAAAGAAAATCATAATCCCTATTTTTTCATAAAGGGCGTGAGAAAAGTCTTTCACAAAAATTTTATACGATAAAAATTATACAATAAAAAAAGAGAGTCTTTTAACATAAGAGTCTTGATCGTTTGCTGCTATAACCTGTATTGTGTACACAGATACTGCTATCATTTTTTACTGTAAAAGCTTCTCTTGGGATATTAAAGGGTACAATCTTTATGGAAAGAAGAATCCGCGCAAGGCAAAAGGCTTATTTAAAAAGATTATATAGCAAGATTGCTTTTGTTTGCATAATACTTTTTTGTATAGTGATTTTGTGTTTTGTTGTTGCAAAGGTGGTCAGTTATTTTTCTTCTCATAAAAAAATAACACAACAAGCATCTGTTGAATTGGTTATTCCTGTTTTTGATCTGCGCGTATATTGCAAGGAAATTTCTGCTTCCGTTATGCCCGATATGAAAAGAGAAGTTTATCAGCATTGTCTTAATTTGGAAAGTGAGGCCTATTTTGCTATTCGTGAAATGTGGGATAAGCTTTCTGATACTGCAAAAAAACAATGTTTGACGATGGTACGACCTGGGGATGGAAATTATTTTCTCTTACGCGATTGTTTTCTTAATGAAAAAGAAAATAAAAAAGGCAAAAGACGCAATTACTTTTAAGTTTTTATACGGAAAGTTAAAAGGATGCGAATTTTGATGAAAAGATAAAAACCCCTTAAATTACGATCTGCCTCGAGACCAATAGAAATTTTATTTATTTATCTTGTTATATTGCACTTCTTATTTAAGGTGTTGCGACATAAGGCATGGATGCCTCCTTGAAATGTTTAAAGGGGCGTGGTGGAGTTTTAGGAGGATTTGTTGAGCTTTTTTAAGGGAAATAACAGGCGTGGGAAATCCATTTCGTAATGGTTCTGGTGAAGGGTATAATGGTAAAGCCTCTCATGAAGTGTATAAAATTTATAGAGCATGTTCATCTTTACGTTTCAAAAAAGAGTAAGCTCCAAGTACTCTATCTTATACTGTGCTCGTTCCCAATGGTGCCTCTCGACAGCCCGTAAGCCTTAGAGATGGTTCATAAGAGGCACTTTTAGCCTTTCTTTATCGTTTTTACTCTACGCAGGCTTTTCCGAGTGTAACATGCAAGAAAAAGAGATTGATTCAATAGTAAACAGATTGAGGATGAAAAATCCTACGGTATTAAGTTTTCTTACTTAATACAAAAATATGAATTATCATTATAAATCAATTCAGTGTACGAATTTTACAAGAATTTTAATTGTTGACAGAACAGTGTGACTTGAGAACCTTCGTTTTTTGAGGGCGTAAGTCAATAGACATGACAAAAATGAGTAAAAAAGAAACATTCCTTTTATAAACATTCAAGGCTGCTTCATGCGTAAAGTGCTGTGCTGGGTTTACAAATGTGCTTGTTTTATAATTCCAGTTTTCTTTATCAGAAAAGATAAGAGAGGAAATGCGTTATGCCATTCTTATTGATAGTTTTTGAGGAGAGTATCTTTTTGAGAAGAAGCTGATTTTTAGGAAAGTGTGACATATTGGTCATTTTTTTCATAATTTGATATTTTTTTGTATTTAAATATTTTGTTTTTAGGCTCAATTTGTTATAAATAAAGGCTGTGATTAACTTAAAAAATGCATGGGTAAAAATAGAAATTGATAGTATCGGGCTTATTTAGGAAAGAAGATTAATCTCTTGGTGATTATAGGGCTTGAATAATACTTCGTATTAATCTATCTATAAAGATCAAGAGGTTTTGTGAAGCGATCGTGGATTATCGCTCGCAAAGGGGTTGCTTTAGCGATGAAGAGAGGCTATATTCATAAAATAAAGAGGTTCGCGCGGTGACTCGCTGGGATGGAAGTGCTTGTGAGTTAAATGCACGAGGGGGTAGAGGATATCGGCGTTTTTAGGAGCGGTGGTTTTAGAGCAAAAAAGGAAGCTTCTAATATTCTCTGGCAGGAATTTTTCTTTGTCAGGTGTGTTGTGTGTGTGTGTGTTTCCCTTTTTGTTTTCCACAAGATAATTATTTTTTTAGTGAAATATGGTTTATTTTAAAAAAAACACTTGGCATTTTACGTGAACATCATTAGGTTTCTGCTGTTTAACAGAGAAAGAGGGAATTTTTAATTTACGATTTCCCTGCTGTTTTATGATTTTCAAGAAAATATATGCTTTTATCAATATCAGTAGGGTTCGTTTGAGTAAAATAAACGCGGATAGCTTGATAACCGTATGTTAAAAATGATTAGCATTATCAAAAGGTAATGCAATGAGGAAGAGTCAATTAAGACATACATATAAGACAAACACTCCAAAAAGGGATAAAGATGAGGCCACAACAAAATAGACGGGTACGCGGTCGCAACAATAACAATAATGGTAATAGCAATAATAATCGTCGCGGTCCTAATCCGTTGTCTCGCAATTATGAAAGTAGCGGTCCGGATGTTAAAATTCGCGGGAATGCTCAGCAAATTGCCGATAAATACATAAGCCTTGCGCGTGATGCACAAGGTGCGGGTGATCGTGTTATGTCGGAGAATTATTTACAACATGCCGAGCACTATTTGCGTATTATTTTAGCAGCAGCTGGACAAATGTCTCAATCGGTTCGACGTGATGAAAATCGTGGTGATGAAAATCGTGATGAAAACAACGAGCAAGAATGCGGTGAAATAAATCTTGACGGTGAAAAAAAGGATACTGTCGAGGATGATACAGATGTATTACAGATGCCGTCGCAAAAAAATGGTAATGGCCAATATGCTAAAACGCAAAATGGGGATGCGCGTGAAAATGCTTTAGAGGCTCTATCGGATGAAAAAACCGATCAAGAGCACTGTCGCTCTGAGAAAAATGTTGAACCCGTCAAAAAAACACGTCGTTCTCCCCGTCGACGTACTGTACGGACCCAAGATGAATCATCTCTTGAGCTTTCACTTGCAACAGCAGAAAGCACGAGCAATGGAGATGCATCAACAGCAACAAAAGAGGTTTCTTCGTTGCCTGGATTAAGTGAGGGGATACAGAGAAAACCGCGCCGTCGCCGAGTGGTCAATCTTGAAGCAGAGGAAAATGTTTAAATCTTCAGGGATTCTGTGTAAGCGCTTGTGGTGATGTTATTGGTATCATGATAGTAAATATATATGCTTAAGAAGCTTCTTGCGCTTTGTTTGAATTTTCACGGGCAGTATTAGGAACTTAACGAAGGGGGTTGACAGAAAAGATTGCCTCTTTACTGGGATTTAAGTGAGGGAATACAGAGAAAAGCACATCCGTGTATTTTAAGAGGCAGTTCTTGTATGAAGAACGCAATGTCGTTGTTTTATTTATTCATACTTATATTTAATATTGTTCAATGTATTTATGCCCATTTTGCGATGGTGCTCATAAATTCTATCATGTGAAATACATCGGTTATCTTTGCTTAATAAAAGATGTAAGCTGGGCGTTATTGCGTTAATTTTCAATGTTGAAACAGTTCTTCTTTTGATATCGGATCATTCATAAGAGGTATTTTTATTCATCCATTTCCTTGCTGGGATATGTGAGCAAATGATTTTGATTCAGTTCCTTATGAACAGATTTGAAAGGGGAGAATCTTACAGTATTTGAGGTTCTCGTTTGACATGCAAAATAAATCATCACTATAAATTAATTATGTTGAATTTTTGCACTCAAGAAGATGCCTTTCTTGCATGTTCATTAGATTTTCCCAAGCGATGTCAGTTTTCTTAAAAATGGGAATGCGTTGACAGAAAGGTTTCTTCTTTTCCGAGATTAGGTCAGGAGATACAGTGAAAAATCTACCGTTTCCCAAGTGGTCGTATCTTGAAGCAGAGGAAAATTTTTAAATCTTCAGGGATGCTATGTAAGCGCTTGTGGTGATGTTCGTTTGCTTAATGAGGCATTATCTTCGAACTTTCTTTTGTTGTTTCAACAGAAAGAACGGCGATTAGTGCACCGGTGTGATAATTGTAAATCATAAATTTTGTTTGTCTATCAGGGGTTAAAACTTTCAGTACAATATTGTGTTCTGAGAGGCTTTGCGACAAAATCTGTGTTTTTTCCGGTAGAGAGAGCGTATGATGGATAACGTGTGGGTTTTGGTTGGGAGAGGAAGATAGCTCTGTTTGTTTTGGCGCTGATCCGGTTGTTATCACTTTATAAACAATTAAAAACAGTACAGTTAGAATAAGGAAAAGCGTTATTAAAACGGAAATAATCATTAAACCCATAAGTTTTTTTCTCACTCGTTCTACAGCAGGATCTAAAGGGAGATCTTGAGGCAGAGAGTTTTGCTCTGTGTGATGGTCTTTTGAAGGTTGCATGCGCTTATTATCAATCATGTCTTTCATTGAGTATTTTTTTGAGATCTGATGGGTTTATGCTTTTAAAGTTTTTTCTGCAAGAGGTTTGTGGAAGAAGAATGCAAAAGAGGAAGCGATGTTGGTAAAACACCTTCTTTCTGGACTGTGGATATCTTGTTATTTACGTTTTGGCTTTTAAGCAGGAAATTTCCACGGTTTGTTACAGACCAGATCAATTTTACTTCTTGTTGATGTAAGTTTGCATGGACGTTTATACATTGAGCAAAAATTTGTTGTCCATAAAGTGCAAACTTTTTTGTGGACGGTATCATGGCTTGTTCACATGCTTGAGCCGTGGGATAGATTTTAACCATTGTATTGTTCGAATAGCAACTATTAAAATCATCTGTACATGAAACTAATAAGAGGATAAAAACAAGGGGGGTCATCAATTAATTTCCAAATGAGAGGTTGACAGAGCGGACTCCAATTTGTCAGCTTAGGGGACTCTTCACTGTTAAACGGTTTCAAAGTTTTTTAGTTCCCCTTTGAGATGCGGGTTCCCCTTTATAGTGAATTAATCAAAGTCATTGGCTTGCACGTCATAAAGGGGTGGGTATGGGCTTTGTGTTGGTGAGAAATATTTGAAAAAAGACTAAAATGCCTCTTATGAACGCTCTCAAAGGTCAAGGGCTGTTGTAACATGAGGGACAAATGGTATGATGATGCTCGCTACTACTTTTATGAAGTGAAAAGAGGCATGAAGGTACAGAAGGATGTGGAGTAAAAAGGGGCGTGTTTGAGGGTTCACTTTACGGGGGCTATTAATTATGTTTTATTTACAGACACTGTTTTGATTTGAAATGAGCGTGGATACGCTGGCAAATATTAAAAAAGTGCGTGAATCAAAGACACAAGCGTATTCTGTTATAGGGTGTCCTATTGTACATGAAGAGAATATCTCCATTAAAGAATGCGATAAATACAAGCATAAAATGTGTAATTTTCATCAATTGATTGTCGTTGTTGTGGTTGCTTTAAGCCCGTAAAGCTGAAGAGTGATGATGGATGTTAGCTTTACTTCTTGAAATTTCATATTCTGCCAAAATGAAATTGTATGTGCATTGCGAAAATGACACAAAAAGAGGTGGGTAATAGACTCGCTTTTATTTGGCATATAAAAGCTGAAACGGTTTGCGCTTCATCGTTTTGGTTCTTGTTTTAAAATATGCGGTTATATAAGGGATGGAAGTTGATTGACAGCGGGAATGGACTTTATGTAGCTTTCAGTTCTCATCGTTAAGGTTTTGGGGAACTATTGGGGGATTATAGAGCTGGGTTTAAAGGGGTGGAAAATATCTTTGTGCTTAATAAAACAGATGAGAAATTTTGCTAAAAAGGGGAAACTTCTCTTGTTTATTTATTGTTTGAAATGCTCTTTTAAGAAAAAATATCAAAATAAGTATCAGGAACAGAGAGGCAATAGACAATTCCTTCTTGTGTCAATTTGAGGGAAGCTGAACCATTCACGGAAATGGGAACGATTTTTTCGAGAACGGCACTACCAAAACAGGCTTTTTTATTGTTTGTGGGAGGGATGCCGGATTCAAAACTTTCATGCCAAGTGATGATAAGTTGCGTTTTGCCATTCGGTTTTGTTTCGATTTCACAACGTACACAGATGCTCCCCTTTTCTTGGGAAAGGGCTCCAAAAGAAAGAGAATTGACAATCAGTTCATGAAAAGCCAAACCAATATGCAAAGCGGCATTGGGAAAAAGATAAGGATCTACGCCTTCAAGTGAAAAACGTTTTGTTTCTTTCATAAAATAGCCTAAAGCCTGCGTTTGGACCAATTCGCGAAATTGAGCACCACGCCAATCGGAATCAGTGATCAGATCTTGAGAATGAGAAAGAGAATGAAGACGACCTTGAAATTTGCGTAAGAAAACCTGAAGAGATTCAGTATAGCGCGCGGTTTGGCTAGCAATACTTTGAATGATCGCTAAAAGGTTTTTAGAACGGTGACTGACTTCGCGAAGAAGGATTTTAAGCACTTGTTCACGGCGGCGTAAGCCGGAAATATTAACACCGGTGGTGATAATACCGATAATGTCTTCGTTATCATTGCGGTGGCAATCAATAGAAAATTTGTACCAAATCTCTTGTTTGTTTGTATCTTCAAAACGTGCTTCAACAGTTTGCATTTTGCCACTCGCTAAAACTTGCAGTTTGATGGTTTCCATATTGTCTGCAAGGTCAAGCGAAAAAAAGTCGCTGTCACGACACCCAACCCGCCATTTATTGTGCAAATGGTGCGGCAAGTTTTCAGCCCATAAATAAACCAGATTTGTTGCCTGATAGAGAACACAAATATCAGCACCACGAATCGCTTGCATGAGCGCACTCATATGAGATCTATCCATGGGAGGCTTTGAAAGAGGCGTAACGATCATAATTTTAAGATGTTACTCTGTTCTAAGCCGCTTTAGAAGCATTCTCTTGAAAAAATAAAGCTTGAGAAATAAGCGCTTTCACCATATCCGGGTTGAAAGGTTTGGTCACTAAAAAAGTTGGTTCTGGACGCTCGCCGGTCAGCAGCCTTTCAGGAAAAGCCGTGATGAAAATCACTGGTATACGGTCATTTTTCAAAATCTCGTTGACCGCGTCAATACCTGAACTGTTATCGGCTAATTGAATATCAGCCAAAATCAACCGTGGTTTTTTCTTATGATACATGATGACAGCTTCATCACGCGTGCGCGCTATTCCTACAACATGATGACCTAGGCTTTCTACCATTTGCTCAATATCAAGCGCAATAAGAGGTTCATCTTCAATAATCATTACTTCAGTGGCAATTTGTTGAGAAATATCAATGGATGCTTGGTTGAGAAGTTTGCGGAATTCTTTTGTATCCATATTCATGATTTCGCTGGCTTCTCGTTCATGAAATCCTTCAACGGCAATGAGCAAAAATGCTTGGCGTGCACGGGGCGTGAGATAGGATAATTTGGCACTTGTTTTTTGTTCAAGACCAAATTGGGGCAGGGGTTCAGGGATGTTCGGTGTGGTTTGGTCAAAAAGATGGCAAAAAAGCCAATAGGTACCAATTCGGTCACTGGATGCTTTGGGAAAAATGGAGATATCGGCGATGAGTGCTTCCAACATCGCGGATACATAAGCATCGCCAGAGGATTGGCTACCGGTGACAGAGCGGGCAAAACGCCGAAGATAGGGAAGATGCGGGGCAATGCGCGTTGATAATGACATAATTTATAACTCCTTTGACCTTTCAAGCATTTTGTTGATTGAAATTCTCAGCCGGTAAAAAAGTTCCTTGATTTGTATGGAACTTTTTACCGACAGCTATATTTACAACCATAAGGCGAAAAAATTCTTCGCGGTGCTACTGATATTATATGGATTAGGGGGATGAAAAATGAACGACCGTGATGAAAAAAATCTCACCACACAATTTACAGTTGGAGATGATCTTCTCGGGGTCAATAGCGAAATAGCACGGAAGTTACGTCAATTTTACATGGAAATTCAAGAAGAAGCACTGCCACGGTGTTTGCTTGAGCTTTTAGAGAAGTTGGAGCGCGCAGAGCAATTTGGCTTAAACAATGTGGAAAAGGTTTGAATCCTTTATGTCAAAGTGCGCGAAAAACTTTAAACAAGAACTTCTTTTGGTGTTGCCGGCTTTACGAGCTTTTGCTGTTTCTTTAAGTGGTAAGCAGGATAAAGCCGAAGATTTGGTCCAAGATACTGTTATGAAGGCATGGGCCAAGCAAGATAGTTTTGAGATGGGAACCAATCTTAAGGCTTGGCTTTTTACCATTTTGCGCAATGAATTTTACAGTCAAATGCGTAAAAAGGGAAGAGAAGTTCAAGATACCGATGGCGTGTTTACTCAAAATGTCGCTGTTCATCCGGCTCAATATGGATCGCTTGATTTGCAAGATTTCAAAAAAGCCTTAAATTTGCTTTCTGCCGATCAAAGAGAAGCCATTATTCTCATTGGCGCATCGGGGTTTTCTTATGAGGATGCTGCGGCTATTTGTGGTTGTGCTGTTGGAACCATTAAAAGCCGTGTGAGCAGGGCGCGTAATCGATTACAAGAACTTCTCAAGGTGGATGGTGAGTCTGATTATGGTCCTGATTCTTATTCAGCTGGAAGTACATTGTGTTCATTTAACGGCTAAAAAAGCATAATAATTATGATCGATAGCCTTGTTTTTTTTATTCCCGTTATAGCTATTACAGTAAAGTCAGTATCTGAGGAAATTCAGAGTGTTTGGCGTGTATCCTTAGGAACACAAGAAAAGCCTGTATAAACTTTCCCACGGGCTTTAGGTTTTATTTTCCATAAGGTTGCCTTCCTTTGTGCTGAAAAATGACGACTTTCAAGTTCGCCAATGGACATTCTATGACAACAAAAACAAATTTGATGCCTCAAATGCCTTCTTCTGATGCAACGATATCACGCTGGCGGTGGTGTGCGATTGTTGTTTCTCTTGTTATGGCTCTTTTGGCATCGGTTTTTATTATGTTGCTTTCAAATGCCGTTGATCGAGAAGTCGCACAGTTGAATACAAGTTCAGAATTGCGTGAACAGGCTGATTTGGTCCTTATTAGCTTGATTGATATGGCTGTTGCTGATCGCAGCTATGCAAAAACGCGCAAGGCGGAAGATAAAATACGTTTTGAAAATGCAGAGCGGGAGTTGGGGGATATTCTCGATTATATTGCACTTATTGTTTATGCGCATCCACAATGGGATGAATGGTTTACGGCTTTTAAAAAAGAGGTTGAAGCACGAAAAGCATTTATGAATGCCCATATGCATGCTCTTGATGCGATTCCTGAACAACCTTCTCAAGCTGCCTCTTTTGAAGGATCAAAGATTCCTGTGGCACGTTTAGCTCAATTGATGACAAGCTTTATTAATGGGGATGATGTGGTGCGACAAAAACAGCGTGAGGGTATCGCATTAATGCGGGCTGCTTTGACATTGGCGGCTATTGTTTCTGTTGTGAGTACTTTTATTTCTGCCTATTTTGTTATTAATCGTTTTCATCGTGATGTGCGCTCTTTAAAATTGTATCAATTGCTGCTTCATAGCGAAAATATCGCTCTGGAAGCCCGCGTGAAAGAACGGACACAAGAATTAGAAAGAGCACGCAATCACGCTGAAAAAGAACGCCAACGGGTTGAAATATTATTGCAGGATGCAAGCCATCGCATTGGCAATTCTCTTGGGACGGTGTCTTCTTTGCTGGGGCTCCAGTTAAACCGGAGCAAAAATGAAGAGGTACGTTCTGTTCTAGGAGCTGCGCGTGATCGTATTCAGACAATTTCTACAGCACATCGTCGTTTGCGCTTAAGTGATGATATGGAAACGACTTTATTGGCAGAGTTTCTCAGTTCTGTTGTGCATGATGTCGAATTGGCAGTCCCTTTTGAATTGCGTGAAAACATCACCATTCACACCAATTTTAAAGATTGTCGCCTGTCTTCAAGAGATGCGACAACACTTGGAATTATTCTTGGTGAACTGCTGACAAATTCCTTAAAACATGCCTTTCCTGATCAACGTACGGGTCATATTTATATCTCCTTTGGTCCCCAGAAAGATGGACAATTGATGCTCATTGTAGAAGATGATGGCGTGGGAATGAAAAGCCAAACTTTAGAACAAAAAACAGGACTTGGTCGTGTGGTCGTGGAACAGCTCTGTATGCAATTTGGTGAGAAACCTCTGTTTGAAACTTCTGCTTTGAGGGGCACAAAGATTGTCATTCCTTTGCCAAAACTCAGTATGAATAGTTCAAAAAAACTCTGATTGATTTTTTTAAGAGATAAATTCTTTACTCTCTGCTTGTTCGCTTTAATAAAAATGAGAATAAAATATGACTTAGATAACACGAACACAGCACCATTCATTTTAGCTTGTCAATTGTTTTCAAGAGAAGAAACTTTTCTTCTTCATCTTTTGCTCTCTTTGTTTTTCGCTTTGTTTACTCCGATTATCGGCTTTTAAAATTCTCTTTTTTTGTATGTTTTATAGCTTTGAAGTGCTTAAGTTAAAATTTAAATTTATTTTGAATAAGAGCTCCTTTAAGCCAATAATAATACTTATATTAGTAAGCTCTATTTCTTTGCGAAGAGATTGTTTTTTCAAGTTTTGTTATTTTTTGTAAGGCATGTAAAACTTTAAATATGGGGTGTTTTTGTAAAAGTGTGTAACGAATATTCTTAAGGATAACTTGCTCATAAAGTTTATGAAACACCGTTTTTTAGGGCTATGAACAGCATAAGCATTCAACAAGTGAAATCTCTTCAACAAGAAGTCTGGTTGTTTATAGAATGATATGGGTTTTAGAATCTTCATCCTTGAGAAAAAACTTACCTTTGATTAAAATTTTATTGCATGGAAAACAAAGGGATTTTTATCGTTTTGATAAAACAAACAAGAAGAGTTAGCCTTTTTGGATTTCATATTTTGCACTTTTCTATCGTGCATAAACATGCAAAGGGGAGGGCGTTTTATTTTTAATCATTGTTATGGCAGCCTTGGGTGGTGGCATATTTCGGCGTATTCTTTACAGATATTTAAAGTGCGGAAATCTCTTTGAGAAAAATAAGCGCTAAAGCATATTTTTTAGATGTTTTGAGTCGTAAAAATGCAGATGCTTTTATGCTTTAAGTATCTTCAGAGGGGGGTATCGGGCTGTTGATCAAGGCATCAATATTGTTTTTTTCTTGGAGGAATGTTTGTAGGTCTTGATTGGTTAAGGCTTTGCTATCCGGTATACGGATGCGCATAGGATCAACTTTGATGCCATTGACAATGATTTCAAAATGACAATGGGGTCCGGTTGCCATGCCTGTTGATCCAACATAGCCAATAATTTGTCCTTGTCGTACTTTCACGCCTGGTTTGATGTCTGGTGCATAACGGCTTTGGTGTGAATAACTGCTGACATATCCATTGGCATGTTGAATTTCCGTGTGATTTCCATAGCCGCCTGTTACGCCTACTCTTGTGACAATACCATCTCCTACAGCAATAATGGGTGATCCTTTAGGAGCAACCCAGTCAACACCCGTATGCATGCGAATATAGCCTAAAATAGGATGTTTGCGTGGACCAAAGGGGGAGCCAAAAATCCCATTTGGTGTGGGTTTTCGCAGCAAGAAAGGCTTTGAACTCTTCCCTTCAGAATCATAATAATCAACGCTTCCATCTTTTAATTGATAACGGTAATATTTATAAGTTGTATTCCCAAAAGTTGCACTAATATAACGAATTTCTGGATCAGTGTTTTTGGATGCTTCCTTTGCTTTCAAGTTCTTTTTGCCGTTTTTGTTTTCTTTATCGCTTTGTGGTACGGCATAAAATATTTCGATTTGATCATTGGGGGTTATCGGACTTTTCATGTCAATATTGGTGGCCAGCAGACGAATGAGACGATGAGAGAGAGATTGTGATATATTATGGCTTAGCAAAGCACTATAGAGTGCATCATAAGCTGTTGGTAATTGCGCGCTATTGATATAAGAATGCGGAATACCATTTTGAAAAGCCGTTTTAAGAGCTTTAGACATTTTAGGCTCTGTGCTTTCAATGAATTGGCCTTTATCATTTAGCGCAATGGTGAGAACATGATACATCCCTTGATAGATACTTGCGCGTACGAGATGATCTTCTTCACCAGCTTGTGTCACGATGCCAATGCGTAAAAGACTTCCCTCTTTAAGGGTATCGGAAAGGCTCATTTTTTCTAGCGTTTTTACAACCTGTTCAATTTGCTTTTTTGTATAACTGGTTTTTTTGAAAGCATCGGCTATCGTTTGTTTTTTACGAATAGGAATAATATCTTCAACATAGTTTTTTGTCAGATCGATACGGTGACTTTGAGGAGAAACGGTTACATTTTCTTGCACAATGCGAACTTCAGGGGATTCTGTACCTTGGGAATCAGTAGATGCATCTTCTAACTTTAAAGGATCAATCAATGTGAGAACTGAAAGAAGTTCGGTACTTTTTTCTAACGTAAACCCAGCTTTTTGCACTTCTTGTTGTGCCTCTTCATCTGTCAGCGTATCGTTGTCATCAAAATCGAATTGATTTACCTTAAAATCATAGCTGCGTAAGGTGATTTTTGTTTCAACCTTTGCTCCATAAATCTGTCCAGAATCTTGTGGTTTGGCACTTTGATTTTTCGAATCACTGGCAAGAATGCTTAAAGAATCAAATTTTGGATAGCTATATTTTTGGGGGCGCTTTTCAGCTAAAGCCATACGAATCCATTCAAAATGTTGTGTTTGAATGACTTGTTCATCGCCTTTTTTTTGCAGAATCGATAGTTCAAATTGACGTTTGCTGTCAAAGCTTTGCCGTGCATGGGTGGGAGAAATACGATCCCCTTTATATCCATTGGCCTCAGGATCTTGTGTGTGTGAGAGATTTTCATTTGTAAACCATTGTGGAGGGGTTACCAATCGCTGTTGTTCATCAAGAGCCGTAAAAAGTGCAATACCCATAAGAATGCAGGAAGTGATTCCTGTTAGAACGGTTCCCGTAAGCCAACGGGCCGAAACTTGTCGGCGCGCAGGACGCAAGCGTTTGACGACAAGAGCAGGGTCCTGTCCGGGATCGTTTTTTTGTTGTTCGTTATCCCACATAGATTCTAAGAGTACTTTTTCAATATTAAATAAAGAAAGCTAGCATAGCTTAGCATGTTTCTACAAGAATTTGATTCTTTTTACAAATTACAGATCATACGAATTCTCTTTATACAGCAATGTCTTTATGAATCGTACCTGTGCAGAAAAATTTCCTTATTAAAGTAACATAAAACAAGCGTTATTGTGATTAATCCATTCCTAGGCGTTTCCTATTTTTATGCATTGCAATGGGGTGCTATATTTTACTTTAAAGGCGCTATGCTCCCTTTAACTCTTTCTGTTTTCATGTTTTATTTTTATTTTAGTGTAATGTATTGAAATACAACCAGATGTTTATGTTATTTTATTTTAAAAAAAGTAAAAAATGATA
>NZ_JBHIML010000020.1:0-16171 GCF_042194015.1 Bartonella sp. MU37NMGALS
AACCTTGGCTATTCAAATGGATTTGGTTTTCCCCATGAGAGAGAATGAGCTCATCTTTTGTCATTCGCAAAGCGCCATAAGAGCCGTCACTTTTCTTTCCTTCTTTGTGCTGTAAGAGCTTTATCTCGTTGCTCAAACGTGTCTTCTAAATGAATAACTTTTCGTTTCTTATCGAAATATTTTCCTCAAACTTTGAAGCCTGTTATTTAAATTATCAACTTTGTGATCTATCCTTTTAATCTCTTGATTTAATTTATCAATATGTTCATGATGTTTAGAAATCACTTCTAAATAATGTAATGCTTGAGACTGATCCTTAAGCTTATTTGCTTCATTTAATTCTCGAAAAGCCTCTGTTCTTTTCTCAACATGCTCAAATAAAGTAAAAACCTTCTCGAGCCGTTCAAAAATTGCAGCATTCCGCTTTTGCGTTATTTCATATTTATAAGTTAGTTGCTTGTTATTTGGCATATTTTTCAGCAATGCAAAATAGAGTGCCTGCTGTTCAAAAGCTATTCTCTTCAAGTCCTCTACCGACACCCCCAATATTTGCATTGTATCGTTCCATCCTCTCTCCGCATTGTCTTTTTCAAACTTTGCTGAATCCAACTTCTGAACCGCATCATCACGTTCCTTAACAACTTGGGAACAAAATAATTTATCTATACCAGTATAGCCATGCGAGGTAGATAAAAGATATGTTAGCAAAAATATGATAAGCAATAAGCCTTCTCTCAACAGAACTTTTTTTGTAAACATTTTTTATTTTCTCGTATGCAATAAATTAAAACAAACAATTAAATTCGTATTGAAAAATTAATAATGAAATTTATTAAATCTATTTAGAATAATCTATTATAAAAATAAAAAGGGATAAATTGTACAAAAATTAAATACTTAACAAACAGAATAAAGCTATAAAAAATAATTTATTCAATAAAATAGTCATAGATTTTTCTTTCTATCTTTATATCTCTATAGGAGAAATTTAATCAATTTATAGGTAAATTTAAAATATTTTAATAGTATATTACAATTACTTCAAAAATAATATTTTGATTAATAAATCTATTAACATTTATGAAATGATGCGTATACAAAACGGATAACCACAATCAATGTAGTTATCAACTACTTTATAATATAGATTTGTTTGTTTTATCAGTAGCAGCAATAAAAAAGTTTGTGTTTTTTAGATAAATTAAAATTTATTCATTTTTTATATTATATTTTATGCTATTAAATTTAAGTTAATAGAGATCATAGAGTTTTAAACTGATGAGATGCGTTATTTTCTCAATGTACATTCATCAATATTTGATGTAGGAATATTTACTTTACATCATAAAAATGTATTTACATTTTTATATAGGGCCCTCCTCCCATGTAATGTGGTGAATAATGAAAGCATCAATAACGGGGAGGACATCATGAATCATACAGAATGTAATTAATGACTAAAGAAATTTACCTGAAGTTATTTTTCAGGGAAAAGTTGGTTTGCTCTACAAGTGGGGAGGAGAAATGAAACAACAATATATTTTAGGAAAATACACACGTGTTGTTGTTCGTGAAGAGGATGCTATTTTTGGTGCAGGTTCAAAGCAGTTTATTATCAATGATAAAAATTTTTGGGAGAACTTAGTGCTTATTGCAGCACAATGGATCAAAAAAAAGACAGTAGATGAAGTTTACAATTCACTATCATTAATCATGTTAAAAGAAAATTTTGACCGTGCGTTTGATTTTCTTGTTTCTAACCATTTTCTTGTCAAAGCTGAAACATCAGACAATATCCTCAATAATCGATATTCCAGAAGTCATCTCCATTATCAAAGCTATGGTATGCATCCAACCTCCGTTCAGCATATTCTTTTGCAAAAAAGTGTTGTCATTTTAGGGGGTGGTGGGATTGGTAATCATGTATCAGCAATGCTTGCATCCTCTGGCGTTGGAAAATTGACTCTTGTTGACAATGATGTGATCGAGATAACCAACCTTACCAGACAAATTCTTTTTACTGAAGAAGATATCAGTCTTCCGAAAACAACAGTTCTTAAACGTGAGCTGATGCGGAGAAACAGCCAAATTAAAGTTCATGAATTACAAATGTTGATTACTGAAAAAGAGAATATCAACAAATTACCCAAAGCTGATTTATGGATCATTTCTGCTGATTCACCTGCTCAGCTAGGCCTATGGATCAATGAATGGTGTGTAAAAAACAAACAAGCCTATATAAATTCCGGTTATGTTAATGATATAGCTGTCTTTGGTCCATTTTACATACTTAAGAAAACTGGTTGTTACGCATGTAGCTCGTCTATAGGTAATCTTCCGGCAAAAAGTGATCATCTTATTTATGAAGCTTGTGTTATGATTAATAATAACTTCAAAGTTGCTACATTTCCCCCTGTTAATGCACTTTCAGCTGCCATGTGTGCTAATGATGCTCTTAATTTTTGGGTGGTTATGGAAGCCTTCTTTCCACTGATCACCGTGTGGGGATATGGAGCAGCCAACTTTTCACAGAAGAGCGTTCTCTAAAGAAAAATCCTCACTGTAAGGTTTGTGGAACAACACAATGAACAGACCACGCACCCTCGCTCTCAACTATGGATCCTATAATGCTGTCCGCATGCTCATTGGTGTTTACCATGCTATTTTTTTAATGTCCATGGGAGTTAGTCTGGCGCAATTAGCTCTGCTTCAGGTTGTCTTTTCCACCACCATTCTGCTGCTTGATTTTCCCTGCGCTGTTTTATCTGACAGATATCGGCGTAAATATTCCGTTATGGCTGGGGTCTTTATGACAGGAGTATTTTATCTTCTATGCCTTCAAGCTCCTAATATGACAGCACTTATTATTGCGCAAATTCTCTATGCAGCGGGCATTTGCATCATTGTCAGCGCCATTGACGGATGGATTTACCATTCTCTAGGCGATAAACAGGATCACTTTTCGCATTATGCTCATCTCTACCACCAAGTTAACTCTTTCGGAAGTATTCTCAGTGGGATTGTAGGAATTGGAACGATCTATTACTCTGGACAATATTTTATGGGATATATCATCTCATGCCTCATGATGGGATTTATTTTTTTGATATTCCTTATTGTTCCGGAAGAAAAGAAAACGACAATTGAAACATCCAAAACAAAAACAATCTTGCACAATGCCAAGGAAACGCTCTGGATATTTCAAAATACAGTAGGAGGAGCATGGTTTATTTTCCTCATGTGCCTTTTTAGCGCTGGTATTCAGATTATTTATCATTTCTGGCAACCGATAATACTTTCAGGAGGAAAAATTCATCACCTCAACGGTTCGCAAATGCTCGTCTTGATGTGCTGCCATATTGGAGCCTTTTCAGCACAATATTTTTCAAATTTACTGATGTCTAAGTATCATGTTCTTGATAAAAAATATAAGAATTCTATAAAATATTTTTCCTTCTTTTCTGCGCTGATGTGCATAGCGCTCTATTTTTTAGTTCATAGCCATCAAACTGCTGCATCAGTCATCGCCTTCTCTTTAATCCATGGATTTATTTGCACTGTACCGATCGGTGCAAAAAGCTTATTTTTCTCAGAACTTAACCAAAAACAAACGCAACATATTTCTGGTATTGTTGGTGCTGTCTCTTTCAGCGGAAGAATATTTTCAATTACAGTATTAAGTATTATTTCTTTTCTTCCTGCAAAAGTTTCTCCATCTTACTATCTAATATTACCGACCATTACTTTTTTCATGTGTGGTTTGGTTGTCATGAAATGGATGAAACACTCTCAAAAGTCTCTATGAGAGAAAAACCATAACATTTCACCCACAACGTTTTCTTCTAAAAGAGATCAATATTTTTTTGAGAGCATTGCCACATCCAACGTTCAACATACAATGAAAATATAAAGCAATATGTTGATTTATAATGATAATATAGCAAACTCGAATATTGTAAGATTCTTTCTTTTCAAATCTGTTTTTATGGTTGAAACAATCAAAATCATTTGCTTGCACATCATTAAGTGGAGAAAGCCGTATAAATAAAAACAATTTAGAAAAGAAAAAATGCCTTTTATGAACTCTCATAGTTAAAATCTATCACAAAATGGAAGCAGGAGTATAATATGCCTCTTTGCATCTTCATAAGTATACAAATGGTGTGGCACTATAAGACTTTATATGCCTCACAGAAACTTTTACGTTTTATACCATTTAAGAGGTGCCGTCGCAAAATGGGCTTATACACATTGAAAGATATCTCTTTAACACAAGTGCATAAATTGGCAACACAAGTATATTTGTGTTTAGAACATTCTTTTTATATGAGAGGCATAATCCCAACGGGATAAACAAAAGCGTAAGACACATAATCTTCATTATTTAAAAGACACGACCATAGAGATTTATGAAAATTATAAAACTGAATTAATAAGATGATGATAAAAATGAGAGATAACTTCCACCTTTTTTGCTTTTATATTTTTTAAAAATTAAAAAGATCCTTCCGTTTTTAGAAATGACTCGCTAGCAAATATATACAATATTTTCTCCCCTATTTGGCATATAAACGCTGACATAACCGATAAAGCAGTAAACCATCTTAAATATTGATCTCAAATATGCTGTTGTATAAGGAGTAGGTGTTGATTGACACACAAAAGCAAAAGCTTAGCAAAACAACGTCATAAAATAAATGTGCCACCAAACGATTGGAACGATATAGGGAAGTCAAAAACACTTTGTAGAACAAAATCCGTAACATCTAGCTTTACGGCCGCTTATTCTTACAAACGTGCGTGCTGCTCCCTATATCCATAAAAATAAATAAGCAATCCTTAGCTAAAAAATATGCAACGTCAATGTGATGCTATAACAGAGCTTCGCTTTCCTTTATCAACAAAAGCATGAGAAATTTTGAACCAAACCTATTTTTCTCAGGATATTTTTTTCCACAACTGATCATATTTACTTTAATATAAATTGGCATAGCGATTTACATGAAACATATTGCGCTTAAAATATCCCCCATTGGTTTTGCTTTAGTTTACACCATTAGAAAAGAAATTTTTGTAACTTGTTTCATGAAACATAAAATTAAAAATCAACACAGGAATTAAGAAAATGAGCAACCACACGCGCTGCTAATACAGGTATTACAATTTCGCACATAAATTGAGATGGAAGGAAGATAAAATAGCACCACTCTATAGCAGAGTAGCTGATAGAAAACGTCTAGCAAGAAAAGCAATCAAAAAACTTCACAAAATTGAGATTAGCAGAAAAGCAAATGAGCACAAATCACTGAAAAAAATTCCTATACACAATCAACTGCTTTTATAACAATAGATGGCGGAGAGGAAGAGATTCGAACTCTCGAGAGCCTTTTGAGCCCTACTCCCTTAGCAGGGGAGCGCCTTCGACCACTCGGCCACCTCTCCAACAGAGAGGCATAAATGGTATCAACAGAAAGTTCAAGACATTTTCGATTTTTTTCCCAAATATCTGAAATTTTTCTCCTATTGAGCCCATAGGGATAAAAAGTTAACAAAACAAAAATTGTGTCTTTTTTACCACATTATCTCGAATAGTACATGTATACATTACAAAAAGGTAATTTCATATTTGAATATCTAAAAAGATTAGTATAGCTAAGATAACAAGTGCCGCGTATTTTACTTATGTCTTTGTCCTTAATGCGTTAGGTAAATGATACCCTTTAGAATTTAGAAGAAAATTAACGGACCTCGGAGATCCTATATGAATATTAAATCCCTCTTTTTAAGCTCTACAGCAGCTTTTTTAACAATTTCTGGAGCACATGCTGCTTCAACAGTTATCCCCGAACCCGAACCTGTAGAATATATTCGCGTTTGTGATGCCTACGGAAAAGGATATTTTTATATCCCTGGAACAGAAACCTGCATGCGTTTATCAGGAAATGTTCGTACTGATTTTATAGGCGGTGATAATATCGATGCAACAAACGAAACTGAACTGAGAAACAAAAGAAAAACCTATGGCGCATCATCACGGCTCACCCTTGTTTTTCAAGCCGCTTCTGAAACAGAAATGGGAACACTTCGTTCATATGCAAGAATTTTCTCAAGTTGGGGTGATGGTGGTGATAAAGCTGGTGCAAGGCTTTCAGCCGCTTACATTGAACTGGGTGGTTTTCGCGTAGGTCTTGATGACACAATTTTCAACAGCTGGACTGGTGATTATGGAAATGTTCTCAATGATGACAGCATAGCACCTGCCGGCACAACACGCACCAATTTTATTTCCTACACCTTTAATGGTGACTCCGGCTTTTCTGCTATTATCGGAGCTGAACTAGGCAATAATTCAGATGTTCTTCCTGGAATAAGCGGATACTATATTGATAAAGATGATAAGCTTGTTCCTATCACGAAGGATATTCTTCCAAGTAAAGCAATTAAAAATTACACACCCAATGTAGTTTTGGGTATCAAGTTTATGCAAAAATGGGGTGGTTTTTCAGCGGTTGCAGCATATGATACTTACTACAAAAAGTGGGCTGGAAAAGTACGTGCAGATTTCAATATCAATGATCGTTTCAATCTATGGGTAATGGCTGGTTATAAAAACGGCCTTGATTACTACACAGTAAATGAAAATGATGAGTTATCACGAAAAAGCACAACGATCTATGCAAACTGGGGCGGTAAATGGGCTGCTTGGGCAGGTGCCACTTACAAACTCACTCCGAAGGCAAATTTGAATGCACAAGTTTCTTATAGTGCTATAAAAACCTTTGCAACTTCTGTAAATATTGCATACACGTTGGTTCCAGGATTTGTAATTACGCCTGAATTAACCTATGTTTCCTGGAATGATGACCGCATTGTGAAGGATCAGAATAATAATGAAAAACATCTATTCAATAAAAAAAGTGCTTTTCAAGGTATGATCCGTTTACAGCGTTCATTCTAATCCTATTTAAGCTACAACCTTTGAAACCTAGCAACTTATGTTGCTAGGTTTTATTTTTGAAATTAAACATCATGAACATCTTTCTTGATCGTTATTTTCTTGTCTTTTTGACAAAAATTACTGGCTTTCACCAAAACATTCTCAGAAAATTCACCTGATGTGCTTGATAAGAACACTGCATACGTGGGTTCTTACACATCAATTCAAACAATCTCTTGCGTACCCAGGTGAACAAATACCTTTTCTTTATTACCAAATTGATTTTTGTTGGTAATTTATACCTAACCTTTGTTAATTTAGGTCATGAACTTCTCAGGTAAGTTCTGTACTGAACAAATAAAATATTGAAAAAAACAAGACATCATTGTGTTTTTGATTTACATGAATGTGTCTTCTATTAACACTCTACAACACAATATTTTACAACACTGCCTCGCATTAAAAAACTTAATCATCAAGAAACATGTTGTCAAAACGATGAAAATATCCTCCAAAGCAATAAAAGAGAAAATAGATATATCTTCAAAAAATGAGGTTCCCTCTTCTTCTTCTTCTAAAGAAGAGAGACTCCTATCAGGAGCAATCTGTAAACGACCCACCTTTTCTTGAATCTACATCACATTAATTATAATGATAATTTGTTGTTTTACATGCTGAATGAGGGTTCAGAATAGTGTAAGATTCTCTCATACCAGTCCTGTTCCATGTTTCAATCAACCAAAATCATTCACTTGTAGACGACAAATGGAGAGAGCCATGTGAATAAAAACGAGTAAAGAAAACCCTTTTATGAATCGTTTTAAGTTCCAAGGGCTGTAGTAATATTGAGATCTGGCAAAGTGTACAATGGTGTTCGGCACTTTTGTTAAGCATAAAAATGAGGATACACTTCATAGAGGATTTTAGATTATATTCTTTATGAACGTCGCTGTAAAATATGTGTTGTGATACACGCTAAAAGACATTTCTTTAAAACAAGCATGTAAATATATAATACAAGCCCATTTTGATTGAAGCGTTTTATCTTGCGTCAGGAGCATGCCATCATATACGCAACATCTTGACTTTACTCGTTTTTAAAGAAAGCAAAATATAAGACAAAGAAACAGTAAATTTAATCTCTGCAAATCATAAAGCATTCTATAGCTTTATGTTTCCATAAAACGCCTTATACCGTACATGAGATTTTTTACACGATTAATGCCCTTTTTACATAAAGCGCATTGGAAAAAAGAAGCCTCTCTTGATAAGAAAAAGGCTTACACGTCATCATAACCATATTTTCAATTAAAACACGTTGAATTCACGGAAAATATTTATCAACCAATGCATAAAGAATTGCTGCTGTTTCAACATCTAGAATCCCATCATAATTTTCTTGACGAAAATGAAGTTGGAATGCTCGGATCAAATCTTTGTATCCTGTTTGGGTACACGCAGCAGAAATGTCATATCCATAACATTTTAGCTTCGCCAAAATATCTTCTTTGGGCGGCAAGTTCTTAGAAAATTGCTCTTGATAATGACTTTTTAGTTCATCATCATACCATGCTCCTATACCTGCCCTATAAAGTTCTCTCCATGGGAAAGCTGCTCCTGGATCACTTTTTCTTCCAATAGCAATATCACTGTGTCCCACAACATCAGTTGGCATAATATCGGGATACCGTTGAAGAATATTCAAGGCAAGTTCCTTAACGGCATCAATTTGTATTGGATTATAAGGAGGAAATATACCACCCTCATCATGATAAGCCATAAAATCAACTGTCTCTTCTGGAGACTCAGAATGACCCGTCGCTAAATTAACGATTTCAATCCCGATAGATGCATCATTGAGATGACTATGCCCAGCCCATGAACTCACACCCGCATGCCATGCACGCTCATTTTCATCAACCAGATTAAAAATACGCATGTCCTTAAAGCCTGCTTCACGATATGTCTGCTCTGAAGGATCAGGAACAAGATAGTGTGCACTAACCTTTTCTCCTGTAAGCGCCATAATCGAGGATTTAAAATCAAGAGCCGTATAATGCATAACGAGAAAACGAACGCGACGATTAAAACTCTTGACAGAACGATAACTGTTGTAATCAATCTGATACATAAAAGCCCTTTCTTTTTTGCTAAAAAAGACCACTGCGCATCACAACAGATAGGACACGAACTGTTAAAAATGCAATGAACTTCCTATCTAGATACTAAGAATTACGCCTAAAATTTGTTCATCAAAAACATTGACACTCTTATCAACAATTAAGACACATTTTATTTCTCCCCCACACACGCGTAAAATGTTTTTAACCACATTCACAAACGCACCGCATTAAATATTTTCCTCAAACAAATTCCTAAAAATTACCAATCGAAAAGAAAACAAAAGCATAAAATAATCACTCCTTGAATTTTCACGTCTTACAGAAAAATAATTCTTCCTGTTATCACATTGAAAAATATCGCCCCTCGGAAGCGAACACCCAACGATCGTGCAATCACACAAAAACTTAAAGGAAAAATTTTTATAAGCTCTTTACAGCAATTTATTATCAGATAACTGAATGGCACATATTCGCAATAAACTGGACATATTTTTCAATAAAATTTGCAAAGCTTTCCTGTAAATGACACAACTTCTTGTCTTTTCACACCATCGCTTTTTGATTTACAAAGAATCTCAATTATTTACAACGCTTGAGGCACATGACGTCTCTGGATTCCTTGTCATCAGCTCTATGAAAGATAACGAATTGATTTATAATAATAATTAATCATTATAAATATTGAATGTAGCAAGCCTAATATCGTAAAGTTTTTCTTAATCTTGAATTAATCAAAGTGATTTAATTACACATCAAAAGAAAGATTAACCTATAGATAAAAATCACTTAAGAAAAGGATCAAAATACTTCTTATAATAGAACGTTCAATAATTTGAGCAATATTTTTACGTCCCCATAGAGGTTCATTTGCTTTTCTCAGTTTGCAAAACTCTTTTTAAAACCAACCAAGCTGCATATTCTTGTAAGACGGCACCTAAAAGTGGTCGCGTATAGGGAAAAGTTACACGATCATCACCATAACCTTTCATCCGTATAGTCATCGTGGCATGTCCAAGGCTTTCTTCTTGATTTTCTAATGTCTCGATAGAAGGTTCTAGGCTCACTTCAACCTCAAGCAGTGGAATATTTTTTGTACTTTTTTCTATGGGCTGAAAATATTTTAAAAGATATGGATCATTGGAAGACCAATGAACCTCTGTATGCTTTTTCAATTGTTTACAAGCAGTAGTAACTTCTGCACCAACCAAATAGGAGTGAAAATGATCTTCAAATTGTTCGATTAAATGCTGTGCCAAAGGTGCCGATGACTGACCAACAAGCTGCACAAGAACATAGGGGCTTTTCCATAAAAAATGCCGTTCAAATGGCTCATTTTCAAGATGACAATCAACCCACTGCGCAATGGTACTTTCATCAATTCCAATCAAAGTCCATGCATACCCCGCACGCGATACAAAAGAATATTTCTTCTCGTTGTGTTCTAAATAATTCTCTAAAAGCGCAAGAGCCTGTGATGGCGGACCAGGCAAAACAACAAGCGTACTTCCATCACAAGAAAGATAAAAGCCTGGTGCTGTACCCGTAGGATTATCAAGCACGGTTGCTGTCTCAGGAAACAATGCTTGACGCGCATTACTCTTATCCACCAAAATCCCTAATCGTTGTAATTGACCTTTTATTGTTTGCCAAACATCTTCATGATGTACCAAAGGCTGCTTTACAGCTTGAGAAACCGCATCACGTGTTATGTCATCTGATGTTGGTCCCAATCCCCCACTGATAATGATAAGATCTTCTTGTCCAAGGCAAGAAACAACAGTCTCACTGATTTGCTGTAATTGATCAGCACAAACAAAATGACGCGTGACTTGAATATTTCTTTTATTCAAGCTCTGACTCAAATCCTGCAAATTCGTATTCAAATATTGTCCTGAAAGGAGTTCATCACCAATCGTAATAATTGCCGCATGACAAATAGAGACAGGATTCACAAGAACATTGCGAACAGCTTCAGCCATTTGACGGGTAGAGGCTACACCTCCAAGATCATAGGTAACAGTTTTTCCAGCACGAATAACCTGATCAACACTCTCAGATAGTTGTTTTGCTGCATCTTTAAAACCTAAATGCTCTAAAAGTAAAGCCGTGGTATAAAGCATCGCAGAAGGATTTGCTTTATTCTGTCCAGCAATACGTGGTGCACTGCCATGAACAGGTTCAAAACAAGCAATCTCGCTCCCCACATTCACATGAGGAGCAAGCCCTAATCCTCCCATGACTCCAGCGGCAAGATCAGAGAGAATATCGCCAAACATGTTTTCAGCAACAATCACCCCAAATTGCTCTGGCTTTGTTGCTATCCACAAAGCAACCGCATCAACATTGTGAATATCTGCTTCAATTTCCGGATAGTTTTGCGCAATCTTCTCAAAAATTTCCTGAGCAAATTGTCCACTTTCTCGCATAACATTGGGCTTATCAGCAAAAGTAACGCGCTTAAAGCCATATTTCCTCGCATAAAAAAAAGCATATTCAAATAACCGCTCTAAACCAAAGCGTGTCTGCAAACGGACTGTCCACGCAGCTTCCTCAAGCCCATATTTTGTTAAATTGGGATGTTTTAGCCAAACGGCTGTTTCAGGAGAAATACCCCGAAAATCCAATCCAGCATAAAGGCCTTCACTATTGTCTCTGATAACACAAAAATGAAAAGGTTTTCTCGGACCAAAGATGTATCTGACAGGGCGTATATTTGCAAACAACCCTAATTTTTGGCGAAGCTGAATAACCGGTGACACATAGGCAAGTTTTTGCTCTTTTAAATGCGGTTCCAGTTCTTTTAAAGCCGCTTCTTTTCCCTTACTGGTCACAGCTCCAAGTAAAATGGCATCACTCTGAATAATTTTTTGCCAAGTTGCTTGAGGGACAGGATCTCCTTCTTGTTTCCAACATTCAAAACCAATATCACCATAAGTAAACTCAATCGGCAATTGGAATTGCTCTAAGACCCTCAACGCAGCATCACAAACTTCTGGTCCTATCCCATCACCAGGTAATACAAGAACTTTCTTTTTCATAACTCATCAATCCACTCATCAATGACTGCATCTGTCATAGTAGGATTATCCTCCCACAAACGCGTACCAGCACCAGAAATAATCTTATATTCATGATTGAAAAAATGACTTTTCGTCTGATTATCTACCGTTGCAAGTTGTGACTTTTCTCCCACTAAAGCTAAAAACTTCCCCTTATACTTAACTATTTCATCTCTAGCATCTATTTCTAATAAGAGTTTAAACCCTCTTCTCATGCGTTCAATTGCCACGCTTTTTTGTTTATCGGGAATCTCCAATAAAACTCTTTTTTTCATAATGCCAGAAGGATGCATAAAACCATTGAGTATTTCCAAAGCCCCCGACAAATCATTATTTTCTAAGGAGGCAAGAATATCTCCAAGGCGCCGTTGCAAAACCTTATCTGGATAGCCAGGTGCATTCACAGCAAGCACAGCTTGAACATTGGGAAGCCGTGCTGCCAATATTTGTACCAACATTCCAGCCATAGAAAATCCCACAAGCACTGCGGGCTCTTTAAAATAGCTTTTAAGTTTTTCTGCCATAAAAGATAAAATGTCTACAGCAGCATGATTGAGCACATGAGAACCCTTAGGAAAAAGAGAAAGCGTATCCAACAGAGTGACTGGGTATCCTTTTGATAAGCATAACTTTGTCAATGGAGAACAAAAAACACCACCATCCCAAATTGGCATTACAGGAGAAAGAATAATAATAGGAAGGCTCATTGATCAATTCCTCCCCTTATTTAAAACATGCATTAGAGCCAAAACTTTTCCCATCCAATATAATGAAAATATGTTGAAACTCTAGGCTCATACTCTCCCCCCATCATAATCGATTTATTAAACTCAAACTAAGCTTGTAACAAATTTTAAACCCACTCAATCCAACAACTTAATAAAAAAATTCATCTAATGTACAGGTACCCCATTCGTGAACAACATCAAAAACATTTCCGCATAATGCTTTCTTTTTATCATTTTACTCAGTTCATTTCTGAAGTCATAAAATGACGCGCTTTTTGAATATAAATGATAAAACCAATCATACAACACACAGCTAACAAAGTTGCCATAGCCCGTGGGCTATGACCAGATATCTTTCCGATAACCGCTGCACTGAGTGCCGCACTTCCTAATTGCAAAGATCCCATAACACCAGAAGCCGCTCCCGCAGCTTTCGGATGCGATGAAATAGCCAACGCTGTTCCTAACGGCAATAAAAAACCATTGCCAAAAGTAAGAACAGCAATAGCCATAAAACTTGTCACAAGGGGCCATGGGCTTAGATACATTTGCAAAGCAAACAGCACACCACCTATCACAAAAATAATGTACCCTCTCCCCACAGTCTTTTCCATAGACTCGCGCTCAAAAAACCATCGCGCCAAAAGATTTCCCAAAATATAGGGAAACGAAACACCAATATAGCTATAACTAATGTGTATCGGCGATAACCCCAAAGTCGTGAGTAAAAAAGGCGACTCCACAATATAAGCAAAATAGGCAGCGTAAGAAAAACACGGAATAAGTGCATAAAAAATAAATTGTTTATTTCTGAGAACACCTAAATATGCCTTCATAAATCCTACCGGAGAAAAATGCTGCCGCTTCTGAGGAGGTAGAGTTTCGGTTAGCACAAAACAACACAGCAAAATGGTCAAAAATATAAAAAAGCTTAAAAAGATAAAAGTTGCCTGCCAATGAAAAGCTTGTATCAAAAGTCCACCAATGAAAGGTGCAAGTGCTGGTGACATTCCAATAAAAGGGAAAACAATCAAATAAAGTTTTCCAGCCGCTTTTTTATCCAACAAATCATTGATAATTGCACGACTTAAGACAAGTCCCGCACAAGCACCAAGACCTTGCAAAAAACGTAACACAAGAAAAGCGTGAATATGAACCGTATAAATCACACCAAGTGTCGTAAATAACCACAAGAATAAGCCCAATAGAAGTGTTTTTTTACGCCCAAAATTATCACTCAGCGGCCCATAAATGAGCTGTCCAAGTGCCAATGCCAACAAAAAAACCGCCACTGCACTTTGAATTTGAGATTGTGTCACTTGATAATATTGACGCATATCGCCCAGTGCTGGTAAAAAAATATCGGTCGAAATCAAACCTCCTGTTGATAAACATACGATAAGTATAATGAATGGTAATGTATATTTATGTTTCATCAGGAAAGTCACATTTCTTAAATTTAAAAATATTTAAATTTTACGTTTATAGAAAAATAATAATTTATATTTATAAATATAAATCTATTTTAACTTTATCCACAGGAAATAAAATAATAAATTTTCTTTATTCTTTTACTTTATTCGAGAATAATTCATCTTGTTGATGCATAAATCCAATGTCTGATCCGCACGCACACGCAACACGTAAATAAACACTTAGTGCTTCACTTTATAATTAATTTTAAAGCATAGCAAATCGCAATTTTAAAACTATACGCAAAAGAAGCTAAAAGATCAAAACTCTCCTTCAGAGATATATTTCCCAATCCGAAATAGCGCATTTTGTTGTATTCATGTTGCCCTATCTTCATCAGCTTTTTTTCATTGATATCATCAACAAAAACGCTCCCAAACTCTATCCCTCTCCATGATAACAACATCACTTTTCCGACAACATCTTTTATCAGAAGTGGTTTACAACGCTCAAAGAAAAAAGAAGCCACAAACTCCCTCTCCTTAAAACTCCCCACACAAATATTATTGTAACAATACAGCATATAACAATGGCTCATGGAGAAGTTTTTATCAACACAAATAATTGAGCAAACAAACTTAATAGCCCACTAATATCATAAAGCAAATTGCGCTTCTATCTCGCTCTAAAATCTAAATTCATCTTGTCCATTTTGTTAGAATTTCATTCTACATAACCAGCACAAAGTTTATTACCTAAGCTATTGACAAACATGATATAATGAAAATTTGACGAATCATTCTGCATCTAATTTAGAAAGCAAGGGGCCTATCAATGAATATGACAGAACTAGCCACGTACCAATTACTTGTACCTATTAAAGTGGAAGGAAAGACATACACAGAAATCACCTTACGCCGCCCGAAATTTAAAGACTTAAAAGCAATACAGAGCAAAGAAGGCGACGAGCAATCAATTGAAATGATCGCATGTCTTTCAGGGTGGTCCTATAATGCCATCAGTAAACTTGATATTCGTGATTTTTTAAACATTAAAGACATTTACGGGCCTTTAATAAAAAAAGTATTAAAAAAACTTGATAAAATGAATACAATCATAAAAATCCCATCCCTAAAAATCCTATCCTTAGAAACTCAATTTTCTAAACATCTCAAAAACTTTATAAACAAAGTAAATGCACCCATAAAAAGCGTAATGGATGAATGTATTTTAATCGACAGTAAACCCGAAAAACACACAAGTAACCTTTACACACATACATTTGAAACAGAATCCATGACAACTGCAAATGCAAAAGTGAAAACCTGTAGCACCTATGAACCGATTACAGTTCATAATCCCTACGTCATAAAGGTGGAACACATGACCTTTACAAAATGCACTTTCTTAGTACAAGATGGTCCATCAAACCAAATTTATCTCTCAAATCAAAGTGCTCTTACATCGTATAAAAAAACTGCGGGCGAAACTAAAAAACAAACTTTGGAGAGAATCTCGAAACTTTTGGACATTGTCTCAAAACTTTTCAACTTTCCTCTCTGGTTTTGGGAGTTTTTACTCAAAGAACTTAGAAAGTTTTTCTAGCATTGTTTTGATATAGAATAATAAGAGAAGGAAAAACAGCTTAGAACACTAATGTTTCTTCCTTCTCTTTTATCTCTCATAGCTTTTTGAATTGAATACTTTTGATATTTATTTTGAATAATTGAAGCATTCTTTTAATTATAAGTACAATATAAAAACTAAAATTTTAGAAGACGCGCTGTTTTTACAAAAAAATGAAATAATAAAATAAATACTCCAGAATTTTAAGTAATGATCACCGTCTTGTGTTCGATGTTTTCTGTCCTTTTTGGCGCATATCTATTCACTTTTGGAACATAATTGGCA
>NZ_JBHIML010000021.1:0-16018 GCF_042194015.1 Bartonella sp. MU37NMGALS
AATCTCTTAAGGCTCTAATTCGAGTTAAGAAATGACCATCGATATATTCACAATCATCAATAAATTCGTATTTTTTTTCAGGCTCTTGTTGATTAACAGACGCGGTTTCATTTGCAATATTAGAGATAACGGGGGTGTTGTTTGAGATATTTTTCATAATTAAAACCTACATGTTTATATGTTTGTTATTGACAACCCTTTAAGGGCGTCGGGCGTTAACAAACACGGCATGTAGTCCGTTGCTTACACTTTTCCCATAAGGGTATTGTATGGTGTAAGCACACCCGACAAAATCATCATATATGCTAATTAAAGCATAAAAGATAGCCAGTTTTTAAAAGCTTTGGAAAGATTGTATCGTAATCTATCCGCTACATGTTTAGTGTTTGTTAATCACTTGATTATTTGTGTAACAAAATACGTATTTATTGTCAATTAATTTATAATTTTTTTTGATATTTTTTCTTATTTTTTAAATACGTTATGTATTGATAATATCTTATGCTTATTAATTGCTTCTTTTATATTTATGTGCTTTTAAAGCTATATTATAGGTTTTATTAAACGATTGCGTTATTTTCTGAATCTATACATTTATAATATTTAGAAAAGCTCTCATAATGCGTATTTTAAACTTTATAACCTATCAATTTTGTTACTAAATGAATTTTAAATTTTTTGTGAATTTTGTTTATAAGGGGCTTTAATTTAAACGACCTTAATAGCACCGCGCTCTTATAACAAATGCTTTCATTTGCATTTTTGCTTTCTCTATAGCTGTTATGTTCTTTATAGCCATGGCATCATTTTTCATGTTCATAAGAGAAATGATAAATAGGATATATGATAATTGTGATTTATAGACCGTTATGAAAACACTTATGAAAACATCTCAATAGAAACTGATCATTATAGAGATGAGCAAAATCCCTTTTAATAAACTTTTGTCATTTTTGTCAGTTCTTTTTAGAACCTATATCATTTTTTTTAAATGAGAGAAAATTAAAATCATTATATTTCAATAAGTTAAGTTTTATGAATTTTTCAAAATACAACTTATTAAAACTGCCATAACAAATAAATACAACTGTAAATATATATTTGTCAATTTATGTCAGTACATTGAAGCGACAAAAGTGATCATTTAGTGAATGATTAAAACATGTCTTATGAGAGTATGTAATCTTTAAAGCCTTTCAAAAGATAGTTTGTAACTCATAAGAAATGTTATCAAGACCATTATGGTTATGAGTTTTGGAGGTTTAGGGGTTTTTGGGGGTTTTGGAGGTGCTTTTTACGCCGCCCCCTTTACATATTTTTCAATAAAAAATAAAAGTTTATTATATTTCAATATGTTAACTTTTATCAAGTTTCAAAAAAAAACAACTTATATCAAAATACAACCTGTAAATTCAACTAATGCTATATGTTTTGTAGGGGTTTTGGGGGGGGTAGAAACATTCAAAACCTATAAGTAATATAAGAAAATGAATATATATATATAACCCTCTTTAAACAAAGCTATCATTTTAGATTACGATATAATCTTTTAAAGGCAATCCAAATAAGAGTATCTAAAATTGCAAGTTTCTTCTTTTTAGAATAACGCATATAGACTATCCTTTTAGGATTATATGTAAGCAACTTAACAAAAGAGGTATAGATATGATTATAAGCTCTATACCCCTTGTGAGGTCAACATGCCTATCATCTGAGCATGCTTTATAAGTTATTCGGTTTCTCTAATTTCTAATTTTGGTAAGTTCTTAACAATTTTCATTGTTTCCAAACTTACAGTAATAACCCTTTGGAATAACTCCAATGGATAAGCAGGGTTGCCAACGGTTTCAACAGCATAGCTATTGGCATCATTAATAATGCCACTCTTTTTATCAGTCTTTACGCATTGACGCCCCATAACCCATTCAAGAGCGGATTTACCATTTACAATATAGCTATAAGCTTCCTTAGGTATATCTGTCATTGTGATATTGCTATTGTAAATAACAGTTGATTTATCTTTTTCTTTACCTGCTTTTGCGAATTTCATTTCAGTTACATAATAAAACTTTTCTGGATTAGAGATCTCTGTAATTTTTGGATTACCCTTTTTAAAGGTCACGGGATAAGGTTCCACATCTTCATAATTTACATGCAAATGACCCAATTCACGTCCTGCTGTTACAAACTTCCAAAAATCATCGGCACTCTTTACACAAGGAATACGAGGCAATTCTTTGCATAAATTATGTGCATAACGTGTACGATAATCTTTTGAATGGAAAATCCCATAAACGTAATAGAATAAATCATCTTTCGTGATTTTTTCATTAGGATAAGCCGCTTTAAAATGGTCTAACCCTTCATCCGTAATGGTGCAACGATAAATCCATTGAGCACCACTATCTTTACGCTCTATGAAGGAGGAAGCTGGCACTATCATATACTTTGCCAGCGCCTAATGGGTATAGCCCTTGGCACTTGAGGTGGTTCATAAGAGGTATTATTCCTTCCTTAAATCATTTTTATCTACACATAGTCCAGCTTGTGGTATGCAAGCGAATGATTTTGATTGCTTCACTATGAAAAAAGCTAAAAATAAGAGAAACTTACGAGACTGGATGTTTTTTTGATATATAGAGAGTTAATATTTTGGTTTCATTGGGCAATTAATTTTAAAAGCTTTGCAGTAGATTCTTTTTTGTCAATTTATGGAGAAAAGGCTAAGCTTTTGTATTTTGGGTGAAAGCTACTTCCATAAAACAGCCCATCCACTTGTCTATTTTGAGATTTCTGTGAATGTGCGGTGTCTATGACCATTCTATGTGATTGATTGTTGTAAAATCTTTCGTAAAAGCCCCTCAATTTTCTACGATGATGATTTTTATCAATTTATTTCTTTAAAGAGTTTTTATATGTAAATGTATTTGTAGCGGGAGCCAAGAGATGTTAGAATTTCATTGGGAAGGGTACCGGCATCTATAGATACTTTTTCAAGTGTTTGATGGGGTCCAATGAGTTCTACCCAGTCACCTGTTTGAGGTTTTTGATCAAGATCGGTCGTATCTACAATAATGGAATCCATAGAAATCCGCCCAACCATGGGAAGTTTGTGCCCTTTGAAATAAACTGTTCCTTTATTCGAAAGAGCACGGAGCCAACCGTCTGCATAGCCTATAGAAATGGTTGCAAGAGTGCTTGGTCTGTTGGTTATAAAGCTTGCTCCATAACCAACAGGTGCTCTTGCATCAACAACGCGGTTTTGAATGACTTGGGCTTCAAGTTTTAAAACAGGTTTCAAAGGTGATGGGTGTTTTCCTCGCGGATCAACTCCGTAAAGCGCAATGCCTGGACGAACAAGATCAAAATAAAAATCTGATCCTAGAAAGATACCTCCAGAATTAGCAAAGGAAACTTTGCAAGCAGGCAATTGCGCAAGGATGGTTTTTAAAGTAGCCAATTGTGTATAATTGGATGAATGTGTTTTGTCTTCTCCATTCGCGAGGTGACTGAGAATATATTTTATTTCTGCTTTTTCGAAAATTGTAGGGTGTTTGATGAGTTTTTGTAATTCTTTTTGATCCAGTCCTAATCGGTTCATATGGGTATCGATTTGAACAATTGCTGGAAATTTTTTATCTTTTTTTTGACAAATTTTTTGCCAATTTTCAATGGCATTCCAAGAGTTTAGAACAGGAACAATACCAGATTGTGCGACAAATTCTTCTGCTAAGTGTGGAAGTCCATTCAGAAGAGCAATCGTGACATTTGATGGTAAAATGCTTTTTAATTGGAGTGCTTCTATGATTTGGGCGACAAAAAAAGTGCGACAACCAGCTTGATAAAGGGCAGGAGCAATTTTGTGAGCTCCTAATCCATAGGCATTTGCCTTTACAACTGCTGAACATTGTGTTGGAGCTACACGTTTGGCTAAAGTGATATAATTGGAAACAATGGCACTGACATCGATGGTTGCTACAGCTACATAGAGTGATGTATTGATTTCATCATTAACGGATTTTTTCATTTTAAAAGCTTATCTGTGTTCGTGAAATACGGAGTTTTTTGGTTATTTCATTGAGGTTCTTTACGATATAGGGAAAGACACTATTTTCCATGGTCAAAATCATAAGGAGCTTATACTGAATTACACACCATTAAAGTCGTTTTTTATGTAAAATGGTACTCTGGATATAAGAGATATTTTAGTTTTATTTGTGTTATTAGCAACACGGTATCTTCTAATAATTTGTAAAACATAGACTTTTGTTTTTTACTTATTTTTCCTAGTTGAGGCATATAAAAAAATAAAACATAGTTTATTGTATTGTATCATTTTGAAGAGTGCAATATTAGGCTGTTGTTGCTGGTGCGATTGTTTGGATTAAACATTGCATTGGCTGCTTATTTAGAGAAGGTAAAATGATTAAATTAACCACTCTAAATCAATGCATTACGAGTTTTCTGTCAAGAGTGGGAAGATCATTCATCTGTGCAATTTTGGATGTCGTCTCATGCATTTAAAGTTATTTTTGTTAAATGGAAAACAGAGTGTAAACACTTTCTAATACATTGAAAACTGTTGATTTAGAAAACCCGTTGATTTGGATATCGTTTGATTGGTTTTTAGTGAAATCAATTTTATCGCTTATAGAGCGCGTTAGACTCATTTATTTATGGATATCTATGGAAAGAGCAATGTAAAAAGGTCCGTAAGGAAAACAATAGATGTAATACTGGAAATTTTGTTGGAGATTCGTGCGGTTATCGTTCAATCAACAAAAATTTTATCTCTCTTATTTGAAGGTTTTTGGGTCATAAGTTTTCTCAAGCGAGAGAGTGTTATAGCGTTACAATGGAAAAATATGCATTATGTGTTAAAGGGAAAAGAGCCCCATGACTGTTTAATACTCAAAGTTTTTGTTTTTCTTTGAATGGGATTTGTATCCGCATTTTCCTCATTCGTTTAATAAAGTGTTAATCTTGAGATTTTTGTTTTAAGAAAATTGTTGGCAGATGGTTATGCAAGTACTATATCACGTCAAGGATTCAAAATTTAACGTTCAATAAAGATATGGGGAAGAGTATGAATACGTCTGCTACCAATGTTCCGTCAAACATCAGCAGCGTTGCAGATTTTCCGATTCCTGAGAATGTGTTCGCCCTTACTGTCCAAGAGGTTTGTCACTATACAGATCGGTTATTTAAATTCCGTTTGAATCGTCCGGATAGTTTTCGTTTTCGTTCGGGTGAGTTTGTTATGATCGGTTTGCCAAATGCAGAAAAGCCGATTTATCGCGCTTATTCGATTGCAAGTCCTTTTTGGGATGAACAGCTTGAGTTTTTTTCGATAAAAGTTCCAGGGGGACCTTTAACCGAGCATCTCCAAAAAATTAAAATTGGTGATACAGTTCTCATGCGTAAAAAATCTACAGGAACACTGGTTCTTGATGCTCTTATTCCTGGAAAACGTCTTTATCTTCTTTCAACTGGGACGGGGGTTGCTCCTTTTGCAAGCCTTATTCGTGATCCTGAAACTTATGAAAAATTTTCAGAAGTTGTCCTTATTCAAACAACGCGTGAGCAGAGTGAGTTAGTTTATGCAAAAGATCTTGTTTCCTCTTTGCAACAAGATCCACTCATTGGAGAGTATGCACAACAGTTGAGATTTTATCCTATGACTACTCGTGAACCTTCTGAGCATATGGGGCGTATTACGACTGTTATGGAGAGCGGGTGCTTTTTCGAAACAACAGGGCTTCCTAAAATTCATCCTGATGAAGATCGGGTGATGATTTGTGGTTCCATGGCAATGTTAAAAGATTGTGCAAGGATGTGTGAAAGTTTTGGTCTTGTTGAAGGGGCCAATAATGCTCCTGCTACTTATGTTGTAGAGCGCGCTTTTGTGGAGTAATGATTGGGAAAGTTGATGCTTTAGCTTCTTTCAACTGGGACGGGGGGGGCTCCTTTTGCAAGCCTTATTCGTGATCCTGACACTTATGAAAAATTTTCAGAAGTTGTGCTTATTTAAATAATGCGTGAGCAGAATGAGTTAATTTATGCAAAAGATCTTTTTTCCTCTTTGCAACAAGATCCTCTCATTGGAGCATATGCACAACAGTTGAAATTTTATTTTATGACCACTCGTGAGCTTTCTGAGCATATGGGGCGTACTACGACTGTTATGGAGAGTAGGTGCTTTTTTGAAACAAGCGGCTTTGAAACAATAGCACTCCCCAAATTTCATCTCGCTGAAGATCGGGTGATGATTTGTGGTTCTATGGCAATGTTAAAAGATTGTGCAAGGATGTTTGAAAGCTTTGATTTTGTTGAAGGGGCTGATGTTCTTGCACTTTACATTATATTGTAGAAAGAGCTTTTTTCGAGGGAGAGGGAAGTTGTGATGCAGTATATACTAATGCAGTAATCGAATCCCAATCACTTATTGCAATAAGTTGTTGGGGCGCTATCCAAGAACCACCAACGCAGAAGACGTTAGGCAGTTGGAGCCATTGTGTTGCACTTTTTTGTGTAATACCGCCTGTTGGGCAAAACCGGATATCAGAGAAGGGAGATGCTAAAGCTTCGATGAAGGAAATACCTCCAGCGGCTTCAGCTGGGAAAAATTTAAGATATGAATAGCCTTTGTTTAATGCTTGCATGAGTTCACTTGGGGTCATTGCAGCGGGAAGAAGGGGAATTTCACTATTTTTTGCACAATTGATTAATTCATTGGATAATCCGGGGCTTACAATAAACTTGGCTCCAGCTTGTTCGGCTTTTTCGTAATGTGTTGTGTTGAGAATTGTGCCGGCTCCAACAATTGCTTCAGGGACTTCTTGTGTAATTTTCTGAATTGCTTTGAGGGCATTTGGTGTTCGCAAGGTGATCTCAATTGTTTTTAATCCACCTTTGACAAGAGCGCGTGTTAAGGGTACAGCACTTTGTAGATTGTCAATGAGCAAAACAGGTATAACAGTTTGTCCTTGGAGATATAATAAAAGCTTTTCTCTTTTTTGGCACATGATATTTTTTCTTCTTGGAGATGATATTATTTGTATCGTTTGATTAAGCACAATATGTTAAAGAGTACATGAATAAATCTTGAAATTGAATGAAACGCGCGTTATGGCAAAACACATGGAAAAGAATTTTAAAGTTGCTGCACTTTATTGCTTTGCAGATTTGAAACATTATCATCAATTACAAAAACCTTTGCAGGAATTATGTCAAGCAAAGGATATCAAAGGCACTCTGCTTTTAGCACAAGAGGGAATTAATGGAACGGTTGCTGGTTCTTGTGCTGCGATTGAGGCGTTGGTGGATTTTCTTACCGCTGAGCCAGCGTTTCAAACGCCAGAGATTAAATATTCATGGGCATCAAAAATGCCTTTTCATCGCATGAAAGTGCGGTTGAAAAAAGAGATTGTGACAATGGGGGTTGAAGGGGTTGATCCGCTAAAAGTTGTGGGTACTTATGTGGATCCTGAAGATTGGAATGCTCTTATTCAAGATGAAGAGACAATTTTGATCGATACGCGTAATGATTATGAATATGCGATTGGAAGTTTTCAAGGAGCGATTGATCCGCAGATTAAAACATTTCGCGAATTTCCTGAATGGGTTCTCAAGCACGAAGCTGATTTAAAGAAGAAAAAGAAAATTGCTATGTTTTGTACAGGCGGTATTCGGTGTGAAAAATCAACAGCTTATGTTCGTGAGCTTGGTTATGATCAGGTGTACCATTTAAAAGGAGGTATTCTAAAATATTTAGAAAAAATTCCAAAAGAGGAAAGTTTATGGTGGGGTGAGTGTTTTGTTTTTGATGAGCGTGTTTCTGTTCAACATGGTCTTGAAGAATGTGGACGCGAATTATGTCGCGCATGTCGTTCTCCTATCAATGCTGAAAGCAAATTATCGCCTCATTATGAGGAAGGTGTTTCCTGTGATGCTTGTTATAACACGCGTAGTGAAGCCGATAGAGAGCGCTTTCGTGAGCGCCATAGGCAGTTTCAATTGTTGAAGTTGCGTGCAATTGATTCTCATCAAGGGACGTAAGGATAGCGCAGTGTAGCGCTGTAAATTTTAGCATTTTTCTCTTAAATTTAAGAGAGAAGCGTTTTTTATATTGGTAAAAAAATATTTTATAAGACCGGATATTATTCGGTCTTTTTGTTTATGTTAAATTATTTGATTTATAAATAATCATTATAGATCGTTTTCTCTCCTGACATTTTATAGGATTGAGTTTTTAAATACTTTTCATTTTAAAATAGAAACTCTCTTCACCAACAGTGCAGGGGAGGGAGATTTATAGCTTAAGAGAAAAGCGTATGAATAAGATGTGATTAATAAGAGGAGATGAAAAAGCAGATGCTAGGTGGGAAAAATAAAATGATAATAGGAATTTATGATTCCAGAATTTAATATAATACATTAATTTATAATGATAATTTATTTTGATTTGAATAAAAGAGTTAAATATTGTGAACTTTATTGCTTCCAGATTAGATGAGAACGAAACACGTAAAACTCATTCACTTGTACGTTGCAAATGGAAGCAACGTGTGGACAAAAATCATTTTAGAGAAGGTGTTATGAAACATTTCAATGTAGGAGTTTTTGCCATATTGGGAGTTGGCAGATAGAATGGGGGCGTTTGTTTTTAATTTCATAAGTATAAAGAGGGTGAGATGTAGTTGATCTATATCATACAAGTTATATTATACGGGGAATTCTTCATGATATTTTGCTTAAGTGATGCTGTAAAATGGATGTGGAAGCAGGGATGTTTTTTTAGGATTTAAATAAGAAAGATAATGGTATTTGTTGGAGAAGGGCATCATTATCTTTAAAGATGATGGTGCTTCAGTCGTGTTACTATCCCCAGTTTTCAATTTTGCTTATCCTTGCATTTGAGAGGATGTATAAGAGGTACTCCTTTTTTCAATTGTTTTTTATTTGTGATGTGCAAAAGAATGATTTTCATTGATTCATTGTAAGAGGGGTGAAATAAGAGAATTTTATGTTGAGATTTTTGTTTAAGGGCAAAATAATAAATTATCATTATAAATTAATGTGTTGAGTAATTTATTTTGCGTTATTTTCTGCTGCGGATATTAGGAGATAGAATAGGGCAAAGAAACGAGGGGCTTTAAAAGCAAGACAGTGATTTATGTTGCACGGATAATGTAAGGGGTGTGATCTCATGAAAGCGGATGTATAGCTTTGTCTGGTGGAGGAGAGTGTTGTTTTTTCGCATCATTTTATCTTTAAGAATTAAAAAATGTTTAAAATTAAAAAAATGATTGAAATGAGCAAGAATTCGTTTTATAGGACTCCTTGCCCAAAGTCGCACGTGCCTGTGGGTGTCCGCTGGTTCTCAAATGGTGAGATTAACCGGTACGGTACCTGGAACTAACCGCTCCAGTCATTCTTACAGCCAATTGCAAGAATGAGGACATCTTGAAGCAACGACGGTGCGGGCCTTTCTGGTGTCTTCCAGCTTTTAAATGCTGGGATAACTATAGAGGCACACCTCATTGCCTTCAGTGCGGAAGTGGTTTTCTCAACTCCAATCAAAAAGGCAGATAAAATAGAATAACGCGGTTTCGCGCTGTTCTTTCGCTGCATGCAATGCTAATTTCTGGTTTTTTGTAATCAGAATGGGGATGGTTGTTGTGTGTTTTTTGTCCTTTAGCTTTTGGCAGCTTTGGCTGTCCAAGCATAGAGTGGGGGAGTTTTCCCTCAAGGAGAATTGCAGATGGCAACGCAACGTATTCGCGATTTTCTTGCAACACATCGTTCTGAAGGTCCATGCTTAATTGTTGACCTTGATGTTGTTCGTGACAACTATTTAAATTTTGAAAAAGCTCTGCCTCAGTCTCGTATTTTTTACGCAATAAAGGCCAATCCAGCTCCTGAAATCTTGCGTTTGCTGAGTTCTTTAGGATCTTCTTTTGATGCGGCGTCTGTTGCAGAAATTGAAATGGCTTTAAAAGCAGGAGCAACGTCAGAGCGTATTTCTTTTGGGAATACGATTAAAAAAGAGCGTGATATTGCACGAGCATATGCATTGGGAGTTTCACTTTATGCCGTTGATTGTGTTGAAGAAGTAGAAAAAATTGCGCGTGTTGCTCCAGGAGCACGTGTTTTTTGCCGTGTTCTTACTGATGGAAAAGGTGCAGAGTGGCCATTGTCACGCAAATTTGGTTGTGTTCCAGATATGGCGGTTGATGTTCTAAGACGGGCACACCAATTGGGTTTGCAAGCCTATGGTGTCTCTTTTCATGTTGGATCTCAGCAGGTTGATTTGAGTGCGTGGGATCGTGCTTTATCGGATGCTGCTACAGTTTTTAAGCGTTTGGAACAAGAAGGTATTTCGCTGAGGTTGGTGAATATGGGGGGCGGTTTTCCAACGCGTTATTTGAAAGATGTCCCTACAGAACAAGCTTATGGTACAGCAGTTTTTGATTCATTGAAAAAGCATTTTGGTAATCGTATTCCTGAGACGATTATTGAGCCTGGGCGTGCGATGGTTGGCAATGCTGGTGTTATTCGTACAGAAGTTGTTCTAATATCCAAAAAAGCTGATAACGATAATGTACGATGGGTTTATCTTGATATTGGAAAATTTAATGGTCTTGCTGAGACTATGGATGAAGCCATTCGTTATCCTATTGAGACACCTCATGATGATAAGGTTATGGAGCCTTGTATTTTGGCTGGACCAACATGCGATTCCGCAGATGTTCTTTATGAAAAAACACCTTATCCGCTTCCTCTATCCCTAACGATAGGAGATGAAATATTGATTCATGGAACGGGGGCTTACACAACAACTTATGCATCGGTTGCTTTTAATGGTTTTGAGCCTTTACGATCATATGTGATCTGACATTTCCTTTTAACTATAGGTTTTTTGGATTTTTTGCTATGCTCGTCATGGCGCTATAAGAGGGCGGTTATAGAGATGAACATGATGAATTTTCAAACAAAAGATGGGGCATGTTTTACACTTTCATTGGAGCAAGAAGCCGATAAGCCTTATCGAGAAATTTTGCTTGATTCAACGATGGGGTATGGACGTAAACGTAAATCATCAGAGGCTTTACGTCGTGGGCGGTTAGCTGCTCAAGGGCTTTCTTTTGTGGTTAAAAATGCGCTTGGAGAGCTTGTGGGAAGTGTCCGTCTTTGGCATGTTTCTTTTTCTAAAGGAAAAAATAAAACACAACATGCTTTACTTTTGGGCCCCTTGGCTGTTGCATCTGAATGTGCTGGTATGGGAATAGGATCAATCTTAGTCCGCCATGTAATTGAAACAGCAAAAAAATTAGGATATGGCGCCATTTTGCTGGTAGGGGATTTTGAATTTTATCAACGTTTTGGCTTTTCAAATAGTTTAACAGAAAATTTGGCAATGCCTGGTCCTTATGAAAAGCATCGCTTTCAAGCGTTGGAACTGATACCACATTATCTTTCTGGGTGTTATGGCACTTTAGTTCCTAGTGGAGAACGAGAAGTTTCAAATGGTTTTCAGCATCATAAAGTGGCTTGAGGATAGTGTTTATTTTGTTTTTTAACAGCTGGCATTGAGGAGAGCATACTGTTTTGGCGAGTGCCAAAGCATTTAGCGGTACAAAGTTTTTGGGGAGTTGTATTGCGATTTTATTATATGACTTTTTCTTTATGTGGCTGATTTCTTATTTTTGATAATTTCAGTTAAGTGACTAGGAATATATTTAAAGCTCATTTTTGGGGAATAGCGTCCTATTTTATAATATTAAAGGAACTGGATTTTTGAGTGGTCTTGTATTCTTTTAAAGCCGGTATCATCATGCAGTTTTCCAGTTTTCAATATCGTTGGTAGATCTTGCATCAAAACGGTTGGATATTTTACTTTTTTCTTAAACAGTTTTTATCTCTTTGCTTTTTATGTAAAAGGGAATAGTTGCAATTGGCATGAGAGTATCTCATACAAAATGATTTTCTCATGTAAAATTTCGCATTCAGAATCAAAAAATGTTACCCTACACATTATAAGGGAAATAGGTGTGTGAATAAAAATCACAAGAATCATCAATCTTTTATGAATATTCGTGTGAGAATCAAAAGAGTGAAGGACAAAGAATCTTACAGAATAGTTTTTATGAAGATAGTAGCGTAAAAAGGGGGGGGTAAATAGATGAGAGATTTAATGACAGGCGCAAATATTGTTTTAACGTTTTTTTCTCTATGGTGATAAATCAGAAATCTTATAGAAATAGCTGCTTTATCTTTATGGTGTGGAGCACTTTAGATAAGCTCTTTATTTATTATCATCTAAGATAATTTTTGTATGCGAGAAGTTATTTTTAAATGCGTAAAGAGCCCGCATTGAACTGAATTTTTATCAGAAGAATCATTTAGAATCACAAGTTGATTTATACTGTCTCTTGAAAAGAGATAAAGTACATAGGAAGCTCTAAAGTCATAAGGATGAAAAATATTTCTCAATTTTAATTAAGTTTAGTGATTTGGTGGTGAATCCATGAGAGGTGGTATTTTTTTAAGAAAAATGGTCATAACTGTCAAAGTACCAAAGATAATGGTTATGATAAAGAAAATATCACTAAAAGCCATAATCGTTGCTTGTATGCGTACCATACCAAACAATTGAGAAAGAGCCAGAGTATAGGAATCAAAGGTTTCTGTTTTGAAAAACAAAGTAAGCTTTGAAAGCATTTCTGTTGCTTGTCTGTTTCCGTGGTTAAGCGTTTCAGCTATTCGTTCATAATGGAAGTCTGTGCGTTTTGTCATGAGAGTGCTGATAATGGCAAGCCCTACAGCACCACCTAGATTCCGTGTGAGATTAAAGAGTCCAGAAGCATTTTGCATTCGTTCTGGCGGGAGTGTTCCCAAGGCAATATTATTAATAGGAACCATACACAACATCACAGAAGCACCACGGAAAACTTGCGGCCAAAAGAGTTGCAAAAAATCCCAGTTATCTGTGATAGAGCTCGCCATCCAAGTGCCTACTGCAAAACCCAAAAGTCCTATTGCCATCATTAAACGTGCATCCATTCGTGCTGAAAGAAATCCAGCAAGCGGAGCAGTTAATAACATGGCGAATCCTGAAAGAAACAATGTTTCTCCAATCATGAGGGCATCATAATGGCGGATTTGGCTTAAATAGACAGGATAAAGATATGTAAGTCCATAAAGACCTATTCCTAGTGCAAAGGAAAAAATGGATGCAGCAGAAAAATTAAAATTAGAAAAAGTAGAGAGATCTACAATGGGTTCTTTTGCTGTAAAAGCACGCCAGAAGAATAAGGCTGCAGCAAGAATCATAATAATGAACAAATCCCGAATCAGCCTATCACTCAGCCAATCATGACGTGCTCCTTCTTCTAGAACATACTCTAAAGTTCCCAAGAAAGTAGCCATAGAAATGAGTCCTAACCAATCAAATTTCTTCATTAAAGAGGGATCAGCTTTATCAAAATCAATTAATTTCCAAGCGAGAATTGATATGATAATCCCGAAGGGTACATTGATGAGAAAGAGCCAATGCCATGATGAGAGATGACAAATGTAACCTCCCACGGTTGGACCAATGGTGGGGGCTAATGTTGCGACCAGTCCGACGATAGGGGTAACAATGGGACGTTTGGAAGGAGGAAAAAGGACATAGGAGGCGACAAAAACACTAGGGATAATTCCACCACCAATAAAACCTTGTAGTGCGCGATATAAAATCATCTCTCCGATAGATGTTGCCGTTGCACAAAGAACAGAAGTAATCGTAAAACCGATAGCTGATAAGGTAAAGAAAACACGTGTTGAAAGCAATCGTCCTAAAAATCCAGAAAGCGGCAACATGATGACTTCAGCGATAAGGTAGGAGGTTTGAACCCATGAAATTTCTTCAGAGCTTGCTGCAAGCCCCGCTTGAATTTCAGCTAAAGAAGAGGAAACGATTTGGATATCTAAGATTGCCATAAACATGCCAAAAGACATAGCAATAAAAACTACAATTTTGTGCAATCCAATGCTTTCTTGAGACTGTATGGGCTCTGGTATGGAAGATGTCATCGTAAGATCTTCTACTTTTTTGTTATAAGAGACTTTTATCTTGTGGCTTTGTACGTGTATCAACTTTCACTGAAACACTCATTCCTGCTCGGATATGTCCGTTTTTTAAGACTTCTTCTGGAATAGAAATACGTACGGGAATGCGCTGGACAATCTTTGTAAAGTTACCAGTAGCATTTTGTGGAGGCAAAAGAGAAAAAACAGCGCCTGTTGCGGGCGAAATAGAAAGCACTTTTCCTGTAAAAAACTCCTTTTTGAAGGCATCAATAGCAATATAAGCCTTTTGTCCTGGGTGAATATTTTGCAACTGTGTTTCTTTATAGTTTGCTTCAATATAAAGTGCATGTATGGGGACTAACGCCGCAAGACGTTGGCCATTTACAACAAAATCTCCCGTTTTTGCTGTTAAATTTCCTATAACTCCATCAAATGGCGCTCGTATAATGGTCGAATCAAGATCACGTTGTGCTTTTTCACGCGAGAGTTCTAAACTCTTTGTTTGGCTTTCTATTTCACTTCGTTGCGCTTCTAGCACTCGGATATTTGCACGTGCTGCAGCTATTTGTGCATCCGCTCTGTTAACATTCGCAATGGCTTGTTCATAAGCTGATTTGGCATCATCAACATCGGATTGAGGAGCATAACGATTTTTTTTCAGTTCTGTTACACGTTTTAAGCTGAGTTGTGCATTGGTTGCTATGGCTGAAGCAGCGGCTTTTTGTGCTTTTGCATCATCTAAAGCACTACGAGCGGCTGTGATTTGTGCATCAATGCGTAGAAGTGTTTTTTTCTGTGTGTTAAGATGCGCTTCTGTTTGATCCAAGGCTATTTGATAATCACCATTGTCTAGGTAAAATAAAACATCGTCCTTTTTTACAACTTGGTTGGCTTTAATGGCAATTTTTTCAATATATCCATTTAATTTAGTCGCAATAGCTGCTATATCTCCTTGCACATAGGCATCTTCAGTAGCGAGTATATAACGCCATTGCGTTACCCACTTATAGCTAAACCAAATAACAAAAAGTGCAAAGATAATAAGAAGAGCCTTGATTGCTTTCTTTTGTTGCGTTTTATTGAAATTTTTGGTCGAAAAAATTGTCTCAGCTACGGACATGATTTTATACTTTCAATATTTATGTTCCACTGAGTATAATAAACCTATCGCTATAGACTAGGGTGATATACATGCAAGGACGATAAGAGCTTTTCAAACAATAAGATAATTTCCGAAACATAATGCTAAAAATATGAACTTGCAAGTTCAAGGTCTTATTTTGTTACGCATTTTTTACAAAGACCTCGTACTTCTAGGGTGCTTTTGTGGGCTTGGAAGTCAACAGCTTGAACCATCTGTTTTAAACTCGATACAATCGTTTGATTTTGTATTTCATTGACTGTACCACAGTTTTCGCAAATTATAAACGTTGTAAGTTCATGTTGACAGTTTTCAGGGTGTAAACAGACCATAAAGGCATTTACACTTTCAAGACGATGAATACACTTTAACTGTACGAGTTTTTCTAACGCACGATAAACTTGGAGAGGTGCACGAAAGCCTTCTTCGCGTAAGTGATTGAGAATCGCATAAGCACTTAAAGGCCCTTTTGCATTTTTTAAAGTGTTTAAAACCAATGTTTGGTTACGCGTCAGTTTAGATGACATTGACATCTTCCTTTTGCTCTCATGGCAAAGCATAAAGCGTGTAAGAGGTTTATGCAATGGTGATTATAGAATATGTACTCTATCTTTAGCCTTTTACATGACATCATTGTGATATGTAAGAAAAGTTGCAATCGTTGTGAGGGGAGGGGTATTATAATCTGAAAGCCGCTGTTATCTAGTAAGGAACTTTTATACGCTTTTTATTTTAGTGTAATGTATTGAAATACAACCAGATGTTTATGTTATTTTATTTTAAAAAAAGTAAAAAATGATA
>NZ_JBHIML010000022.1:0-12548 GCF_042194015.1 Bartonella sp. MU37NMGALS
TCTACTCCGTTGCAACGTGAAACTGTTGTTGCGTTTATGAGACTTTTAGATGGCTTACATCAAGAAGCGTTAGCAGATTTCAAAGAAACATTAGAAACATTGTGCGAAGCGTGCTTTATAGAGAAATGTTAGAAAATCCTATTCCCTAACTTTTATTTACGCGTCCCTCACTGTAAAAAAGCTGTATAAATACAGCAAGTTATTTTTACATAAAACTTACATGTTATCCGTGAATGGTATAACGGTAAATCCATTGAACACCACGATCTTTACGCTTCATAAAGGAGTAAGCAGGCGCATATTTGCTAGCTCGTGGGTGTTGCTACAATCCTTGGCATTTGAGACGGTTCATTAGGGGTATTTTTAATCATTTCTTAATAGTTTTTATCCAAAAGGGCTCTGCCCGCTTGTAACTTGCAAGAGATATGGTTTTTGTTGCTTCAACATGGAACGGGTCTGAAATGAAATAATCTTACGCTATTCTGGATTCTTATTTAACATGTAAAACAATGAACACTCTTTATAAATCAATGTATTGTCTTATGGTGGAGTTGGTGTGGCATTGAGATTTTAGAGGAAAAATATGCCTTTAAGAATTTATAACAGATAGCAAGTTTTTATAGCAGGTATATTGAATGCAGATCATCTAAAATAAATGGAGCGTCCACAGCGAAGAAGGGGCTGACTTTTTTAAAAATCTGCATGAATGCTTATTCTGTTGTGCTGTAAAAATATCATCGCTTGAAGTGTGGTGATATAAGGCACAAAAGCTTTATGCATGGGGTGTTTTGATGAGAGAATGCTATGGTATTCAGTTTTTTATTCAATATGTAAAAGAAACATTATAAGTTAAAATCTTCTTTAATGTGATAATGATTTTTGAGAATTAAAAAAAATATAAGTTTAAATAAAAGAGCAGCACAAAGTGCTGCTCTTTTATTTAAGTTAAAATTAGCTTCTGCTTTAGAAACGATAACGTATCCCGCCAGACAAATTGGTGCCAGATACACCGGCTTTTTGCAGTTTTTGCCGATAGCTGATATCGGCGTTTAATACAATATTTTGAGAAAGATATGCATTCACCCCCATGCCTCCCTCAACTGAAGAGCCGGTAGGATCAACATGAAAGGTATCAGCAATTTTTATGGTTTTACCATCACCAAAAGCTCTGATTACATTCATTTTACCATAGAAGGAGACAGCCTTATTTTCTTCAGCAGCCATTATAGTTTTTGTTAAACGTCCACCAATCCGCACCAACCATTGATGCGGGTTGCCCATGTCTACTTTTAAGCCATCGGCATCTGAGAAGATATCAAACATGAGATTTTGATAAATGAATTGTGCTTGTGGTTCAAATACCAATCCTTTTGTATTGGTCGCTAATTTCTGACCAATGGTTGCAGATATATTAAGCATCTCAGTACCATCCAGTTTTGCGGCATTTCCAACAAGAGCTGTGGTAATATTTCCTTTTAACTTTCCGTAAGAAAGAAGTGTGTTTACATATATACCATTGCTATGTTGGATGCTGCTGTAAGCGGCAAGAGACCATTTATCAAGTGTTGTCTTTTCAGAATCTTGCATCTCTTTTGGCGTAAAGGCAAGTTTTCCGTATGTTCCTAAAAAACCAAAATGTGTGCTTATGTCTTTGCCTTCCGAGGCGGCTAATATGGCACCCAGTTGTAAAGCAGTATAGTTTACATCAGCACCATAACCATAATGTAGTGGATCGCGGTTGGAAGATAAGGTGACTTTCTCGCCGTAGGAAGAGAAAAAGATACCATTCTTTTTATTGTCTTTTGCCCCAAATACTGTTGTTCGCATATTGTCTAACAACGTGTTTTGATTGCTGACATCAGTAAATCCAGCAGAAAATAAAGCATTAGATATGGTTAAATAGTTTGCTACCTGTGGTAAAAGTGCTCGAACTTTTTTATCCTTATCAATGTAGGCATTCTGTAAGCGGAAATCCCAGAAATTACTGTTCTTACCAAAAAGGTTTTGGCTCTCATGAGATGTTCCAGGTTTATAGCCTGTAAGTACATACTTATAAGGTTGTTTCCCTACTGTCATATAGTTTCCTGCTAACGTGAAGGAATTTTCGTTTGCTTGTCCGGAAACTTGAATGATTGAAATCCCATGTGTCCCTAAAGGAAGTGACGCCATGTGTTCTCCCCAAACAGCAGAGCTATCGGTTGTTTTTTTATCTGTTTTTCGGAGATTGATGCGAACAACAGTACGCCCTGAGACATCACCATTAATCACAATGCGATCGGTTTGTTGCTCCGTGATAGGAGAATGTTTATTCCATTGAGTATTTACATAAATTTCTGCAACACCTGTTGCACTGTAAACCGCTGCTGTATGAGCTATTTCATTTCTTTTCGGAAGATTAGGTCCTATAAACAGAGTTTGATAATGTCCTTCCACTGGCTTGTCAAACATAATGGCACTGTCTGTAAGGCGCAATTCAGAAAGGTTAGAGTATGATTTTTTATCAACACCAAACTGTACATGGTCATCTGAAACATTATCATTATTTTGGGCGTTTTTATTCGCCTTTAAAAGCCATTTTGTCCCTTCTTTTAGATCAAAAACAGTTCTATTATCTTTAGAAGTTCTCACTCCACCTTCTAAAGAAGAGTGGTTAGAAACCAGTGTAAGGGTGTTTGTGAAAGCATTTTCGTTTTTTATATTTTTTAATAAAATATCGGCACGAATTTCTGAATTTTTAAGGTTGACTTCACCGTTTATGCCTGTTCCATAAAGGTTGATACCTCTACCATGTTCAACGAAAATCCTTGTATTCTCTAGAGTTACTTTATCGGCAATATTGGCACCATCTTGTTCTTGAACGGCGTTGGCATTCCTTTCAGCATTGGGTGTATATCGTTTTCTAGGGGCACTATACGGATTGTTGCGGAAAATAATACCGTCCACTTCATGATTACCCGTGACATGTACGCTTGAATCTTTCAGTTTGATTGTTCCCTCTATGTTTAGCAAACCAACTGTTTCTGTTGTTACAGTAATACCTGTAGCATCAATTTCTCCACCATCTGATACACTTAGTGCAACAAAACGCGCATCAACTGTTCCCCCTATCATGTTGATTTTTGAATTATTTCCCTCTGCATGTACAGCAAAACCATTGTCTTGAATTTTTTTGTTATGTAGCGTTATGGTCTTACCGTTTTCAGCCTCAATTCTGGAGCTTATATCCTCAATTTGTGTAGACTTTTCAGGTTGTTTTATTGGTTTTTTAAGCTCTGATTTTTCAGATATTTTTTGTGCAGAGGCAGATTGTACGGGCGCTGGTTTTACAGATTTTGGTGGTACCGATAATGCTGGTTTTCCAGTTTCTGGTCTTAAAGATATTGGCTGTGCGAGTTCTGGTTCTTTAAGCGCTGGCGATAGCTCTGTTGCCGGTTTTGTAGGTTCCGCTCTTGTAGGTTTTAAGTTTATAGGTGTTGGTTGTAAATTCGGTGCAGGTTGAGGAGGTTCTGACTGTGAGGATACAGCAGAATTTTCGGACATTTTTTCTCTGGAAGAGTTTGTAGAAGAGGTGGAAACACCCGAACGTCTTCTAGATTTTACTTCCATTCCTGCTGTTGGAGCTATTTCTGTCGTTGGAGATTGTGTAAGAGTATCTTGTGTGGCTGTAGGGTTAGATTGTACACCTTCTGCCACTTTAGTCTTTGATGTTTGTGTATTTCCTTGGCTAAGATTAGAGTTTTGTTTTGAAGAAGAAATTGTATTTCGAACTAAATTTCCTTCAAGTTTGGTTGTGGAAGGTAGAGTGCTCGTAGGAGTAGGCGTTGTAGATTCACTCTTTGTAAGAGGAGGGGGTATGATCGTTCTTGTAGAGCTAGATGTTAAAGGTGGATATGAAGATGATGCATTTGAATGAGCGGGTTGTGGAGACGGGAGATCTATTGTAGGTTGTGCATTCGTATCATGAAGAGCATAAGACAAGCTGGTGGAAGAACAAAACAGAACTCCAGAAACTGTGTATAGTAAAAAACTTTTTTTCATATAGATGTATTCCTAAATATTTCCCCTCTCTCATAAAAGATAAAACTTTAACATCATTATGTTTCTTTTGTAAGAGACAAAACGAAACATAATGAGAGTGCTTTATATTTCAAGATGCGAATACAAGTATTTTTAAAAGTGATAGCGCATTCCAGCGGAAATATTTATTGCAGATATGCCCGCTTTTTTGAATTTATGTTGGTAACTGAGATCACTATGAAGCTCGATATTTTGAGATAAGTGTGCCTGAATACCAAAACCACCTTCGATTAAAGATCCCATAGCAGCAAGCGGAAAGTTTTTACTAAAAGTTTTGATCGCGTTTAGTTTGCCGTAGAAGGAAAGGGCATGGCCTTTGTTTTGCGTCAAACGTCCACCAATACGGAGCAACCATTGATGAGGTTTGCTTATGTCTATTTTAGAGTTATCGTCATCTGAGAAAGAGCCAAGCATGAGACGCTGATAAACAAGTTGTGCTTGCGGTTCTATGATTACACCTTCCAAACTGGTTGACAGTTTTTGACCAACAGTTGCAGCGGCCCCTAATGTTTTACTATTATTTACTTTTGAGGTATGTTTGATGGAAGCTTTGGTGTTATTTTCTTTGAAAACTCCATAAGAGAGAAATGCACTTGCATAGATGCCGCTGTCATGCTGAACGTTTCCATATGCGGTGAGTGACCATTTATCAAGCATATTCTTATGAGAGCTTTCTTTGTTTTTAAGACTAAAAGACAATTTCCCATATGTTCCGAAAAGACCAAAGTTACTGCTGATATTTTGATCTTTTAGCGCTATTAATGTCGCCCCTGCTTGCAATGCAGCATAGCGAATGTCTGCTTGAATATCATTTTGTTCTGCTTGAGCCTTAGAAGAAAAGGTGTTCTTATTGCCATAAGAGGATAAGAAAATGCCTCTCTCTGGATCATCTTTGGGTTCAAACATTGTTATTTGCATATTGTCTAACAAGATATTTTGATTGTTGACATCAGAAAACCCAACAGCAAATATTGCGATAGGCATGACTAAAGAGCTTTCTTTTTGTGGCGTAAGAATTGTTCTTTTTTCTGCCAAATCAAGAGAAGCAGAAGTTGCGGCTGCTTCATTATCTGTAAGTTTAGAGGTGCTCTCGGTATCAGCGGGAGCGCTTCTTTTAACTTTTGTGGGTAATTTCACATGAGCTTTTGTGGATGTGTTAAGAGTCGTTTTTTCTGCTTGCGTTGGTGTGTTTATTAAATCAAGGGCATGGTGTGTTTGAGGGCTTAGACCAGAGGCAATACTGGTAGATGTGAAGTTAAAAGAAGAAAAAAACAAAGCACAAGCGGCTGTACATAACAAAAGATTCTTATGCATAGAGATGTTCCTTAAGATATTTTCTTTTTTTGCTAAAAATGAACCACTTTTTGACACACTACGTTTTTTGTAATGTAGTAAAATATAAGCAGCACCGTTTTCATCTCAGCGCTGCTTATGTGTCAAAATACAGAGCTAAGATTTCTAAAAGCGATAACGCATTCCACCGGAAAAATTAATTCCAGAGATACCAGCTTTTTGAAGTTTATGTTGGTAATTAACGTCAGCATGAAGTGCGATATTTTTAGAAAGCTGCGCGTTAATGCCAAGGCCACCTTCAAGGGAAGAGCCCATAGAATCGAGATGGAAAGATTCAGTAATATCGATAGTGCGCTTCTCACCAAAAGCTTTGATGACATTCAATTTACCATAAAAAGAAAGAACACGATCTTTTTCAATGGGGAGCATTGTTTTCGTTAAACGCCCTCCAATACGGACTAACCATTGATGAGGGGATTTTATATTAACTTGGAAGCCATCGATATCCGAAAGAGTGCCAAATACAATACGTTGATAAATAAGTTGTGCTTGTGGTTCAAAGGACACCCCTTCAACACCAGTTGCTAGTTTTTGTCCAACGGTAGCTGATATATTTAATGTATCCGTATTATTTAACTCTGTAGTGTTGCCGATAAGGGCTGTTGTAATATGTCCGTTTAAAATGCCGTAAGAGACAAGTGCATTAACATAGAGACCATTGTCATGGTGGAGGTTCCCATATGCCGTAAAGAACCATTTATCCAGTATGCTTTTGTCAGAACCTTCCATATCCTTTGGTGTAAAAGCAAGCTTTCCATATGTGCCTAAAAGACCAAGATTCGCAGTCATGTTTTGATTTTCTAACGTTGCTAATGTCATGCCTGCTTGTATAGCAGCATAACGAACATCCGCACCATAACCATATTCCAATGGACTACGGCTGGAAGATAACGTCATCTCGTTGCCATAAGTTGATAAGAAAATCCCTTTCTTTTTATGACCTTCTAATCCAAAAACTGTTGAGTGCATATTATCTAACAGTGTATTTTGATTATTTATATCAGCCAAGCCAGAGGAAAATATTGCATTATGCATAACCAAATAGCTTGCCATTTGAGGAACAAGAGCTTTGATCTTTCCTTCATCATCAAGAGTCGCATTCTGCAAGCGGAAATCCCAGAAATCCCCATTTTCTTCTAAAGGGGCTTGTTCGTTGTTTACTTTCCCAAGAGATGATACATTAGTATTTTGCGCATCTTTCTCTTTTGATTCCTGTGATATTCTGCTTAAATGACTTTGTGCCTTATCGGCTTTCCCATGGTTGGATGTTGGTCCATAGCCATTGAGTACGTATTTATAAGGTAAGCCTTCCATTGTGGTGTAGCCATGGGCAAGTTTGAAGGAATCTTCATTGGCTTGCCCAGAAACTTGAATGAGAGAGAGACCACGCATATTCAAAGGAATAAAACCTTCTGCTTCTTCATTATTGAATGGTTTTGCAGAATTTGAAAGATTATTGAAATAGACTGTTGTGGTGCCTGAGACATTACCATGAACGAGAACACGGTCAGTTTTTTGTTGTTCTTTTGTAAGGCCATTACTCCATTCGGTATTAAAATAAATCCTCGCGTTGCCCAATGCATTGTAAACTGTTGTTGCATCAGAGCTCCTGTTTTGCTCTGCTTTCGCAACTTCAGCTGTTGGTTGTTTTCCCACGTGCAAGGTTTGATAATGATTGTCTGCTAGTTTATGTGGTGCATTAAATATGATAGAGCTATTATTAAGGTTTAAGACTGAAACGATTGATTGTGCACGTTTCTTAAGATCAAGGAGCTTGTAATCAAATAGACTAAAACTATTTTCCAATTCAAATAGACTAATTTTTAAATGCCACTTGCTGTTATTGTTTAGGGTAAAAATCGTTGTATTTTGAGGAAGCGTTTTTGCTCTTCCTTCCATAATCGAATTATCAGCGTCTAATGTAAAAGTAGTAGGCTGAATCTCGACGAAGGGTGAGACTTCATTTTTTAATAACATATCAGAGCGAATTTCTGAGTTTTTAAGGTACACTGCGTTAGTTTTAGAATAATAAGGTCCGAAAATACCTACACCGTCGTTTACAAGAAGTTTTGTATCATTAAGAATTGCTTTGTTTACAACTTCTTCTCCTTCTTTTATTGTAGAGCTTAGAATATAACCAAAGTTGATACCATAGGCTTTGCTATGGCTTGTGACGTTTAATGTTGAATCTTCAATATGGATTGTGCCGTTTGTGAGTGATAAACCCTGCTCTTCTGCCTCTCCCACAATTCCTTTGGCATTAATTTGACCAGCTGACGTTGCAGAAAGCAAAGTAAAGCCTGAATGCATTATTGAGTTTGTAATGGTAATATGACCTTTCTTAGCAACTACGGCATCATACTTACCACGAACAAAAACATTATGAAGACTCTTCTCTTCTCCATTAGCTACTTGGACCGTAGGAATCTCAAGAGGTTGTTTATTTGCATAAGTTGGAGCAAAATGAGAAAAAATGAAAGTTCCAGCAATTGTACATAACAAAAAATTTTTCTTATAAATATATTTCTTACACATAGATATGCCTTTAGTATTTGGTATGCTTTGAATGCTTACTTCATTCCCCTGATGGCGCAAGTACACGACCGATTTTATATCATTATGTTTTTATTGTAAATAACAAAACGAATTATATTTATGGTGTTCTCTATGATTTGAAGTTTTTCTTAAGAAAAGCTTTTTTCATGATCATAAAAAGTCGGAAAAAATCGATTTCATAAAACCTAGCTTGATAAGTATTTTTGTTTTAAAGTGCTAAGAACCAAAATATTTTGCAAGGATGTTTATTGCTTAAGGCTATTGTTAGGAGAACTCTAAAAAGCTTTCAGGTCGTTTTCTTGCATATAGAATTATTCACTATGAATTTTTTTTGATGAAAAAAACTAAAATATTTTGTATTTTTTATTGATATACAACAATTTTTATTGAACCCATTCGATTTTTATAAATCAAAAAGGCAGTTCTCTTGAGACTTCAATAGTCATTGAAAGATAAAAAATTTTATTGCATTTGGTTTGAATGAAATTAATTCTTTTAAGAAAGCTGTATAGAAAGAACCGTTATTAATGGTTCTTTCCGGAAGATTGCAAAAAAGCAGTACATTCGTACCGCTTTTTTATTAAAAATGAATAGACTATAAATTTTTTTGCCTTTTCTTAAAACTGATAGCGTATTCCGCCTGAAAAGCTTGCTCCAGATATACCAGTTTTTTGAAGTCTATGTTGATAGTTAACATCAGCATGAAGGGCGATATTTTGTGATAATTGTGCATTTACACCAATTCCACCGTCAACAGAAGCTCCCATAGAATCAAGGTGGAATGGTTCACCAATCTGTATTGTGCTATTGTTAGAAAAAGCTTTAACAACGTTTAGTTTACCATAGAAAGAAAGGGTAGAGTCTTGTTGGCTAGAAATCGTTGTTTGTGTTAAGCGCCCACCAACACGCACTAAGTATTGATGAGGATTTCCCATATCTACATCAAAGCCATCGACATCTGAGAGTGTGCCAAGCATGAGACGTTGATAAACGACTTGTGCTTGTGGTTCAAAGACCAATCCTTTCGTACTGGTTTCGAACTTTTGTCCAATGGTCGCCGATGCACTGAATGTATCAGCGTTTTTCAATTCTGCAGTCTTTCCTATGAGAGCTGTAGTGATATTTCCCTTGAACATTCCATAGGAAAAGAGAGCATGGATATATGTACCATTATTATGGCGCAGTCCACTATATGCAGCAACTGACCATTTATTGAGTGTACTCTTGTCAGCACCTTCCATATCTTTTGGGGTGAAAGCTAATTTCCCATATGTTCCGAAAAGCCCTACATTGGTGGTCATGTTTTGATCTTCTAGAGCTACTAATGTAAAGCCTGCTTGTAAAGCAGCATAGTGAATATCGGCACCATAGCCATATTGCAATGGCGTACGGTGAGAGGATAATGTCATCTTATTGCCATAAGTCGAGAAGAAGAGCCCTTTGTTTTTATGATTTTTTTTCTCAAAGCCTGTTTTTTGTGTCGTGTTCAGTAAAGTGTTTTGATTGTTTACATCAGCCAGTCCAGCTGAGAATAGTGCGTTAGGCATGGACAAATAGCTTGCCACTTGAGGAACGAGAGCACTGATCTTTCCTTCATCATCGAGCGTTGCACTTTGCAAGCGGAAATCCCAGAAATTCTGATTTTCTCTCAAATGGTTTTGTGTGCTCCCTATTTGCTCAGAATTTGGTGTTGATTCACCTTTTATATTATTCTCAATCTTTAAAACCATTCCACCTAATACAACGGGGGTCGTGTCGGTTTTTGAGGACTTTTCTTGTGATTGTTGAGTTACTTCTCCTAAATGGCTTTGTGTGCTCTCTGCTTCTCCAAGACGTGATGTTGGTCCATAGGCATTTAAGACATATTTATAAGGCAAACCGCCCATTGTGACATAGCCATTTGCTAGTTTGAAGGCATTTTCATCTGCTTTTCCAGATACTTGAATGAGCGACAGTCCACGCATATTCGCGGGAATAGAAGCTTCTTCTTTTGATGGCTCACCTTTTGAAAGGCTATTGAAGCTAATTGTTGTGGTACCTGATACATCCCCATGGACAAGAAGGCGGTCCGTTTTTTGTTGTTCTCTTTCTAAACCATCACTCCATTCTGTATTGAAATAAATTCTTGCATTGCCTACTGCATTATAAACGGTTTTTATAGCGGAGTCCCTGTTTTCGTGTGAATTAGGGAGCTCAATTGTTCGTCCTACACTCAAGGTTTGATATTGACCCTTTGCCAGCACATGTGGCGGATTAAACACAATAGAGCTATTATTAAAGTTCAGTACTGAAACGGTAGATAGCGCTCGTTGCTTAATGTCATGCAGTGCATAATTAAATAAACTAAAATCACGATTTACGTCGTATTGACTTACATTTAAATACCATTTGCTATTGTTGTTTAAATTAAAAACAGTCGTATTTACGGCTAAGGTTCTTGCTCTTCCTTCCATAATCGAATTATCGGCAGTTAATACAAAAGTTACAGGATGAGGATCTGGATCTGTTTTCTTTTTTACATTGTTTTGTAATAATACATCAGAACGAATTTCTGAATTTCTAAGTTGAACCTCGGCAACAGACTTTGAAGATGATGGTCCTAAAATACCGACACCATTTTTCACAAGAAGTTTTGTATTGTTAAGAATTGCCTTATTGATAACTTCTTCACCATCTTTCACAAAAACATCTAAAATGCTATGAAAAATAATACCGGATTTTCTTTTGCTTTCTATGAATGAATCTTCAATGTTAATGATACCGTTTGAAATCGATAGACCAGTATACAAGGCATTGACTTTCACTTCTTTAGCATTAATACGTCCACCTTGTGATACGGCAAAAGCAAACGAAGCTGAATGTATTGTTGAATTCGTAATTGTGGCAATTGCCTTTTCAGAGGCGTGTACTGCGCTCAATCCATTGCGGATAAAAACGTTATTAAGAGTCTTTTCTTCTCCTTTCTCCAGCTTAAACTCACTAATAATTTCAGGAGGTTGTCTATTTGCATAAGTTGGAGCAAAATGAGAAAAAATGAAAGTTCCAGCAATTGTACATAACAAAAAATTTTTCTTATAAATATATTTCTTACACATAGATATGCCTTTAGTATTTGGTATGCTTTGAATGCTTACTTCATTCCCCTGATGGCGCAAGTACACGACCGATTTTATATCATTATGTTTTTATTGTAAATAACAAAACGAATTATATTTATGGTGTTCTCTATGATTTGAAGTTTTTCTTAAGAAAAGCTTTTTTCATGATCATAAAAAGTCGGAAAAAATCGATTTCATAAAACCTGGCTTGGTCAAGTTTATGCTAAAAACACTATGAAATATGATATTTAAAATTGTCTATTAAGGATAATCGTTATGAAAGCTCTATAGCGTTGAGGTGTATTATTTTATGCACTCACCAAAACGATCAGCAAATTTTCTCTGCTATAAGAAGAAGAGATGAGGGGGGCTATTTACAGGCTTTCTTAAAAGAGACTTTTCCTTAAGGGTAGTAGCCTATTTTTCTAAGGCTGCACTGCCCATTTCGCGACGGTGGTTATGAGGGCTATAAAGCTAAAGCCATAGAGTCCTATCATCTTTACGCTTACGAAAGAGCAAGCTGATACCTTTACGCTTAATAAAAGAACAAGCCCATCACACACTTTGCTAGCTCCCAATGTTTTTGAGAAGCTCTTGGTTCTTGAGCAGTTCATTATAGGACGGCTTAAGTTTTTCTTACATAACTTCGCTCCACACGCCAGCCCCGCTTGTAACGTGTAAGAAAATTTTTGATTGATTCAACAAGAAACAAGTTTGAAATGAGAGCATCCTACGATATTTGGGACTCTCATTCAACATGAGAAATAAATAATTATCTTTATAAATCAATATATTGTATAGAATAAGAGGGATAAGTATTGTCAAAATGGTTGGCCTAAAAAAATGGTACATGGAAATATAAATGAATCCTTACAGGTGGTGTTAAGCTAATGGATTGAAGAAACAGGAGAATAAATATAGAAAAGGTATGAAGAGAGAGCTTCTTTTATCATTATCTTTTCCAATGTTTTTTTCTTTATATTGTCTAAAAATACACTTTGCTTAGCTTTATAGACAAATTCGATAATGAATATGCCGCGGAACTCGTGTAAATGGAGGGAAGGAGATCATTGAGGAGAAAAGCAAAAAGTTTCGGGGGATAAGGATAGTGGCTTACATAGATTAAAAAAGGCAGCATATTGTGCTGCCTTTCTGTTAAATTGAATAGAATGAATAGGCTATTTTTACAGCCTTGATTTAAAACTGATAGCGTATTCCACCTGAAAAGCTAGCACCACTTATACCAGTTTTCTGAAGCTTTTGTTGATAGCTTACATCACCATGAAGGGAGAAATTGTGAGATAGTTGTGCATTGACGCCAATACCGCCTTCAATTGCAGGTCCCATAGGATCAAGGTCAAAGTCTCTACCAATATGAATGGTACCGTCATCACCAAAAGTTTTGATCAAGTTTACTTTTCCATAGAAAGACATAGGACGGCTGTTTTCAGTGGAAATGGTTTT
>NZ_JBHIML010000023.1:0-9995 GCF_042194015.1 Bartonella sp. MU37NMGALS
AAAAACTTTGAGATTAAAAATAGTGATACAAGAGATAGTAAAGACAAAAAAATAATATTTGATTTGGCACAAGATGTCACATTAAACAGCGTAAAATTAAAAGACGTTACTTTAGATAAAACAGGCTTAACTATTGAAAATGGCCCTAAAATAATAGCGGATGGTATTGATGCTGCAGGTAAAAAAATAACAGGTCTTGCGGGTGGATATCTTAACGCAAATTCGACAGATGCCGTTAATGGCGGACAGCTTCATACTATCACAGATGATTTATCAAAGATTTTAGGTGGCGGTCTATCCTTTGATGGTGAAAGCTTTAAACAACCAAAGTATGATTTATCGACAGTTTCTAAAGATGGTGAGGTAACAGATAAATCTCATACCGATGTTGGTTCTGCCTTTAAAGGACTTGATGAGAATATCAAGAATGTGAATGCTCGTATTAAGGAGTTTGAAAAGGACGTTTCTTCGAATGGTTTAAATTGGGATGGTAGTGTAGGTGATGGTGGTGCCTACAATGCTGCTCATGGTGAGAAGGATGCGAGCAAGATTGTTAATGTCGCTGATGGTAAGGTAGAGAAAGATTCGCACGAAGCTATAACAGGTTCCCAGCTTTATTCATTGGGCGATGAAGTTGCGAAGTATTTTGGCGGTGATGCTAAATATGAGAATGGCGTATTAAACGAACCAACCTTCAAACTCAAAATTTTCAACTTAGAGAGCAATGAAGTTGAAGAACAAACCTACCATAATGTAGCGGAAACCTTTGACGGAATTGATAAGAATTTCCAGAACATCGTTAATGACTTTAAAGAACAAGTCACGAATATCACAGAATCTGTTCAAGGCGATGCTCTGTTGTGGGATGATAAAGCACAATCCTTTGTAGCCAAGCATGGGGAAAAAGATGGAGAAAAGGAAAACAGCAAAATCACATCGCTTGCTGCTGGTTCTATAATATCAGGCTCGAGTGATGCGATTAATGGCGATCAGCTTCATACAATCACTGAGGATTTATCAAAAATTTTAGGTGGAGATGTATCCTTTGATGGAAAAAACTTTAAAGTACCAGGGTATAAATTATCGAATATTGATGAAGATGGTGAAGTAACAGATAAACCGCATACCGATGTTGGTTCTGCCTTTAAAGGACTTGATGATAATATCAAGAATGTGAATGCTCGCATTAAGGAAGTTTCAAAAGGAGTTGCACAAGATTCTTTATCTTGGAACGATGGTGACAAAGCTTTTGTCGCTCTGCATGGGGAAGGAGATGACAGAAAAGCCAGTAAAATCACATCGTTGGCTGTAGGAGATATTACGAAAGAATCGACGGATGCAGTAAATGGTTCCCAACTTTATTCATTGGGCGATCAGGTTGCAAAATATTTTTCTGATGACGCTGAATATAAGGATGGAGAACTTAATGTTCCTGATTTTAAGCTCAAGACCATCAATGATGATGGCACTGAAGCTGAATCAAGCTACAAGAATGTATCAGATGCATTTTCAGGTGTGGGTAAACTTTTCACAAAGGTTCAAAATGCGATCAGCGATGTAATCAGTAATCTGCTTGTTACGAAAAATGAAGATGTTATCAACATTGGTAAAGGAGTAGACGGTAGTGAAATCAATATCGCAAACAAGAGTGGTGCAGCACGGACTATTTCTGGTGTTGGGGAAGCAACAAAGGATAATGAAGCGGTTAACAAAGGTCAACTTGATAAAGGTTTGAAGGATCTTTCTGATACCCTTTTATCTGATAGTTCTTCTGTTGTTCTTTACGATAAAACAACAGATGATCAAATTGATTATACAAATGTAACTTTTGGTAAAGGTAAGGATGCTAAACCTGTTGCGCTGCATAATGTAGCCGCAGGATCGATTTCGGAAAACTCAACGGATGTTATCAATGGAGGACAGGTTCACATCCTTTCAACGGATGTAGCAAAATTCTTGGGTGGAGATGCTGAATTTAATAATGGCACTTTTAAAGGGCCAACTTATAATTTATCCAGTATTGATAAAGATGGTGAAGTAACAGATAAACCGCATACCGATGTTGGTTCTGCCTTTAAAGGACTTGATGATAATATCAAGACTGTTAACGCTCGTATTAAGGAAGTTTCAGAGGGAGTTGCACAAGATTCTTTATCTTGGAGCGATGGTGACAAAGCCTTTGTAGCCAAGCATGGAGAAAAAGACGGTGAGAAGATAAACAGCAAGATCACATCACTTGCGAATGGTTCTATAGCATCAGGTTCGAGTGATGCGGTTAATGGCGGACAGCTTTATTCTTTGAATCAGACGCTAGCAAGGTATTTTGGTGGTGATGCTAAATATGAAGATGACGAATGGAGCGACCCAACTTTCACTCTTAAAACCTACAACGCAGATGGTACGGAAGGTGATCCACAGGAACATCATAATGTAGCGGAAGCCTTTGCAGGAATTGATAAGAATGTGCAGAACATCGTTAAAGACTTTAAAGAAAAAGTCACGAATATTACACAAGAGGTTCAAGGTGATGCTTTGTTGTGGGATAAGACTACAGGCGCCTTTGTAGCCAAGCATGGAGAAAAAGACGGAGAGAAGACAAACAGCAAGATCACATCGCTTGCGAATGGCTCTATAGTATCAGGCTCGAGTGATGCGGTTAATGGCGGACAGATTTATGATCTGAATCAGTCTCTAGCAAAGTATTTTGGTGGTGATGCTAAGTATGATGGTGATGGCTGGGTCCTTCCAGGTTTCAAGATAATGACTTTCCAAGAAGATGGCAGCTTTGAAGAGGAGGATTATGATAGCATTGCAGCGGCGTTTGCCGGTATTAATAAGGTCTTCAAGAATCTTCATAATGAGATTTCAGGAAACATTGAGCAAAATGCATTGTTGTGGAGTGATGATGCGGGTGCGTTTGTAGCACAGCATGAGAAAGAAGGTAAAAAGGAAAACGGTAAGATCACGTTCCTTGCGGAAGGAAAGATATCAGAAGATTCGACGGATGCGATTAATGGTGGTCAGATTTATACTCTTCAACAGACATTTGCCTCGTATTTTGGAGGAGGAGCTGGTTATGATAAGGAAGGAAACTGGCAAGGACCCAAATTTTATGTTCAAGCATTCAATGATGATGGTACGAAAGGCGATAAAGAGGAGCGTAAGAGTGTCTCTGAAGCCTTTGAAGTTGTTAATGACAGCATGAGTACGATCAACGATCGTATAAAAGAAGTTGCAAAGGATGTTGCTTCGAATGGTTTGAATTGGAATGAAGAAAAAGGAAGCTATGATGCGTCTCACGCTGATGATCAGGGGGTTAAGAGTCCCAGTAAGATTATCAATGTAGAGGATGGGAAAGTAGACGAAGATTCGAAAGAAGCAGTTAATGGAGGACAGCTTTGGAAAACCCAGCAGATGATTACAGATCAGGTCAAGGGTATTGAAACTAAAGTTACGGAGGGCTCAGTCCAATATGATAAAGATGAAACAGGCAAAAAGACTAATAAAGTTACATTAGTTGGTGGAGATGACAGTTCTCCAGTGTTAATAGACAATGTAGCGGATGGAAAGATTGAAAATGGTTCGAAAGAAGCTGTTAATGGAGGTCAGTTACATGATTATACAGAACAGCAGATGAAGACGGTTCTTGAGGATGCCAATAAGTATACGGATGAGAAAGTTAGTAGTCTTGTCAATAATGGCGTTAACGAGGCTAATTCTTATACGGATATGAAGTTTTCGACATTAAGTTACGCTGTTGAGGATGTTCGCAAGGAAGCAAGACAAGCAGCAGCTGTTGGTTTAGCGGTAGCTGGTTTACGCTATAGTGATATTCCCGGAAAATTAACAATTGCATTTGGTAGTGGTTTATGGCGTAGTCAATCTGCTTTTGCTTTTGGTGCTGGTTATACTTCAGAGAACGGTGATATTGGTTCCAACTTGTCAATTACCACTTCTGGAGGTCACTGGGGTATAAGTGCAGGGGTTAATGTGATACTCAACTAATAAACGACTGAATCCATAAAATTGATTTGCCTTTTTCTTATTTAAGAAAAGGGCAATTTTTTTACCTTCTTCCAGAGCCCTCTAAAGCTATTTTAAATGTACAAAACTCCCGTAATTATATAAAATCCGAATATAAAAAGCTTATTACAACTTTTATTGAGAATAAAAGACCTTAGTGGTAAAGATTCAAAAAATTGATTACTATTTTTTTGATAACTAGGTAATAAGGTTATTGCTCTATCTTGTTATTTTGATTTATTAAAGTTCATAAAGCAATGTGAGTACGAATAGACCCTTTATTAAAAAGAGACAGTTTTAGCTTTTATTTTCGTGTAGTGTTAAACCTATGCTTTATATTGGTATCGTTATAATTTTTCATTAAAATTCTTGTTGTTTAAATGACAAATTATCTTAAGAATAGAATATTTAAAAATATTATGTTTTTTTAATCAGTTTCATTTTTTGTAGCTTCATAGTAAAATTTTAATTTCTCCAAATTGTTTTAACCTAATTACGAGTATAAGAAGCAAATAGTGCAAATTCTTACAATTCAAAATATGTCTTTATTTATGTTTTAGGCATGGTTTTTTTGAGGGTTTGTTATGAAAAAATTATTGAATCACATTCAAAGGAAATAGCTCAAGTTTTCAGCGTTTATTTTATCGGTTGTTTGTAGTAACGTTTTCATTGGGAGTTGTGATAGTTGTTTTTTATCGAATGCTATTCCTGTTTTGGCGAAAAAAATTGATATAATAGAACAGTCGCTTCAAGCCATGGCAAGAGCAACAAAGAGCTATTCTCAAGGAAAAATGCTCTTTTCTGTGTATGCTAATTCTAACAGCATTGGTGCTCTCTCAAAAGGGTTTGATTTATCAAAAGCAAGTTATTTAACAGCACTTAATACAGCACAGCAATGGCGCCGATAGTGGATGCTTCTACAGACGATAGTGGCTATGTCAATTTTCTCGTCAATACGCTGTCTATTTAAGAGTAAGGATGGTTTGAATGAGAGATGTCTTACCGATCCGCAATTTGTGATGAACAATAACTCTACAATTACAATAAGTTATGAAAACAACGAAGATGTAACGATTATTGATGGATCTGACATCTTGCGACATGATTTCATTACAAGAATGCAACGATCTACAGGTACGCAACGTACTCCAAACACAAGTATTGCTTTAGGTAGTGGAATGCAAGCGGAAAAAGAAGGGAGCGTTGCTATGGGCAATATGGCTCACGCTTTAAGTAAAAACAGCGTTGCAATAGATGGTGAATATAATAAGAAGAGTGAACATGGAGATAATGATTATACAGCTGTAGGAGCTGTTTCTAAAGCTAGCATATGGTTCGATTGCTCTTTGGTGCATATGCATTTGCTCAAGAAGTTATTTCTATAGGTTCTTATTCTAACGTTATGGCTAAAGGGGGTATTGCTATCGGAAACAACTCTGTGCTTGGTAGGGATGCTGGCGTTTTTTTGGTATACGTTTCTTCTACAAGGACCGGCTAAAACACCAAATCTCAATGGAAAAGTACGAAGGTGCAGTGCATATTGGTGTTCCTAGTAAGAACATAACGCGACAAATTATAGGCGTAGCAGCTGGTAGCAAACCTGCTGATACAGTGAACCTTAGGTAGTTGCAGGATTTAGAAGAATTCGTAAGAAAAAAGGTTAGAAACTGCCTATTGCTGGTGAGGCAGCTAAAGATGTGGTTGCTAGATAATACAATAAATTTTTATCCGGAGGAAGTAACTTCAGGGTTAGAAGAGATAAGGACGATGAAAATAAGCTCATATTTGGTTTGACTAATGACATAGCATTAAAAAGCATAACATTAGGAGAGAAAACAAAAGTAGATACAACAGGCTTAGTAATTACTGATGGCCTGCAAATAACCGCCGGCATTATTAATGCGGCGAGTAAAAAAGTAACAAATGTTGCAGAATGAACTCGCAATACTGATGCAGTGAATTTTTCACAACTGAACGAAATAAAAGAACAAATAGCAGTGAGTATTTTTGTAAAACAGGATACAGCAACAAAATACATTACCATGGGTACGGATATAGATGGTGATAAAATCGATATTGCGAATATAGGGTGATAAATTACGGAAAATTCCACTGATGTTATCAATGAAGAACAAGTTTACATCCTTTCAACGGATGTAGCAAAATTTTTGGGTGGAGATGCTGAATTTAAGTATGGTACTTTTACAGCTCCTACTTATAAATTATCTCAGATTGATGAAAAAGGTACGGTAATAAAGAAATCATATAGCGATTCTAGCTTAGCTTTTACAGGTCTTGATACCAATATCAAGAATATAAATAATCGTATTAAAGAAGTCTCTGAGGGGTGTGCAGGGTTCTTTGTCATGGAGCACAAAGGATCAAGCTTTTTTTGCAAAACATGGAGAGAAGCAAGAAAACAGCAAGATAACGCATCTTTTGGATGGAGATATTTCAGAAGGCTCGACAGATGCTATAACAGGGAACCAGATTTATTCATTAAAAAATCAATTTGCAGCATATTTCGGTGGAGGAGAAAACTATGGTAAGAAAGGCAGATGGATGGCGCCTGAGTTTAAAGTTCAAGCATTCAATAAAGATGGTATGAAGGGCGAGAAAGCTATAACGATGTTGTGCTAATGCATTTGAAGGCGTTAATGAAAGCATGTCAAATATCAACGATCGCATAAAGGACGTTGAAGAGAATGTATCATTGAATAGTTTAAATTGGGATAAAAAAGAAGAAGCGTATAATGCAGGTCGTGGTGTTGATAAGAATAAGAAGGCGAGTAAGATTATCAATGTAGAGGGTGGAAAGGTAGAAGAAGGCTCGAAAGAAGCGGTAAACGGTGATCAGTTACATGATTATACGAAAAAGCAGACAGATATGATTCTCGATAAAGCGAAAGAATATACATATGAGAAGGTGTCTAATATTGTAAAGGATGCTGTTAAAAAGGTTTATTCGTATACAGAAATAAAGTTTGCAGCGTTAAGTTATACTGTTGGAGATGTTCGGAAAGAGGCAAGACAAGTAGCAGCCATAGATTTAGCAGTATCGAATTTAAGTTATGAAGATACCCTTGGACTTTAAGCATTTCATTTGGTACGGATGCATTGGTGTAGTGCATCCGTCTTTGCTATCAGAGCCGGTTATATGTCAGAAGATGGAATCTGCTCCAATCTCTCCGCAACGAGTTCTGGTGGTCATTGGGGTGTAGGTATTGGGCTTAATTTAATACTGAACTAGATAAGCAAAAAACTTTTCTTAAATATGCTCTTTGCTCTTGCCTCATCAAAGCGGGGGCATTTTAGTAAAAAGCTTTCATAAATCCTCTAATGAAGTAAAAAATCTTATTCACGAAAAATAAACTGATGCCTAAACGGATGATCAATAGGCACAAAAATTATACTTTTTTCAAAGAGGTCAAAGCTAAAAACGACACACAGCCTTTGGTAGAAAAAAGAAATCAATTCTAATATTAAGTATTTTTTTACTTTCCTCAAATTGACTTTCACGAACCTGCCCCTAATTAACCTTCAAAGACGCTGTAGAAACAACAGTTTATGTCTTAATTTTATTTATGTCCTAAACCATGCTGTAAAAGCAGGAACACGCAAGGGAAATAAGAAAGCTTTAGAGTTCTAGAGCATACCTTTTTTGTGCTTTTAATCTATTATTATGAGGGGGTATTATGAAAAAATTATATACTACACAAAATCTGCGTGATTTGAGTTTTTCTCGTTCACATCATCGATCATCATTGTTTAAAGTGGCTTCATTAGGAACTGCGGTGGCATTGTTTTTATCGAATGCTTCTCCTGTTTTTTCAGCAAATCTCGATTTAACAAAAGCATCTCTTGAAAATGTGAAGAATGCTGCCGTGGTTTATCCGCAAAGTACTCTTTCTGCTTATAATGATTATACAAGTGGTATGGGGAGGGAAAATTCTGTCATAAATGTTTTAACAGTCGACGGAAGGTCTGTATGGAAAGATGCGCAAAATATCTTTACAGTGGGTGGCGCTGTTATTTTAGATCCAGAGAAATATACGGCAAAGGGGAAAAGTGTTGCTATAGACTCTACAGCGCACGCTTTAGGACTAGGTAATATCGCGATAGATGCCGGATATAATAACCAAGATGATATTAGGGATGCATTCTTAAATGCTTATTCTTCACGAGTGAGGGCTGATAGTAATGAAACTGTTGCTATAGGGTTTGGGCCTGAAACGCGGGCGTATGGAAAGGTTATTCTTGGGGAAGGTTCTTCGAGTAAGGCGGGTGCGGGTGCTCCCGGTTTCGATTTTTTCACTAAAAGCCCATCAAAGGTAGATAATGAGATATGGAAAAGTAATGCGGGGCCAGCAACTATTGGTAATGATGTAAATAAGATGACGCGCCAGCTTGAGGGGGTGGCAGCTGGTACTTATAGTACTGATGCTGTGAATGTTGCGCAGTTAGGATCATTACAAAAATACGTAGACCAAGGTTGGAGTTTGTCTGTTGGGGGTGAAAATGCTAAAGCCGTTGGTATAAAAGATACTGTAGATTTGTCAGTTGCAAGTGACAACCTTACGATTACAAAAGGTGCGGAAGACAATAATGTAAAATTTGATCTAGCAGATAATATTACAGTGACAAGTGTGACTGCAGGGAACTCCTCTATGAATAATGATGGCATTATGTTTGCTAATGGGGCTAGAATAACTGTGGATGGTATTGATGCTGGCAATAAACAGATTACAGGAGTGGCAGCCGGGCAAGACCCTAATGATGCAGTGAATTTTGCGCAGCTAAAAGAGATAAAAAATCAAATAGAAGGAAATAGCCTTGTTAAGCAGGAAGGAGAAGCAGGTAGTATCACCATTGGTATGGCAACAGGGGGGGCTGAAATCAATGTTGCAAACAAATCAGGTGATGCTCGTACAATTTCTGGTTTAAAAGAAGCCGTTAATGATGATGAAGCCGTTAACAAAGCCCAACTTGATAAAAGTATAGAGAAGATTTCTAATGATATTAATCTCACAAGTGCTGCTGCAGTTCTCTATGATAAAGAAAACGGTGCTGTTAATTATAGTAGCGTAACTTTAGGTGGGATGAATAACCAAGTCCCTGTTGCCCTTCATAACGTCAAAGATGGCATGATTGCGCAAGGATCGCATGATGCAATCAATGGGGGCCAAATTAATCAAATCTCCCAAGATATAGCAGACTATTTTGGTGGTGATGCCTCATTCGAGAATGGTGCTTTTGTAGGACCACGGTATAATTTATCTACAGTTTCTGCAGATGGTTCTGCGGGGCAGAAAACCTTTGAAAATGTTGGTGAGGCTTTGACAGGTCTTGACGCAAATGTAAAGAATGTGAATAGCCGCTTAACACATGTATCCAATGAGTTTAGTCAGAAAATTGATGGTGTCTCTAAAGATTCCCTCTTGTGGAGCGAAAAGGAACAAGCGTTTGTTGCTCTGCATGGTCCAAACGGAGAAAAAACAAACAGCAAAATCACATTTTTGGATAATGGAGATGTTTCTGCTAACTCAACGGATGCTGTAAATGGTTCGCAGCTCTTTACGACTAATCAGAATGTTACCACTGTTGCGAATAATCTGACAACAATTTCTCAAAATATATCGAAGTATTTTGGGGGTGGTGCAGATGTGTCTAACGGTAAGGCTCCCACTTACACTATTCAGGGCAAACCACATAATGATTTTGAATCTGCTTTTAGTACTGTTGATAATTCTATCACGAATATCCAAAATCAGATTACGAATGCGACGAAAAATAGCCTTGTTAAGCAGGAGGAAAATGAAGGTACTATCACTGTTGGTAAAGCAACAGGTGGGACTAAAATCAATGTTGCAAACAAATCAGGTGATGCTCGTACAGTTTCTGGTTTAAAAGAAGCCGTTAATGATGATGAAGCCGTTAACAAAGCCCAACTTGATAAAAGTATAGAGAAGATT
>NZ_JBHIML010000023.1:10095-11562 GCF_042194015.1 Bartonella sp. MU37NMGALS
GTTCTGCGGGGCAGAAAACCTTTGAAAATGTTGGTGAGGCTTTGACAGGTCTTGACGCAAATGTAAAGAATGTGAATGATCATTTAACGAATGTGGCAAATAATTTTACACAACAGATCAATAATATTACACAAGAGGTTAAAGGGGACGCCTTGTTGTGGAACGGTGATGAGCAGGCATTTGTAGCACGGCATGAAGAGTCCAATAGCAAAATTAAGTTTCTTGCCGATGGAGAAATTTCTTATGATTCAATGGATGCTGTAAATGGGTCGCAGCTTTATTTTATGGGTGATCATCTTGCTTCTTACTTTGGTGGTGGTGCTGGATATGATGAAAACGATAATTGGAAGTCTCCTACTTTCAATGTAGCGCAATTCAATGCTGATGGTAGTTCTGGTGAGAAGAAGAGCTATCATAACGTTGCCAGTGCCTTTGATGGCGTGAGTGAGAGTATGTCCAAAATAAACAACCGCATTCAAAATGTTGAAAACAATGTCTCGTCCAATGGTTTAAATTGGAATGAACAGAAAGGAATGTATGACGCTAGTCATAAAGGTAAAGCGAGTAAGATTGATAATGTAGCTGATGGTAAAGTTGAAAAAGGCTCAAAAGAAGTTGTAAATGGAGGACAGCTATGGGAGACGAACAAGAAGGTCACAGAAGTTGAAAACAGGGTAGACACAATTGAAAACAAGGTTGATAATATCCATCAACATATCCAAGATATTGAAATTTCAGTTGCAGATGGTGCAGTTAACTATGATAAAGATGCAGAAGGAAACAAAACCAATAGAATCACTTTAGCGGGTGGAGATCCCAGTGAACCTGTTTTAATTGATAATGTTGCTGATGGCCATATTGAGAAGGATTCAAAAGAAGCGGTGAATGGTGGTCAATTGCATGATTATACTCAGCAGCAGATGAAGATCGTTCTCGATGATGCAAAAAAGTATACAGATAGTCGTGTAGATAATATTGTTATTAATGCCGTTGATGATGCTGTTGATCGGTCTGACCGATATACGGATATGAAGTTTAATATTTTAAGTTATGACATTAAGAGCGTACGCAAAGAGGCAAGGCAAGCAGCCGCTGTTGGTTTAGCAGTATCCAACCTACGTTACTTCGACGAACCAGGATCTTTGAGTGTCTCATTTGGTAGCGGCGCATGGCGTGGACAATCCGCATTTGCTATTGGTGCTGGTTATACATCTGAAAACGGAAAAATCCGCTCTAATCTCTCTGCCACGAGTGCTGGTGGTCATTGGGGAATAGGTGGTGCAATTACTCTGAAAATAAAATAATACGAACAACGAAAACTGAACAAAATATTCACCCCCATTTATTGAAATGAGGGTGATTTTTTTACAGACGCACAGTATTTATCTACAGACAAACATAATATTTGATGACGCTATAAACTTTGAGATTTTATAGAAGATCCTTATATGCTTTTATTGCAAAAAT
>NZ_JBHIML010000024.1:0-11026 GCF_042194015.1 Bartonella sp. MU37NMGALS
ATATATATAATAATCCTTTCCTGCTTCAAAATCTTCGTCAAAAGTCATCCTTCCACGCCCTGGAGTGCGGTAAAAGAGGTACCTACCCCCATTCTCACCACCATGATAAAAGCGAAAACATGCCCCTTCATTGATCACAACACCTTTTCTATTTTTCGGATCGGCTTCCAGAATTCTGTCAGGTTGATGAAAACGCACATCCTCTAAAAAACTAGTGGAAAGAGAACCTACCACTGCCTTGTTGGTGAGTTGATCAACCTCTAGATTCAACGTATCACCCGCTTGAATAAAGAAGAGCACTATTTTGACTCCCTCCATCATTCGTGCTTTTTGTTCAACTAACTCTTTAAGAATGGGTAGGACGCTTTGATGATCGCTTTTGCAAAGATTTTTTTGTTTGTTGACGTTTTCTTTCATTCTTAAAATGAGTTATCATGGCCCGTTCCTTCTTTCTCGTATTGCTTAGACCAAAAGTATCATTGTCCATAAATTGCTGATATCCAGCTATCATGAGATCGGTTAGGAACGAGTCACTTTTCAGAGGTTGTGTAAAATAAATCCCCTTTGAATCCTGCAATTTATATCGAAAGCCTGCTTTTTTCATGCACTCATATACTGAAGCAAATTCACTTGCATACGAATTCATATCACTAGAAGAAGCATAAACCGGTTTCCAGCCACATTTTAAAAGTGATTGTTCGATTACAGCCCGATCTGCTCTAGGCTTTTCCCATAAAACCAAAGTCGATGGGGGAGGATTGCCTAACTGACATCCAGCTGTACTTAAGAGAGCCATGCAGCTCAATAGTTTTAAGATTTTTTTCATTTTTCCCCTCCTCCATAGTTTTTTTTAAAAAAATCTTATAAGAAGAGTTGAATTTCAAACCAAGAGCTTTCTCCGCCTTTTCAATCTGTAGATTATCAGCCGCATTTTCTTCAGTACGAAAATTGATAATATCATCATTATATTTATTAACTTTATCAATTAATACTGCAACATCATCTAAGGTATAGGTTTTCATGAATCCTCCCCTGCATACTCTTTAATTCTTTTGCAGAGAAATTCATAAAAATTACTTGCGTAATACTGGGGATCGTCAAGTGGAAACTTAAGATAAAGCGGGCACTCTCCATCCCGAGACTGCGTATAATCAAAATAAAAGGTTTCACCAAAATCAGTTGTGCAGATAACAAGTTGTTTGGGGTCCGTAAAGCCATCTCTTCTATCGAGCAAATTTCGGTAAACAATATCACCAGCAGGAATACCTGCGCAGATTTCATAAATACTGAATATTTCTTCACCTCCAATTTCTCCTCCTCCATAATTTTTTAAAAAATTCTTATAGGAAGAGGTAAATTGTAAATCGAGAGTGTTCTCAGCTGTTTTAATCCGTACATCATCAGGGGCATTATCTTGAGTACCAAAATTAATAGCATGACTATGCATATCAACATATTGTGCAACATCTGATAAAGTATAACTTTTCATAAATTTTTCTCCATAAGTCACAGCGTGTTTTTACTCATAATGAGTGTTTCTAATGATCAATCTTTTTCTACTATAGCCAATGAAATTGGGATGAGATTGATAAAATCATAAGAGATATGTTCTTGAAGGAGCTCTTTTCTCATCTGTCTCTGTACAATCATCTCGCATTTACAATATATGATGGAATAAAGGAGGTGATCATTAAAGTTTAGAGAGCGCCTTTTAGTGTCATTACTCCAATATTTGCAATAATTACTTTTTCTTTTTTCCTGCTTAGGAGACTTTTTTTGAAATCCAACAAATAACTTTTTTGATAAAATTTGTCTTTGGCTTCATATGAGCAACCAAACTCTTGTCATGATAAAATGAGTAGAGAACCTCAACGAGAGGACTATCTTGTTCTTGTGTCACAGGATGTAACATAATAGGCCTACAATCGACTCCAATAGGAGCTCTTCCTGATGCCATTCTTTCCACATTTGTACCTGTTATTATGTGTCCTTTTTCTTTCCAAGAAGAAACTGTTTCAGGATCAAACAGTTCATCTTCCTGATAAACTTTTTGACCTTTAAATTCCATAGGCTCAGCTGCCCCCATACTTTTTTTCTTTATCCATTTCATGATTCATAATCCCCTCGATTTTTTTCAAAATAATCAATTTATTCTTTGTTCTAAATAGACTTAAATAAACACTCCTTCCAAGAGCGAGGTTATTCCTCGCTAAAAAGCTCTGAGTGATCACCAAAATCTTTTGCTACCCGTTCAATCAAAGTGTAGCTCACTTGCTTCACCTTTGCTACTTCTTTGGCTAAAGCTAATGCACGTTCAAGGTGGGTTTTGTTGATGCTCTCGTCAAAGCCTATGTGATCCTCTGCCGTAAAGCTTTTCTGATAAGATTGTAAGGTCTCAACATCACCCAATAAAGCAAGAGCGCCAAGATGAAGTAAAGCATAATGTGTATCGTTTGCTTTAGATGTTGCATCTTGTTGCCAAGGAGCTCGACCATAATCAGAGCGAAGTCTTTTAGAAAGGTCAATGTCTTTGACTGCCCATTCTAGCGCATCACCAAGTGCTTGCTTTAAGCGATCCGCAGTGACTTCTGGTTCAAAGATTTCCAATCCCTTGGCTTCAAAATTAAGCTGTATATCTGGAAAATCTTCCGTGTGGGTAAGATCAATGAATTTGCAAGCGGTGGAAAGAATGCCCGTGCTAATCATAAAGGCGCTGTCAAATTGCGGGTAGCCTTTGGCAATTTCGTCGTTATAAAGAATATCTACTTCACGATCAGCCAATTGATAGCTTGCCATATAATCATTCTCATTGATTTTCTTAGTCAACCAGCCTAGGCTTTTTAAAAGTGCATGAGCACTTTCCATGATGAGACGATCATCAGTGTCATCCGCTTCCTCTGTCGCCTCAACAGCAATAGTTTTGGAAGCAACAGATGCTGTTTGCAGATCCAAGCTTAAAATAGGAGCGTTTTTGGGAAAACCAGTCCGATAACGGCGTGCAAGAGTAAGGACGTTATCAATAATATGTGCTATGTTTTCCCTTATCAAAGCTGAAAAGTTTTTATCCTTCAAACTTTCCTTATAAAATTTGAGTTTTTCAACATCCCCAATAAGAATAAGTGCAATAAGGTGCAACTTCGCAAAATCATATTCACTGTCTGGGGACAAAGCCGCATAACCATAGATGATTTGTTTCACATTTTGCCGATCAGCCCATTCAAGAATATCCGCACTAATCTGTTTCAGCTTGTCTTCATCCAATTCAGTACTAGAAACTGTATACACATCTTCTGATTCTTTAAGAACGGTATATTGGGGAGTATTGATGAAAATAGATCGATAAGCTGTAGAAAAACCAAGTGTTGAAAGAGAAACCTTGAAGGTAACAAGCGGTGTCTCTCCGTTTTCATCAAGGTCGTACACTATATTAATGATACGATCTTTCTTTATAAAATAAGCATTGCGATCATAGTTCTTATCGCGATAAACTGTCCAGTCCATCCTTTTTAAGTCTTCAGAAACTGTATTAAGAAAAGACAAATCTTGTAAACTAAGACGATCATCTATGGCTTTTCGCTCATTAAGGATTTTCAGATATTCTTCAGCAAATTGAACGGCCTGGTTAATATATCTCTCTACTTCACGGTCATCCAAAATTTCAGAAATCGTACCTGCTTCTAAAAAATTTTGATAAGATTTCAGGACATCAATTTGACCTGTTAATGCTAAACAAGCTAAATGCCAGACTATATCTATATTGTAGCTATATTTTTGGATAAGCGTTTTGCTTTCTATTGATGCTTGTAAATCTTGGGCACGTGCCCACTGTATTATCCGCTCAGAGATTTTGATAAGCTCTTGCTCATCTAATGTCTCTACACAAATATCAATACCTTTACCAAAACCACTAAAAATCCCCCCCCAATCGTATTAAAAGAATTATAAAGCCCCGTAGGAGAAACGCACCAATATTCCTTACTATAGTGAATACAATTGCAAGCAACAGAAATCATTTCATTAGATATTTCAGCTTCAATACGGACATTGTAATTGTCATGGAGACGTATAAAACCAAAATCAAATTGAATGAAACGGTCGGGCAAAATCAACCACATTTTTCCAGGTTCCGTTGAAAACCACCCTTGTGTTTTAAGAACGCGCATTGCTGCTGTGAGACTTATCGAGCGCTGTTTTGGCTTCTTGCGCGTTAGAATATCGTCTAATTCCCCATTTTTATAGGCCTGTGCAAAAAAAAGCAGGCGATCATACCTCGTCATTGTTTTGTAATCAGAAAATTCTGGTACATACAACTGAGATGTAACCTCAGAACTCTTTAAAGTCTCTACATCACCAAGCAAAGCCTTTGCGACAAGAGAATGATCTGCAGCTTCTTCACGTAATTTTTTTTCAATATCCTGTGCTTGCGCCCATGCAATCACTTTGTTTAAAGCGGTTGTGATATGGCTTTCGGAAAGATCCGGAGCTTTAACATTAAAATCCTCCTTCGCGTAAAACAGCACATCTCCATATTTACGCTGTGATTTTTCACCTCTAGAATATTCCCGAGCAAGACAATAAGCAGCGGTGGTGAGATCAGCCGAAAGCAAAAACTCTTTGCCACTCTCTCCATAATTTTTTACACCATACCCAATACCGACAATGCGATCGGGAAGATGATAATGCGCAAAAGTATCCCCCACGTTATCACGATAAGGCTCCCAGCCCAGTCTTTTTAAAATCTCTGTGACATCTTTTGTTTGCATCGTCATTACCGTGCGTGCTCTTTAATTCTTTTGCAAAGGAATTCATAAAAATTGCTAGCGTAATATTCAGAATCGCCCAATGGAAACATGACATAAAGTAGACAAAACAGAATGGTATTCTGTAGTGATTTTTAATCCACATACATTTGGCAAAAATTGTTCTTCAGTACAGAACTACCCCTTTTCCGGATGAATGAGAGGAACGGTTTTTTTAATGGTCAACGCTACAAAGGATGCAATCAGCACTTTCAAGAAACCACCAGCCAAAAAACCTAATGAACTTATAAAAACTGTCAACAAAGGAACCTGAGTCATATAAGCTACCCATGGTATTCCAAAAGAATAGACTATCCCAATACCGCACACAGTATTTATCACAAATAATATTATGAAATTTAACCGCTGCCAAAACAATTCTACCATAAAGCCAATAAAAAATGCAGCAAATGGAAAACTAATCAGATAACCACTCGTAACTCCTGAAAAAACACTAATTCCACCACGACCACCAGGCAATAGAGGTAATCCAATCGCAACAAGAATAAGGAAAAGAAGTGATGCTAAAGCTCCCCTTTTCGCTCCAAGTATAGAGCCTGCTAACATCGGCGCCATAGACTGAGCTGTAATAGGGACACCCAGTAAAAAAGGAAGATAAATAGGAGGAAAAAGACTCAAAACAGCGTAAATAGCGGCAAATAAAGCAATATAAACTAAGTCTTTTGTATTCACTGAATTATTCCTTCACTATGGAAAATATTTCGTTAATGTTCTATAATTAATAAAAAGTATCAGATTTATAAAAGTACACTTTAAATGCCTTAGATATAGAGAAAAATATTATAATAATTTATTTTAATAATATCACTTATATAAATCATATTAGATTCTACAATGTTTAATTACATCATAGATTACTATGGTTAAATTCAATAAACTTATTGTGATACATGAATATTATATAATAACAGCGTAACAAAATAATACATTCATTTTAGCTTGTTCTTATTATGCTTTGAATGAATGAGAGGAACAGATCTTTTAATCGCGAGTGCAACAAAGGATGCAATCAATACTTTTAAACAATCGCCTATCAAAAAACCTGATGAAGCCATTAAAACCTTCAGTAAAGAGACTTTGGTCATATACGCTGTCCATGGAACACCAAAAGAATAAACTATCCCAATGCCACCAACAGTATTTATCACAAATAATGTTATAAAATTTAACCGCTGCCAAAACAATTCTACCATTAAACCAATAAAAAATGCAGCAAATGGAAAACCTATTAAGTAACCACTTGCAATCCCTGAAAAGACACTGATTCCACCACGACCACCAGGCAACAGAGGTAATCCAATCGCAACAAGAACAAGAAAAAGGAGTGATGCTAAAGCACCCCTTTTTGCCCCAAGTATAGACCCTGCTAGCATCGGTCCCATCGATTGAGCTGTAATAGGTACCCCTAGAAGAAAAGGAAGATAAATAGAAGGGAAAAGTCCTAAAATAGCATAAATAGCGGCAAATAAAGCAATATAAACTAAATCTTTTGTATTCATTTGATTCTTCTTTCACTATAAAAAACTTTGATTATTATGAGATGCTGTATCAATGGTATCAGCATCATAAGAACGCGCTTCCAATGCTTCAGCCACTTCTGAAGCCATTCTTATGGTTCGTATAATTAAAGGTATCGCAAGAGCGACAATATTAGTATTAAGTCCCCGTGCTTGCTGTGCTTCATGTACCTCATTAAACTTTTCACTCAAAAGAGGAATAAACCTGATCGCCATAGAAATAACCATACTCACTTTTGATGGATTTATACCAAAACAGCAAAAAGGCTGAAGCCAGACTTCAATTGCATCCACCATATCTGAAACTTTTGTTGTGAATGAAACAAGTGATGATAAAGAAAAGAGGATAACAAGACGTAATATGACCTCAACCCCCGTAAGCCAACCGCTAAAAATAGTTTGAAATACAAATAGAAGAACCAAAAGCAATCCCATCGATTTAAATTGCTTTATCGCAGTTTTGAGAGGGACCTTGGCGACTCTATAGAATAAGATGACCAACAACAAAAATAACCCAAGAAGCACTATGGAAGAAACCATTATTATAAAAGTTCCACACGCCGCAAGAAATAATAACTTAACTCCAGGACTTAACCTATGAATAAACGCATCCCTTGGAATATATAAACCGATCATGACATTCTTCTTATATACTCCTTAATAGCAACAAAAGGTACATCATCAATTGCTATCTCCCCCTTATCAAAAACCAGCACTCTATCAAACTTTTTCAAAAACTCCAAATCATGCGATACAACTATTGCCGTTTGTGGTAATTCTTCTATCACTTGCGTAACGCGATGCTTATTTCGCAAATCAAGTAATGTCGTCGGCTCATCAAAAATAATGTAGTCTGGTTTCATTGCAACTACACCGGAAATAGCAACGAGTTGTTTTTGCCCACCACTTAATAAATGGACAGCGTGATTTCTGAAGTCTTGAAGTTCGTAGCGCTGTAAAATTTCATCTACACGCTCCTTAATTTCATCTTTACTAAGCTTTAAATTTTTGAGACCAAATGATAAGTCCTCTTCAACTAATGGTAAAACAATCTGATTATCGGGATTCTGAAATACAAATCCAACTTTACGCTTTACTGCTTTTGCATCGCGCTTGGTATCAAGCCCATCAACGCTTACAAAACCGTGAGATGGTAATTGGAGTCCATTAATAAGACGAACAAATGTACTTTTTCCAGAACCATTCGCACCTATAACAGCAATTCGTTTTTCGGTAAGCTGTACAGTAATATTCCTTAAAACACACAAATCACCAAAAACTTGTGTTACCTCATCAAATTTTATAGTCCCCAAGATTTATTCCAATCAATCCGTTTTATTAGCTCTTCTTTCTCTATCGTCTCAGTTTATAACCTAAAAGTAATAATAAGCACCATAGAGGAATAATAATGACTGCCAAACTCATATCAGGCATCTGTACAGGAATATATGTTTCAAGAAAAGGCACGCTTATTCCTATCATATCAAAAAGTCGAGTCATCAATCCATTTTGCCCAAAACCACTGATAAACATAATGCAAAATAATAAAGCAAGAAAGCAGAGACAAAGATAGTTAGCGTAAGGATATAAACCAAACGCATAAGTAAAGTTGCCTTTTCTGTTCTTATGTGCATTGCGAAATTTCAAATGAACAATAACAATAATAGCCCAAGTAATCACTGCTGCTGCAGTTGCAAGAGCCATGATCCGCATGAAACTATTATCAGGAACAAGAGCATTAAAAACGACAATCAACACCGTACAGAATGATGAAAAAAGGATAGCAATATAAGGAACACGAGCAGCACTCAGTTTACTAAAAATATGTGGTGCATTTTTTTGTACAGCTAAACTATAAAGCATACGTCCATTAGAATAAATGCCGCTATTGTAAACAGAAATAGCAGCCATAATCACCACAAAATTCAAAATATGACCAGCAGCAGGAATTCCTATAGTCTCGAAAATTGTAACAAAAGGACTGCCATTTTTTCCAATCATATTCCAAGGGCTGATTATCATAATAACGCTGATAGAACCAATATAAAAAATTATAATCCTCCACATAACTTGACGGATAGCCGCTGGAATTGTTTTTTGTGGATCAGATGCCTCTCCAGCAGCAATACCAATAAGCTCTGTTCCTCCAAAGGAAAACATTACTACAGAAGTCGCTAAAACAACCCCTACTGCTCCATAAGGGAAAAAACCGCCATGGTCCCAAAGATAATGAATATTCGCTTGATTTTCCCCTAGTTCAGTGACAATGAGAAAAATTCCCAAAATAATCATACCAATAACAGCAGCCACTTTGATCAAAGCGCAAGCAAATTCAAATTCTCCATAAAAACGAACATTAAACAAGTTAATGAATGTAACAAATAAAAGAACAATGAAAGATGCTTTCCAATGATCAATCAAAATCCAATGATCAAGATAAAAACCTATCACTGTAAGTTCAGCCATGCTCACAAGAATATAAAGAAACCAATAATTCCAACCTGTTATGAAACCAGCTAATCTCCCCCAATATTTATAAGCAAAAAAACTAAATGCTCCTGAAGACGGCTCTTCTACTGACATTTCACCAAGCATTCGCATAATGAAATACATAATAAGCCCGCCGACAAGATAAGATAAAATGACTGAGGGACCAGCTAATTGAATTGCCTCGGTTGACCCATAAAAAAGTCCTGTCCCAATAACGCCACCCAAAGCAATCATTTGAATATGGCGATTTTGAAGGCTACGCTTCAATTCATTGTGCTTTTTTTCAGACATCATGCCTCATTACTTTTGTTGAACCTAACTTCAACTTTTATCGAAAAATCAGGCACATTTTTCAAAAAACACAAAACAAACGTAAAATTATTTTCTTATCATAATGCAACCCCTTATTTTTTTGTGCATTATATATATGCCCCGTTGAAGTTTTAAGAAAAAATATGCTCCACTATTTATTTAAATTAATGTCCTTCATTTTCGTTACACTAACTATTATAGCATTGGTCATTGATAACGCACACTCTGTAATCACATCACATTGGACAACAACCCCCTTTAATAAAATTTTAACAAACCTTCTGCAAACAGATGTCTATCACCTCAACCAATCTCTATGCAAGGTAATGCCTGATTTTCTATCTTCAATTTGCATTACTCTCACTTATTTACCAGCATGGTCTATCTTTGGTGCTTTAGCAATAGTATTTTATATCTTAAATTACGAAAAACAAAAACCTTTTCACAAAATATCATGTACATATAACGAAGAATACATTTAATCTTGAAAAAGACTTCTAGAGCTCTTTATACTATACACAACCGATATCGCTTAGAGCACCTCACCCTATTAAAACAACTGCAAATCACTTGATCATCAAAATGGATTAAAACGCTTTATTATAAATATATGCGCTCACTTATAATTTCTATAGATAACGATAACATCACTTCATTTGTATCAATTTAAAAAAGTAGCGAATAAATCTAACTCCCATCTATAGAAAACTCTGTACAGAAAAAACTTAACATATTGAAGTTCATATATTTTTATGGATACTTCTCTATACTCCACAAAAACTTTTCTTAATTTTAATACTAGAAATCACATATAAAAAACGTCTTCTAATATCAGCACTCTTTATAAAATTAGAACTTCTTGAAATTAAGGAAGAAGCTTATAAAAATTATTCTACAAGTCTAACAAAATGCGTTAAATAAAAACTAATCTGTAAATAATTGCAATTGTAATAAAGAATATTTCGCAGCTTCCTCCCATTGTGATATCCACCCTATTACATCTAAAAAAATCCAAGAGACTATTAGCAGAAGAATTTTTAAGCACCTTCTCCCTATTGAGAAAATGGTAAAACAACAGCTTCAGTAACACTCTGTTCTTTTAAATCTGAAAATCGCCTCGCTAAAACATCAACTTTTTTAGATATCTCATCCAAAATTTTCCATTGATTAGTTACTACTAGAGAAAGCTCCTCAATGAATTTTTCTTGGTAAGCTAGCTTCATTTCTAGTTCTATCAGCCGATCTTCATCCGACATGATTCTTACTCCATCTTAAATAAAAAAACTTGATTAATTTTATTAATCTTCCCCCTTTTTCTTCCCATAAAAATAAGAAGTAACTTTTCAACTAATTCTACTCATCTTATTTTCACATTATAAAGGGTTTATAATGATCTTTTTTTCCTAATCACTTATTCAACAAATTTCTTTCTTAAGAATCAGAAAATATTTTTATCTTTACTAAGTTATCTTGACACCTTTTTCCATCCTCAAGATCTACATTCCTAGCTTCTTAATTTGAGTGCTATCGTAAATTGGAAAGCATTTATAGTATTAAGATCAAAGAATACTGTCCTCTGACTTTTACATACTTCTCCTGCAAATTATTATCATATTTTATAAATTATTGAAAAAATGCATTCTTGCTTTTATACGTACTTTTAGCTATTACCCTCAAATTAGTTTTGTCTCATTGATTTACAAACCTATGCCGCATTAGCTCAGTTGGTAGAGCACATCATTCGTAATGATGGGGTCGCTGGTTCGAATCCGGCATGCGGCACCGCATTTTCTCTTTATCATATTAGAACTGTAGCTTGCCAGCGGGTTTTGTATATTTTGCCACTAGGTTTTGTACCAATTTATTTTTTTTCAAAGAGTTTTAAAG
>NZ_JBHIML010000025.1:0-9105 GCF_042194015.1 Bartonella sp. MU37NMGALS
ACTGCCAATAGGCATTGTGCTTGTTTTGAAGAGAGCTCTGAAAACTTCCTTTCTCAACTGATCATCAAGAAAAACTATACAAAGCATGGGATATACCATAAACACGTAGAAGAAAATTGTACCTTATAACCTCTTGGGGAGGAGCATTGTGACAAAGAAAAAATCCATGATTGTCACCCAAATGGGGCTTTTCCTTGTTTTGGGCTTTAGCAGCTTTGCCGATGAAACAGCACAAGTTACATTTGCTCTCCACTTAGCAGAAAGCACAGCATCTATTTCAATGCTGCTGTTTGCAGGGCTTGTCGGGGCAATTTGTGCAGGCCCCATTGCACCACATCTCTTACATCGCTTCCAACCAGCGCGAACAGTACCCATTGTTTTATTGTTTGAAGCACTTTTCATAGCTGTTGCCGCAATCGCCAACCAATTTTGGGTTTACATTGCACTTTCTTTCGCACTAGGTTGTGCTGGTTCACTCTTTTGGTCCGCTATCCTCGTTTCCGTCCCAGAATTTGCAACCAATGATCAGCAACTAGACCGTATCAACCGCATTATCCAAACAGTCCGTAATCTTGGCTATATTGCAGGACCACTGTTAGGGGGCGTGTTGTATGGAATATCAAACGGGCAAAAAGGGCTCTTTGCACTATCCATCATGGTTCTCTGTGCAACCTTTATCACTCTCTTCTGTTTTAAAAGTTTAAAAATTCATACGCCAACAACAAACGCAGTACAACAAGCCAAAAAGGGACTAGACTTAAGAGGGCTCTTGCGTAAAAAAAATATTGTCTATGCTCTTTCTCCCCTCATCATTACCATCATCCTCACCTCTGCTCTCAACGTCTTATCGATTGTCCGCATCCGCACTGAGCTGTACTTCAGTGCAGAAACCTATGGGGTAATCACAAGCATGTTAAGTCTTGGCCTCGTGGTTGGTCCACTCTGTTTCTCCAGCCTTTTTCATCGCTTTGGTAATGCCGCTGGAGCATCACTTGCCGCTGCAATCATCGGCTTTGCAATTTTCTGCTTTTCCTTAACACATATTGTATGGTTAATGATGCTGTCATTTTTCATCCTTGGGGGTGCTAACGGCGTGCAAAATGCTCTGATGGCAAGTTTTATGATGAAAGCCATTCAGAAAGAACACCGAAACAACCAAATGCCTGCCTATATCTTTATCATACAAACAGCGGTGTGCCTTGGCTTTCTAGGAGCCGGTTTTGTAAAAGTGCATCACACCCAAAGCACACTGTTTATCATTGGCATCGCCACCATGATCACAGGCATATTAGGTTTTATCTTGAACAGTGTCATGCAAAAAAAGGGACTTAATGATAGTTAGCGGACTATGTCATCTTTCTATCTAACCGGCCAAAACTTTCCATCTTCACAGTGCGTTCAATTTCACTGAGTCTACGTTGGAGACAACGGAGAAGCTCGTTACACCATTCGTACAGATCGGAATTTTCCCGACAAGTAGTCTTGCTTCCTTAAAACCGTTATAGTTACAGCCGCCGTTTACTGGGGTTTCAATTCAATGCTTGCACATCTCCTCTTAACATTCCAGCACTGGGTAAACGTCAAACCCTATACATCGGGATTTGGAATCTCTCCCATGTTCATGACTAAAGTGGTACAAATACCCGTGTGTATCTTACGTTAACTTAACAGATTAATTATTCCGTAATTGCCTTTACAAGACACTTTTTATTTGTTACATAATGGGACACTATTCGATAATTGGTTATCAGTTCTTTAAATAAATTATATTCCCACAATCACCATAATAGAATACGGGGGAGAGGATTGAGTGTGAGTTTACAAAAAGAAATAGATATCAAGAACCGTCTTTCGTTTTCTATAAGGGGACAATCGGAAAACTGCTCTCGTTTAATTGCGATGAAGCAACATCTTATGATCGGTATAAGTCCGTTCAACACAAGGTTTTCAGAAAAATATATCACTGAGCTCATATGTTGGGCTGCAAAGAAATTCAAAGATATTGACGTATTGCTCCCAGATATAGAATCAGCCATGCTTCTTATATTAGCTTCTGGAGCGCCTAAGGCTAAAGCAGAGAGGAAAACAAAAAAAGAGCTCAATCGCATAAGACGCATATTATATAATATTCATGATTCTTATAATTTAGAAAAATCATTTCGCATTCTTGACTTCTCTCAATACAAGCAAAATGAAAATTATAAAAAATTGAAATTAAAGGCTATAGATTTGTGCAAAAAAAATTCAAAATTTCGTGAATTATGCACGAAAATGTCAATCCAAGCAGTTGAACGTCGGGCAAAAAGCGTGGGATTATCAATTGAAGAAACAAAGAATTTAGAAACAACAAATATTTCTCTTGAATATATTTTTGATGAAATCCCTTTCTACGTAAATAGCCCATCTTTACTTAATAGAGAAAACTCAGTTTTAGCCTACCATCGTGAATGGCCGGTTGGAGAATTGTTGCTCAATGGTGAACAACCTCTCTGTGTTGATAAACAACAAGGTCACGGAATTGTTTCGATATGTACGCAAACTTATGAGAAGAACCAGTTTATGATTGAAGATTCAGGGGAAAATGAATGATGCGCAACGTTATTAAATTCAACGTTATGGACAAAAATTTCCAAAAAAATCCATACAATATATACCAAACTGTACATTCTTCTAACTCTGTTCTTTGGGATGAAAATCTTAAAGCTTATTTTTTTGGCCACTATGAAGATGTCAGCGCAATTTTGAAGGATACCCGCTTTACAACAGCGCCCTTAGCCGTTCGAGCAGAGCCGGTAATGGGCGATCGCGTATTGGCACAAATGGAAGGGCATGAGCACCATAGCAAGCGGCACGCCATACTTTCAAAACTTACTGGAAAAATGTTCCGCACGCACTATACTAAAATTATTGAAGAAATAATAGACCAGCTTCTCATGCCGCATCTTGCAAAAGGGAAAATAGATATTATAAATGAATTCGGTAAAGACTATAGTGTGCTTGTTACATTAATGGTCTTAGGCCTACCAATAGATCGCTACAAGGATATATCCATGTGGCATAAGGGAGTTGCATCTTTTGTCACCAGCCTAAACCAATCAGATGAGGAAAAAGAATTCAGCTTATCGTGCAGCAAAGATATCATCTCTTATTTAACACCACTTATAGAAGAATGGGACAAAAACGCATCAGAAGATTTAATCTCTGTTTTATGCCAGAAAACAAATGATGCTAATAGCATGACAACTTCTGAAATAGTTGCTCTCGTCCTTAACATGTTATTGGCCGCCATAGAACCTGCTGATAAAACATTAGCTTATCTTTTTTATCATTTACTCACACACCCAAATGAATTAGAAAAAATCCAAAATGACAGGAGACTTCTTGGCGATGCAATTACAGAAACACTGCGCTTGACTTCTCCCGTTCAGCTTATACCACGCCAGACCAATCAAGCGATAGAGTTCGCAGGAGTCACATTACCAGCCGACTCTCTTGTTTTTTGTATGATTGGAGCAGCTAACCGTGATCCTGATATTTTTGTGAACCCCAATCATTTTATACCAGAACGTAAACGGGGCAGTAAAACTGGGGCGGGTCTCATAAGGACCGCAAACCATTTAGCCTTTGGAGCAGGCGTGCACGTTTGTGTAGGTTCTGCTTTTGCTCTCATGCAGATTGAGTTGACGGCAAATAGACTCCTCGATAAACTCATTGACATCAGCTTAACTGATGGCTTCATTTTGGAGGAAGAAGGGTTGTACACAAGGGGACCATCAGCGCTCCCAATCACATTTATCCCAATATCAAAACCACAGCCATCACAAACACATGTTAATTTTTAAAAGTCTGGGAATGGGGCGAGGACAATATTTTAAAGAATATCAACAGGGGGCATAATAATGCAAAAGAGAGATTCCTATACAAAAACAGAAAGGTATGTCATATATACCGTCATTATTTCCAGCATACTTCCTCTGCTGGACGGGAGCATTGTCAATGTCATCCTTCCTAACCTTGCGCATTATTTTTCAGTCGGAGAAAATAATATACAATGGGTTGTAACATCCTATTTTCTCGCCACCGTTCCAGGGCTGCTAATGGCCGCTTTTGTGCAAGGAAGAATAGGTATCAAAAGCACTTGGCTTCTTGCAAGCTTCATTTTTATGCTTGGATCACTGGGGGTAGGATTAAGCTATAATTTTCCAACTATTATATCTGCCCGTATCGTTCAAGGTTTTGGGACCGGTCTTTTGCTGCCCCTTAGCCAAACCATCATTGCCTTACAATTTGGACAGACACGCGTGCGCCAAGCCATGGGCACCATAGCCGTACCAACAGTTTTCGCTCCTGCCTTTGGTCCGCTGGTAGGCGCCTCGCTTGCTCAGTATGTGTCTTGGCGTTTGTTATTTTTTATCAATATTCCGCTTATTTTATTGGCACTCACCCTTGGAGCTAAACATTTAAAGAGCAACGAAACAACAAAAACAAAATTTAACTTATTTGCTTTTTTAGCGTTTTCCATCTCCCTTCTTTCGTTTTTTTATCTCACAGAAGCCAGAAATATCAATAACCACAACACCCTCTTTATCCTAGCGCTTATAGCCGTGATATCTCTCATATTATTCATTGTTTCTAATCAGAAAGCAAAAAACAAATTAATCGTCTTTAGCGGATTTCAAAATGCGCGCTATACATTGCTCATGATCATGGGGCTCGTTGCTTCATTTCTTTTTTATAGCTTCCTCGTTTATTTCCCACTAGCCGTTGCCATGGGAGGAAACTATGAAAAGAGCCTTCTCATCATCGGTGCCCTCCTTGCTCTGCAAGGAGTGGGTGCGTGGATTGGCAGGAAATTTATTTACCAAAAATGGAAAGAAAAATCTCCCTTTTTCATGATAGGAATTGGTTTAGTGATATCAAGCCTTGGGTTATTATGCTTCGGCTATAATATAAGCATGGATGGACTTGGATTCTTGCTAAGAGGCATAGGACTTGGCATCGCCACCATTGTCTGCCTTTCCGCCCCCATCCAATATGTCAACAGTTTATACGTCAAAGATACAGCCGTTATCACACGCATATTACAGCAAATAGGTGGTGCCTTAGGGGGTATATTCGCTGGCTTTTTGATCCATTCTCTGACAGAAGAATACCTGTCCTTAAACCAAACATATATCGTATTCTTCATATTCTCTATCGCTGCATTTTTACTGTTTTGCCTAGCCCTCTTCTTATCGCGTAAAGAGAAGAATTCCGATTTATGATATGCTTTATTTGAACTCCCTATCCATAACATTGGCAATGGCATATAAAATCATACAGCATTTACCACTTTTCGAGAAACCAACACACTGAGACCTTGACCACAGCCTTCATCATTTTTATGAAAGAACACTAAACCGATAAGCTCCTTAAGCTCTAAAATTGATCACCTCCAGTAACGTACGGTGTTTGTAATTTTATGATACCTCTGTGCTTTTAGATCCCTCTAAAAACCTCTTGAAATATGGGATTTTCTGATCAGACCTTTGCAAAGATCCACGAAATTAAGCACGCATTTCAATGCGGAATAGTCCCATAAATGCGCTAACAGACACCCTACCGAACCAGCATAGAATATAGAACCCGCCCCCGCGCACGCCCCTATAAATGCTAATCATCTTTTACCACACACCGCGATGTGGAAAATCGCACTGTATTGCAAACTTGATAATGTTATTCGCCCCTTTTCAAAGTCATTGAATCACTAGCTTTCATAACAGCAATAGGTCCAAATGAAACTGAAGCGACAAAAACAGCTGGTAAAGCAGCATCTTCTCTCCATTTCATTGTTAACTGTTATAAGAAATCTCCCCCACTTTAATAAAAAAGCCCTCTCTCATTGAGAAATGAAATTTTAAAAACATTGAAAATCATAAAGCATGATGACAGACAGCAAACCATCTCTAAAAAGGCTGTTTTTTTACTTTTACAGTGTGCTCTGAGATTTCTCTAACATTTTCCTGCCTTTAGATTTTCCTTATAAAATTTACGGACAAAAGAAGCTTTTCAGAACTCTTTTACACATAACTTCATTGCTTCAAGCTCCCTTACAGACACGATAAACGCGTATATTTCCATCTACCAAGTATGCGAGCTTCACAGCGGATATAATGAAAACAGTCTTTTTATAGAAAACCGTAAGCTTTAACGGAATAAACGAGATTTTAAACTAGCCTCCCGCATTACTCTATACCGGTTATGCAAATAAAGAGCGCCATCTACTTTTTCTAACAAGCAAAGAACACACACAACATTTAGTAACATGCCATTATTGAAATTCTTGTCACAAAACCTTCCTTTCAGGGATTATGCGCATTGCCTGCTTCCTTCTCTCCAATAAACAATCTGCCAATAAAGAATGCTATTGCAGTTACGATAATACAAAATTATACTTCTGTTCTCATTCTATATTTTTCCAATTATCACGCATTATTCACCCCCCTTCACTGCTTCACTGTTATAACAATGAAAGGAGAAAAAAATTAAAACACAATATGGCATTTCTCTTTCACAAATCTTATATAAGCCACAAAATTGTTGCGCGACCTTCTATACAAGGTCAGACAATAAAATCATATTCTAAAAACCACTCCACACACCACTTTTTGATATTACAAAGATACAAAATGCAATTATCACCTCCGCAAAAAATCTCTCAGAAAAACAAAATCCCTTCTGCAATCATTGGACTACTCCCTCCAATGTTTGCGCACCATTATACGCATAACGAGTTAGATGACTTGTTTATTGCATCATTTGCTCCTCCTGAAATTCCAGAAGGTACAAAAATCCAAAAAGTTAAAGCGTGGCTACGTGCAATCAATGTGGAATGCAATGAACCGCTTGAAGTCCTTGGTAACTTGCTTGGGGATTTTTTAGAAAAAGAATATTATGACCCAGACCCAAGCAGATTAAATCCATCATTATATGAAAAAATTTTACAGTTACAAAAAGATCAACGTAAAGTTTTAGAAACGTTAAAGAAAGATGGATTAGAATATCAGCGTGGAGGGCATCTTATCAAGAAGGAGTTGACCTTCACACAAGAATTGCAAAAAGCTGGTCTCCTCTCTACAGAAGAGCTACAAAAACGTATTACAGAGAAAGGCCTTTCAGCAGTAGAAATCGAAGTAAAAAGAGCATTAGAAAATATAGAAAAAGATCCAAGGGAGGCGGTTCTATTTGCAGCAAATCTGTTGGAAGCCTCTTGCAAAGCTTATCTCGACCACCATTCTATCCCATATGCAGAAAACGCCCGTAATAATCTGCCCGCTTTATGGGAAGAAGTCGTTAAGAAAGCTAAGATCCATCCCGAAGATATGAAGCAAGAAAACTTAACAAATCAAGATCTAGATGAAAATGACTTAAAAATGATCGCATCCGGTCTGTATCAAATTGTGCGCGGTACTATAAAGTTAAGAAACAAGAAAAGTGCAGCGCACGGCCGCTCAAAAAATGATTTTGAACTAATCAATCTCAAGCCTCGCCATGCGCGTTTAACTTTTAATGCCGCCCATTCTCTCTCAATTTATATCTTAGAGCTCATGGATCAGCCATAATAAAAAACATATCACGACTACCAGCATTTTTTCGTGCCATTTTTAATGCCTAAAAAGCATTAAAGGGGAGTGGCTGCTTCTACCCTACAAAACCAAATATTTCTATAGCATGACAACATGAGTAGTCACACCGCCCTATGGTTCTCCTCTTCCCCGCGTTTCTAGGCTCCGCTTCTAAAGTCAGTGGCAATTTCTGTAAATGCAAAAGCCGCCCTTAAGGATGGCGAATGAGTATGGTGCAAAAGTATTGCCTTGATTATTTTTTTAAGAACAAACTAGCTGGTGTACTATTTTTGGAAAGCTCTCGTGCAGAAATATTATGATGGAGAAGCTAGTCATTATAATAAAAACACAAGTCTTAACTCCGTAAAGAGAGAAAATCTGAGCTTAGATTTAGTCCCTACAAAGCCTTTATGCGCGTAAATTACATACCTATACGTTCTTCCCCTACCCTACTTAATTTTATAATAAGACAGCTCCTTATAAAAAACAGCACTATTCTTACATACCATAGCCATTTTCTCTTTACAGGCTTTCTGCTATCAACATAACGCTTTACCCTCTTAAAACACTGTTTGCAAAAAGTTGGCATCATTACAATGATCATAGGCCTAGTCTTGCTACCCCAAAAAGCTTGCTAGGTAAAAATCCGCCTTAGTAGTTAGGGGTATAGATAGTGTAGATGTTCAAGGAATTGTGTGCAGTTTTTTTGTTACAAAAAGTTGGCAGATTATTTTGAGGATGAAGATATACAGACTACACATAGAACAAAGGGAGAGATGACATAAGAACCAAGAAAATCTGAGTTTAGATTTAGTCCTTGCGCGCCCTTTAAGTGCGTGGCATTACGTACCTTATACGTTCTTCCCCTACCCATTTTGCTTCCAGAGGTGCATGATGATTAGTAGCATGCCCCTTCTTATTTGGTTTTTTGTACGTGGGAAGAGTTGCAAGTGATGAGCATTGCATTCCCATGCGTTTAGACGCTACAACAGGTTTCCTCCTGCTTTTATTTTCAGAGATTGATGATATTTTTTGTTTTGCAGTACTAAGAAGAGCTTTTAGATTTATCGTTTTAGAAAGAAGAAAGCATTCTCTACCTGCCTCTGCCTACCACTGCTTCATTAGTGGCATACCCCTTACTAGTTCTATTGGGTTCTTTTATGGGATGAGAAGACATCCGATCCAGCTCCAAAGCCGCTCCTAGGTCTTGGTGCGTTTACGGGCGACTAGTTTTTCTAGTTTTTTTGATGAGTTTTTATGAGAAAAGTGTAGCATGAAGGGGAACTTATGTATGTAAAATACTGACTTTAAAGGAACTTTTATAAAATCACTGTATAGGGGGAATTTTGAGTAAAGAGTTATTCTATAACATTTTTCATTACGTGGATTTTTATATATTCACGGGATATTATGGGCGTATTGTCATGTTTAGATGTGATTTGATTTTTATGGAAGTTATTAGTTTTGGAACATTGGTTGCGGGGGCAGGATTTGAACCTGC
>NZ_JBHIML010000026.1:0-8486 GCF_042194015.1 Bartonella sp. MU37NMGALS
ATGAACCTTGCCATCAGAACCTTTTTGTAAATTCTGTTGTTCTTCATCCGTTAAATAATGTGCGTGAGGAAACAATCGCGCCATTCCAAGCAAAGGCAAGGATGGCGCATTGTTGGTCATTACAAGAAAGACTTAAGGCTTGCATTCAGATGCATTTTTATACCTTTTACAAAACGGGCTGTTTAAGCGCTTTTCGACACTTCTCTTCGGGATGACAGCACCAGGCTGACAAATGGGCAAGTTTTCGGCTTTATAGTTTTGACACCAAGTTCCTCCCCATTTATCTTTATAGTGGAATCCTGCTTGAACCATACAGGCATCAATTGTTGCCCATCCATTATTGTTTACCTCTTTATTTTCTGAACCAGGATCGATAAGACTCGGCATTCCACATTCTAATAAGGCTTTTCCTACCTCAGTAGAATCTGCTCCTGGCTTCTCCCACATATTCACGTACCCTGGAGCAGGTTTGTCAATGTTTTCAATGTCACATCCAGAGACACTTAACAGAACTATTCCACTTAATAATTTAAACAGTGTATTCATTTTTTTCTCCATAAATAACCTAAACCTAAATTATCTAAAATTGCATAAGGTGCATAAATTTTTGTATTATGATGTATTCCATAATTATCTTGACATTTTTTCCCCGCATTACCATAACACTTATGGGTACTAGGGTTATGCCCGATGAACGCTCCCCCTTGCTCTATCATTGGAGTTGCTGGTGGAAATATTGCATAAGGGAACCTCAAGGGTACCTTATAAGCAGTAGGTGGATTGTGACCAAATCCTGTACCTATGGGATCGAATATATGGTTTTGTAAATAAATATGATCTTTTTTACCATCACTCACATAATATAGTGCATTCGCTATTGATTGAGAGTTATCAGCTGGTCCAAAAAGATAGATATCTGTTTTTTCTGCTATACCGTGAATGCCACGCTGTTCAAAGTCACGCATTCCATTGCCCACTGTCAAACTACCACGGCTATGCGCACTAACAATCGCCCCTGTATTGCCATAACGATAGGCAAAATCTTGGAATTTCTTGGTCGAATTACTCCATCTCCCAAAATACTCATAAATCGCTACTCCGTACTCTACGAGCCTGTCTTTAGCTTGTGGGTGGTATGTAAAATAAAGGGGTTCATGTTCATTATCAGCTAAGTGGACAGCATTACCGGCTGCTTCATCTGGTGTGTTAAAAATACCATTGAGGAAGACATGAACCTTGCCATCAGAACCTTCTTGTAAATGCTGCTTTTCCTCAGCCGTTAATAATGTGGTTGAGGAAACAATCCCGCCATTCCAAGTGAAGGCAAGGAGGGGGATTGTTGATCATCACCAATAGAAACACTTAAGGCTCGCATTCAGGTTGTTCTGGATGCTTTGTACAAAACGGGCTGTTTAAGCGCTTTTCGACACTTCGTTTTGGGATGATAGCACCAGGCTGACAAATGGGGAGGTTTTCAGCTTTAAAAGTATAACACCACCCCCCCCCCTTAACTTCATTTTTATAGCGAAAACCTGCTTGAATCATGCATGCATGGACTGTTGCCTGTGCATTAATACTCTGCTCTCTGCTTTCTGAATCCTCATCATAAGGCGTTGGCATGCCACATTCTAACAATGCTTTTCCTATCTCAGTAAAATCTGCACCAGGCTTCTCCCACATATACATGTACCCTGGAGAAGGCTTAAAAAAATTACACCCAGATATACTTAACAGGATTATCCCGCTTAATAATCTTAAAATGTGTTTCATTTTTTGCTCCCTGAATTAATTGAATCAACGTATATGCGGTGAGATGAACCATAATCATGTCTACATGCTCGATCCGCATTTGCATAACAAGCATGAGGGCTGGGATAACTAAATAGTACTTTCTTTGCCTCTTTCGCTACGTTACTACCAGGGGGTCTCTGGTAAAAAGTAGCGGGATTTTTGCCAAATACAACACCAACAAAATCATCTGCATGATTTTCCAAGCCGACAGTGGTTTGCTTGCCATCCCTTAAGATATATAATGTATCTGCCATGTCTTGAGTATTATAAGCTGGACCAAAAAAATTAACCGTTGTTTCCTTTGCTATACCGTGAACACCATGCTTTACTAAATCATATGATCCATTTCCTGCTGTTATGGTACCACGACTATGGGCATAAATATGCAATCCTGTATTGCCATAAAGATACATTGTATCCTGGAATTTCTTGGTTGAATTGGTCAATCCAAAAAAAAGTCTACCTTCCAGAAGCTTCTGAAAAATCGCTATCCCTACTTCCACTTCCCAGTCTTCAGCTTCTGGGAAGTATGTAAAATAAAGGGGACCATGATCATTGTCAGTTAACTGAACCGCATTACGCGCAGCCTCATCGGGTGTGTTAAAAATGCCATTGTAAAACATATGAACCTGGCCATCAGGGCCTTTTTGTAAATGCTTTTCTTCCTCTGGCGTTAAATAGTGATATAGAGGAAACAATCCCGCCATTCCAAACAAAGGAAAGGATGGCAGATTGTTGATCATTACTTAAGGCTTGCATTCAGGTTGTACTGGACTTCTTTTACAAAACGGGCTGTTTAAGCGCTTTTCAACACTTCGTTTCGGAATGACCGCGCCTGGTCGACAAATCGGAAGGTTTTCCCTCCAATGATTCACACACCAAGATGGACCGCCATATCTGTCACGGAATCCTGCTTGAATCATACAAGCATAAATTGTTGCATTATCATTATTGCTGAGCTTTTGATTTTCAGCCTCAAGATAATTAAGATGTGGCATGCCACATTCTAATAAGGCTTTTCCTACCTCGGTAAAGTCTGCTCCTGGCTTGATCCACCCATATACTTCCCCTGGAGGAGATTTGTCCATATCACATCCAGTAATACTTAATAGAATGAGCAGGCTCAATAAGTTAAATCGTATTTTCATTTTTTGTTCCCTGTTCTCGTGGAATAAAATTTTATAAAATCAAATGAACCGTAATCATTTTTACACTTAGCACTTGCATCAGCATAACAATTATGGGTACTAGGATTATAGCCGATGATCGCTCCCCCCATCTCTCTGAGGGGTAGAATTAACGGATGTAATGAATCATATGGTTTGGAACGTACCCCATAAGCCGTAGGCCAATTGTAACCAATCACTGTACTAATGGGGTCTAACATATGACCTTGTATGTAGATATAATTTTTTTCGCCATCGCTTAGATAATCTACTGTATTGGCCATCGATTGCATGTGAGCAGCCGCTCCAACAAGATAGAAGTCTGTTTTCTTGGCTACACTGTGGATACCATGTTCTTGCAAGTCATTTGCTCCATTGCGTATTGTTAAGGTACCCCGGCTATGCCCACTAACAATAGCATTGTCATTGCCATAACGATAGATAAAATCTTGGAACTTCTTGGTCGAATTACTCAATCCCCAAGTGCTACCCTCCCAAAACTTTTGATAATATGCTACCCCTAATTCTACCAGCACATCATCAGCTTGGGGAAAGTATGTAAAATAAAGGGGACCATTTTTATTAACAGCCAATTGAACAGCATTACCGGCTGCTTCATCTGGTGAATTAAAAATGCCATTGTAGAACATATAAACAGCACCATTAGGGCCTTTTTGTAAATGCTTTTCTTCCTCTGGCTTTAAAAAGTGATACAGAGTGATATATTTTCCATCATTGCCTTTTATATACTCTCCATTTTCATCGGTTAAATAGAGGACATTGCCATTTTCATCATGCGCAACCTCACCCACTGGATGGTCAACATAAAATGCCATTTTACGAACCCCATCCCATATATCAAACCATTCATCTACCCATTTATTTCTCATACCTAAACGATTACGCAATATATCCTCAAGCGGTGCGACATCTAGCTGTCCTACTGCCTGGTGTGCTGCTGCGGTGTTGCGGTTGAGAGAGCCAATGATTTGTCCAGCATCTTGCCCCATCGCCCTCTGTCCAGTTGTATCAGTAAGGATGATAGTCCCATCGCTGATAGCAGATTTGGTTTCTCCTTCTGCTCCATCCTTGGCTTTGCCGTGATTTAAAACATTCTTGGCAATGTTTTTTATCGTGTCGTTCCCAGAAATGCTAAACCCATGGCTGCTGGCTTTAGCATGGGCACTGTTGCTGATATCACTGGTGCTAATGCTTCCTGTGGTCAGGCTGTTTTTGTCCGCCGAGGCTGTGCTTTCAATAATACCTCCGGTTAGGGTCGTTTTGTCTTTAACTATGATATTAAAGCCGCCATCACCCGCTTTGATGCCTGATTGCTCCACAACACTATGATAATCGCTGGAGGATTTATCCTTTTGGAAAGAGGCGCTCATGGAGCCCCCACCACCCGTTTGTCCAGCACCAAACCCAACAGAAACAGAGTTTTGCTTACTGGAAGTTTGTCCCGTATCACTGCGGCTGGTAATGGCAAAATCACCCCCTACTTCCATTTCTACACGCTCTCCAGAAACCACGGCGCCTGCCAATGTGGTGTTTGCCCCACTCGTGGTATGAACGGTGCCGGTGCCTATAATATGGCTGTTTTTGTGTTGAACTTCCTCACTGGAACCTTCCACTTGACTAAAAGCAGCACTACCCGTTGCCCCTGCGCCACCCGTGCCATAACCGGTGCCAACACTCATTGAAGCACTTTCACTGCTGTTTTGTGTGCTTTGCGTGTTTTGTGCACTTTCAAAGATGATATCTTCACCTGCTTCCATAGTGATCTTTCCGCTCTGTGCATCATTTTCCAGCACATAGATTGGATTGGTACCAGCAATAATATCAGCGCCAACACCATGAATGCTGCCTTTGTGGGCTTGCATGTTAACAGCGCGTCCGCCTTCTATGCTATCTGTCACCGCTGTGGAGGTCTGAACAGAGGCTTCTGTTTTCTCAGTTTTAAAGCCCACTGTCATACTTGCCAGATGCGCCAGTCTCGGTCAAACTGCTTAACGTATCCTGTGGATTGCCCCACGACTTTGGCTTCAAAATACGCATCCCCCGTAATGAAACCTCACCTGCCTTATTGTCGACTATCTTAAACACCAAATTAAAAGTGCCCGTTGCGTGGATAAAGAAGAAGACAGCTTTGATCCTCTACTTCATTCGTGATTTTATCCAACGACCTTTTTAACGATGGGGAGGACGCTTTGGTGATCGCTTTTGTAAAGCTTTTTGCTTTTGCTGACGTTTTCTTTCATCCTCAAAATGCGTTAGTAAAGCGCGTTCCTGTTTCGTTTTGTTGGTCACACCAAAGCTATCATTGTCCATAAATTGCTGATATCCAGCTAGCATCAAATTAGCTAAAAACGAGTCACTTTTCAGAGGTTGTACAAAATAGAGCCCTTTTGAATCTTGCAATTTATACCGAAAACCTGCTTTTTTCATGCACTCATAAACTGAGGCAAATTCACTCGCATACGAATTCATATCACTAGAAGAAGCATAAACCGGTTTCCAGCCACATTTTGATAAGGATTGTTGGATCATCGCTTTATCGACACCTGGTTTTTCCCATAATGCTAAAGTTGATGGAGGAGGTTGGTTAACACATCCAGCTGTATTTAAGAGAGCTATGCAACTCAATAGTTTTAAGATTTTCTTCATTTTTCCCCTCCTTCAGTGGGTTTCCTTACGATAAAACAGAGCTCATAAGCCTGTTGATATTTTCTGTCACCGCTTCATTAAAACAACGGTGACCAATATTGAGATGATGGATTGAGGGAACAATCCCGCCATTCCAAGCGAAGGCAAGGATGGCGGATTGTTGATCATCACAAACAGAAAGACTTAAGGTTTGCATTCAGGTGCATTTTTATATTTTTTACAAAACGGGCTGTTCAAGCGCTTCTTGACACTGGGCCTCGGGATCACAGCACCTGGACGACAAATCGGAAGGTTTTCGGCTTTATGATTCTCGCACCAAGTCCCCCTCCCCACTTTATCACGGAAACCAGCCTGAACCATACAAGCATAAATTGTTGCCTTTTGATTAAAGCTGCGATTATCATTCTCTGGATCCGCATCAATAAGGCTTGGCATTCCACATTCTAACAAGGCTTTTCCTGCCTCTGTCAAATCTGCTCCTGGCTTCTCCCACGCAGTCACATACCCTGGAGCAGGTTTGTTAAACTGACATCCAGCGATACTCAATAGAGTTATCGCACTTAATAATTTTAAGGTTTGTTTCATTTTTTACTCCATGATTTACTTGAAGGAACTTGTTCACGATGAGATGAGCCATAAATCTTTTGGCACATATCACTCGCATGTCTAAGGCAAGTATGGGGATTGTAAGGATCTGATAACATATTCCATGTTTCTTTCAACATGTTACTACCAGCAGGTATTGTCTCATAAGTATAGCCATTGCCACCAATCCATCGGCTTACAAAGTCATATCTATTCCCATCAAAACCAATAGTGGTTTGTTTGCCATCACTCACATAACCTAACAGACCGGATGCAACTAAAGCATTAAAGGCGGGTCCATAGAAATTGATATTCGTGTTGTCGGCTATACCGTGCACACCTTCTTGTTTGAAAGAATACAGCATATTCCCCAATGTCATGGTACCACGGCTATGTCCATAAAGTTCTAACCCTGTAAGACCATGGCTATACACCAAATCTTTTGCTTCTTGTGTTGAATTGGTCAAACCCCAAAAGTTATTTTCCATAAACTTCTGATAGCCCGCGACCAAAAGTTCTGAGATAGCAGAATCGGCTTCTGGGAACACAACAAAATAAAGCGGTTCATTTTTATTCTCCGCATGTTGAACCGCATAAACAGCGGCTTCCTCTGGTGGAGTAAAGATGCCATTAAAGGACACATGCACCTTGCCATCAGCACCCTCTTGTAAATGCTGCTTTTCTTCATCCGTTAAATAATGTGCGTGAGGTATTGGTTGTCCACGAGCGTCTCTTATAGGTACCCCATTTGCATCTATTTCATAGATTATATTTCCGTCTTTATCACGGTCGACCACGGCGATGGGGTGCTCTTTGATAAACATGGTTTTATAGGAGTCATCACTGTATTTAAACCCTTCTTCTAAGAGTTGGGTTGCCATTTCACGGTTTTCATGGACGATTTGTTCCAGCTTGCCTACATCGAGCTGTTGTACACCCTTATGGGCGGTGGCAGTATCACGATTAAGGGAGGCTATGGCTTGCTCAACATCTTGCCCTGTCAATGCCTTCTGCCCTGCTTCATCAGTAATGACGATGGTGCCATCGCTAATGGCAGATTTGGTGTATCCTTCCTCTGAATCTTGGGCTTTTGAATGATCTAAGACATTTTTAGCAATGTTTTTCCCGACACCATATTTGCCCTGATACATCGGACCACCCGCAGAAATGCTTAACCCTTGACTGCTGGCTTGCGCATGCGCACTGTTGCTGATATCACTGGTGCTAATGCTTCCTGTGGTCAGGCTGTTTTTATCTGCCGGCGCGGTGCTGGAAATAAGTCCTCCGGTCAGCGTTGTTTTATCTTTAACGTTGATCTTAAAACCACCATCACCCGCTTTGATGCCTGATTGCTCCACAACACTATGATAATCACTAGAGGATTTATCCTTGTTCAAGGAAATATTGGTTGTGGCTGTACCTTCCTTTTCTCGGCTATTATAACCAATGGAAACAGAGTTTTGCTTGCTGGAACTTTGTCCCGTATCACTGCGGCTGACAACGGTAAAATCACCCCCTACTTCCATTTCTACACGCTCTCCAGAAGCCACAGCACCTGCCAATGTGGTGTTTGCCCCACTCGTTGTGTGAACTGTGCCGGTGCCAATAATATGGCTGTTCTTCTGGTGAACCTCCTCACTGGAACCCTTGCCTTTACCAAAAGAAGCATTCCCCATCCACCCTGTACCACCGGTACCATAACTATACCCAACATTCATTGAAGCGCTTTGCGTGTGGTTTTCTGTGCTTTGCGTATTTTGCGCACTTTCAAAGATGATATCTTCACCTGCTCCCATGGTGATATTCCCGCTCTGTTCATCATTGCTTTGCATCGGGTTTGTGCCAGCAATAATATCGGCTCCAACACCATGGATGCTGCCTTTGTGGGCTTGCATATTAACAGCGCGTCCTGCTTCTATTGTACCTGTTACCGCAGTAGAGGTCTGAACAGAGGCTTCTGCCTTCTCTGTCTTAAAGCCCACGGTTACGCTAGCAGAAACATCAGCAATATCACGAATAGACTGTTTGTTTCCACCTTTCATCCCATTATAAAGACCTTTGCCTTTGCTATAGAGATCATAGCCTTTTAGACCAGCAATAAGACCATTGCCGATTTTGTGTTTTGTATCCCCATGACCAAAACGTTTGGCTGCATCCCTTACATCTTGTACAGCACCAAGAATGCCCACATTGACAGAGCCTGTCACACCAGCAAAAGACTTTTCATGCTTTTCTTTTGCGTTAGAGGTATCATAGCTTTCTGATAGGGTGATATTA
>NZ_JBHIML010000027.1:0-8243 GCF_042194015.1 Bartonella sp. MU37NMGALS
ACTGCCAATAGGCATTGTGCTTGTTTTGAAGAGAGCTCTGAAAACTTCCTTTCTCAACTGATCATCAAGAAAAACTAGACAAAGCGTGGGATATCCCATAAACACGCAGAAGAAAATTGTACCTTTAGTCTCTTGGGGAGGAGCATTGTGACAAAGAAAAAATCCATTATTTTCGCTCATATGGGACTTTTGTTCGTTTTGTCTCTTAGCAGCTTTGCCGATGAAACAGCACAAGTTACATTTGCTCTACACTTAGCAGAAAGCACAGCTTCTATTTCAATGCTGCTGTTTGCAGGGCTTATCGGGGCAATTTGTGCCGGACCCATTGCACCACGCCTCTTGCATCGCTTCCAACCAGTACACACAGTCACTGTTGTTTTATTGTTTGAAGCGCTTTTCATAGCCGCAGCTGCAATCGCAAACCAGTTTTGGCTTTATATTGCCCTTTCTTTCGCACTAGGTTGTGCTGGTTCAATCTTTTGGTCTGCTATTCTTGTTGCGGTACCTGACTTCGCAAAAAATGAACAGCAATTAGACAGTATCAATCGCATTATCCAAACAGTTCGTAATCTTGGCTATATTGCCGGACCACTTCTAGGAGGTGTATTGTATGGAATATCAAACGGACAAAAAGGATTGTTTGCACTTTCCATCATGGTTCTTTTTGCTACCTTTATCACTCTCTTCTGTTTTAAAAGTTTAAAAATTCATACACAAAAGACAGATACATCGCAGCAAACCAAAAAAGGACTAGATTTAGCGGGTCTCTTGCGCAAAAAAAATGTCGTCTATGCTCTTGCGCCCCTCATCATCACTATTATCCTCACCTCTGCTCTCAACGTCTTGTCGATTGTCCGCATCCGCACCGAGCTACAGTTTAGTGCTGAAACCTATGGGGTGATCACAAGTATGCTAAGCCTAGGCTTAGTGGTTGGTCCACTCTGCTTCTCCAATCTTTTCCACCATTTTGGCAATGCCGCTGGAGCATCACTAGCTGCCGCAACCATTGGCTTTGCAATTTTCTGTTTTTCCTTAACAAACTTCACATGGCTGATGATGCTATCATTTTTCATCCTTGGGAGTGCCAATGGTGTGCAAAATGCCTTAATGGCAAGTTTTATGATGAAAGCCATCCCCAAAGAACAACGAAACAGTCAAATGCCTGCCTATATCTTCATCATACAGACATCCGTATGCCTTGGCTTTCTAGGAGCCGGCTTTGTAAAAGTGCATCATACCCAATACACACTGTTTATCATCGGCATCGCCACAATGATCGCAGGCATATTAGGTTTTATTGTGAACAGTGCCGTACAAAAAAACAGAGAGAATTTGATAATGGTTAGTGGACGAGGCGTTTTTCTCAAGCAAACCATACACCCCAAAAGGACATGACAATCACCACCCAATCAAATTTCAATAAAATCCCTATCAAATCGTTGTATCCCATGCAACCCCATACCAACCCAATAGGACTTTGATAAACCACTCTTTAGTGTGGAAGAGCTAACAACCGTTCCCAAAACTTGATATTTTAAAGTAAAAAAAACGATAACATCATGCAACAAGATCCTATAGGCTTAAATTTTTACCATGGAACAGGTGGTTATGTGTGGCAACTGGCAGACTATATACGACATGACTTGAATGAAAACATCCACACGCTTGAATTGCAAAAACCAACACCACCCATAGCCATCAATTCTTTCGCTGTCTACCCACGTGAACTCAATCCTTTATCACGCGTTCAATAGGCAAAAGACGTACAGATAACGAGAAATAAACCAGCTTTAATTGGAAAACGGCAAATACAACCTGTAACCGTCGTTTCTACAAAAGGAGCGGCATTTGGCGGATTCGACTTTCCCACATTTGAAGCACTTCGTGAAAGCTGCATTGTCCAATCACTAAGAGAAATACAATTCTATAGTACTCTTCTTGCCTCTGGAAGTCTTTTGATATCACTGCTACGACACGGTCTCATCGAAACAGATCAAAAAGCATTTTCAGAAAATGATGCAACCGCTCTTTTACGAGAGCCAACATGTATTATCATAGATTCTTCTCTTGGCAGTCTTGCCATTAATCAACTCAATGGGCGTACAATCCGGCTTCATGAAAAAACAAAACATCTCTTGAAGCAAGCCACCACACCAATGCACATTCAATATCCGCTAGAGGATTCAATAAAGTTTTTTATAAAAGCAGGAATGCTACGATTGGTAAAATTATAAGGATAAAAAGATGCAGCTGATAAGACCTGGCATGGGAACAGAAAATAGTGCACAGCTCATTTATGCACTTATTCAAATGGCAAGACCGCGCACAGTCATTGAAATCGGTGCTGATGATAGTACGCGCTTGATTGCTAAAGCACTGCAAAAAGCAAAACAAGCATGGCAACAAGATAAAAAACTTTTAGAATCCTCCACCTGGGAAGAGCGCACAGCTTTGCTTGACCCTTCAGGAATCCTTGAGAATTACGAACCTCGGCTTATCACCATTGATGATTTTACAGTCGAAGGTCAATCAGCAGAAGAAGCATGGCAAAAACTGCTTCAAGACGGTATTGAAAAAGATATGGTAACATTTATCCATGAGAATTTCTTCTCTCTCGATGATGAAACGCTCAAATCTTGGGGACCAATAGATTTTGCTTGGCTTGATGCTGGTACTCCCGCAGATGATGTGCGATTTGTTATAACCCTTTGGGAACACATCACCGCGGGTGGTTATCTTTGTTTGCATGAACCAACCATGACCTCAACCGTTGCGCTTAATGGGGCACGGCGGGTGCGACGTGTCAGAACCCCTTTGTGGGAAGAAATTCTCTACCGGCTTGATGGCTCCTATGAAGCTTTAACACTCCCCGAAAACCACAAATATCGCCAAAGTGGTCTGGGGATTATTCGCAAACGCACCTCTGCGGAACAAATTGTACGCGCACAATCGCTACAAGCAGAACTCATAGAAATCAATGAACTGCCCATTCGAAATGATATTTTGCCCATGGGAAAAGAAGCACTTCACAAACGCAGCACACGCAATTCGCTGATCTCTGCCATGACCTCACCGACACTACGCGCTGTTTATGCCGCCATTATCTTTGGTGCAAAAAATCTTACTGATATCCTCAAACATGTCGATTCAGATGCCAAAACCATTCATAAATCCATCAATCGCCTTTTGAATCTCGGACTTATTCACAACACAACAGAAGGATTTCAAGCGAGAGATACATTATGGCAAGCGCTAGAAGAAAAAAATGAACGGAATAGGGAAAATTTAAGCGACCGCCATTTAGAAACAGAAGAGATGCTATCAAAAATTGGTGAAGCCTTTCAAAAGGAAAAAATCTATAGCGAAACGGAAGTTTCCAAGATATGCAATCTCTTTACGGTAGACTTTGCCCGATTACGACGCACTCTTGTTGAGAAGGGGTTTTTACAACGCCATGGAGGCAAATATCAACGCATGCGCTAAAAGAGGATGAATAACCTTCCACTAAAAAAATATAATTTCATTAAAAGGTTATAAAATCATTCATCTCATTCATATGTTGACAATCTATGGAGCGGTTAGTACATCCCCTTCATAAAGGATACATTAGAGTAACAAGAATGCGGGGGAAAAACAAAAATGCGGGGTGTCAGTTGGTTATCAAATAGGATTAGAAACAGTCAAAACCATCAAGAGAAGATATGGGATCAAGGTCTCAATGATCTTACGATTATTTCGCAAACATCAGAGAACAGTGTTGTTGCTCAACCCAGATCATGCTCGATATTTCTAAAAACATCGTAGAAAAACAAAAAATAATATTCTTGCAGTGGACTGACCGGTAAATCAATAAAGATACTATTTCAACGAAATGTGTTCAGCGGAAACAGGGCTCATAAGACTTCCTCAACAGATACAATAAAATGTATTTGATCATTTAACAGCACTTCTATGGAAATTCCATGAGCAAAAATAAAATTCCTTTTTTCATCTATAGCGCAGTTTTTCTTTCTGAATTTTCCTTTTTCTTTGTACTCCCTCTGATTGGAAACTCTTCTCTCATAACTGCTGCCAATGTTGCTTTTTATCTCGCTGGATCAGTAATCCTTGAAAGCATTCTCATGGTAACCACAACGGGTTTATTAGAAAAATTTTCGCGTAAACTCTTAATGGCTACCGCCTTTATTTTAAGGAGTATTGCTTTTGTGTGCATTATCCTATCGCTTACACCTTCTGCATGGTTGATCTTTTTTACCTTAATGGCTTTTTCGAAAGCAATTTCCAAGCCATTTTTGAGAGAAATTTTATCAGAACATCTCAATGGAAGTACTCTTAAACGCGCATTAACTCTCTATTCTTTTTTTCAAAACGCTGCTGTCGTTATCGCCCCTCTTGTTGCAACGAGTGCCATAAAATATAACGCATCGACCTTCTTAATGGCTTTTTTTGCACTCATTGGTTTGTATCTTTGTGTTTTATCCATTCAAATTGTTTATCATTACCCCCATAAAAAATTATCTCTTGAAAAGAACAAAAAAATAAAGAAGCCTTTTCTTTCTTCTTTAAAAACAATAATCCATAATCGTTCTATCACTTATTTGCTGGTCACGGCTTTGCTTTGTGCATTCCTCATGGGAATTTTCATCACCACCACAACACTTCTCAATAAATTTGACAGAAATCTCGCCCCTTATAGTGGAATTTTCTTTTCAATTGTTGGCATCAGTATTTGTATCTGGCAAGGAATAATCAATAAACATCTCAGCCTTTCTGATAAATCAACTTTCTACCTATTATGGCTTACGGGAAGTTTTGCTGCATTTTTCCTCATGGGTGGCGTCTTTACCGCTGTGACTGCGTTAATTGCCTACAGTGTCTATGAATCTGTCATGGTTCCAGAAATATACTATCAAGCAGGAAAAACAACTGCATCCCTCTCAGCCAGTGTTCTTTTTAGTTATATCCTTGTTGTTTCAAATATTGGCCAAGCTGCCGGCTCATGGACAAGTGGATGGATCATCAGCCATTTCAACAATCACATCGCTTTCACCTTTTGCATGATTGTTGGTATCTCCGCCTTTGCCTCTTGCCTTTGCCTCATGCAAACTAAAAAAAATAAGGAACTTCAATGTCACATATAATTTTTGAAAACCAGTAGCACAACAAGGGTGCCTAAAACACTTCGCCATAAATGGCTCAATTATGAGTTTGTAACACACTCTGCAGCAAAGAAGCTCGAAACGGTCTTTAAAGATTGCTCTGTAAACCCTATTGCCAATTGCCTCACAGCTTAAAGGATTATGGGGGGATTTTTATTTGCACATAAAATTTGTCGCCTTCTCAAAGTAACATATTATCCATTTGCCTCTATGGTTGATCTTGAGACTTTGAGTTCAGCTATCGAAGAATTCTCTATCGATACCATCATATGCCTGCCAAGTTTTGCGGATAAACTTATTACAATATCTCGGAAGCAAAAATTAAAATGTCTAAAAAACCTATTCTATCTTGGAGAAGCCTTTCAAGCTGAATCTGTGTCGAAAAAAAAGACATAATCCCTGAATTAGATATTAAACCTCTTAGCTTTACCACAAAAGAAACTTCTCCAATAGGATTCCAGTGTTCCGAGATTGATGGTGACATTTATCATCTTTATGATCACATTCAAGTAAAGTCAAATCCTGAAAATAATGAATTAATTGTCTCTGTTTTTTATCCTAAAGATGCACCATTACTTGAACACGCCACAGGTGATGTTGTTCATATTGCATAGGATCAATTATGCGATTGTGGCTATCATGGCCATACCTTACACCTGAAAGGAAGAACACTAACTTTTTATAATATATTATGGGAACTTCAATTTCTGTACACGATTTTACAAATCTCTTAAATCTTCAAGGTTGCACTCTTTCCGCGAAAAACCATGCAACGCATTATAGTCAATCAATTTGAAAACGGTGTTGGCGTTTTATTGTTTATTGATTCACGTTACGATATTGAAAGAAATGCCCTTTTATCATCCCTCTCATCCTCTTATCTGATAAAAGACATTATCAATAAATCACAATTTTTCCATGTTTGCTTTATGCAGAAATCTCAATTTATTCGCTCCTCAAGCTCTGAAAAAATAAAATCCTTTTTTCAAACGACTGAATATCCTATAGTGCTTGATGGTGATTTAGTAAAAATTAAATAAGCTAAGATTATAACTTCGTAGATAGGTTCTTCATTATCACTGGAATCTTACACATTTTTTTCCTTGCTCTTAGCGCAATAAGCCTTTCCATAAAAGCATTTCGAATAAAACAAAACACAACCTTTAAAGTAATTTGCACAAAAGTATATTTAAGGTAGGGTAAAAAATCATCTGATTTGTATCTCCTTGTACAGAGGACAGAGATAGACACCTTGCGCATAGATATGTGGTTAAGCTCACAGGAAAGGTAAAAGCGTAAAAGAGAACAGCACCTCTTTTAGGTTAGCTTCTTCGAGCCTTTTAAGTGCAAAAATTACAGAGCTTAAGTTTTAGTTGAACAAACCCTATGTAAGGGTTGGGCTGTTAGTTGTAAGACATTATTTCAAGCTATTATCTATTAGGTTTTCACATTTTCACAGACGGTTATATCTCTGAATTTTTTTATTATAAAATTTCTTCAAGTCATATTCTTCCCGGTTTGAAAAGACAAAAGACCATCCAAAGCAGATTTTTAAGAGGATGCTTTTGTGTAGTGTAGGCTTACAAAAGCAGCTTCTTATAAAGGCCCACTTCTAATAAAAGCAATATAGGGGAAAGTTTGAGTGAAGAAGTATACCCTTAGGTTTGAGAAGTATGGCTTTAAGACAAAAGTACCGTTCTAGCTCTGTAACAAGTAGTATCTGGAACGGTGGAATAAGGAGCAAATGAGATAGAAGAAGTTTTTTTAATCACCATAAGATTTTATTCTCTTAGATTACTTGAGAATTATCTTTAAGACTTAAGTTTCCCCTATCCCCTTGTCATAGCCTTACGGGTGTTTAGGCTCTCGTACGTTTTGTCCCGCTTTCATGGAGCTTCCATTATGCTCCATCTAGAATGAAGGTTTATTTTGAAAGTTCTCTAGTAATGGACGATATGGTAGCAATAAGACTTTTCCTCATATAGCAACGCAGCTTGGCAAGGATGCAACTTGGATGTGATATAGACGGACAAATATAATATGAGTGATGGTGCATTGTAAGTTTTATAATACAAATCATCAGATCAAGAAAGAAGATATTGATAGTTTTTATAGTAGTCAGTGGGAAAAAAATCCTCACCTGTCATATTCTTATCGATAGCACTCGAAACAGAGTGGAGTGATAACGCTTCTCATATTTTTGCAGTCCAAGAAATCCAGATTCAAAGGATTAATCTGTTTGATTGAGAAAACAGTCAAATAGATTTGAGTCCTTTTGAAGAAAAAGGAGAAGCTACGCTTAAGAAAAAAAACCGAAAAAGCTTTTAGATCATCAACAAGAAGCGCTTAAAGCTTGTTCTGTGAGGGGTTCTAAAAGAAGCAGACTGTTGCGAATTGATTATGGCGTGTAAGACGAGAAAGACCTTACTAGTCTTAAAGATAGCAGAAACTCTTGCTGGGAAAGGCAAGCGTATTTTATTTTTTGTACTCTCTCTTTTTAATATCCCAAACGATAAGAGAATGACAGCAGATACAGAACCACCCTTACGTTTTTTTTCTGTCTGTTCCGATACACAAGTTAGCAAACCTGATAAAAACCAAGATTCTACTGCAATGGATACATAACTTCTACTACCAGCTACGGATGAATAAGAGCTTTTTTTTTTCAAGTTACTTTGAGAGGCATCAGAGAATTTTTGAGAGGAATCTAGGTTAAGCGCTATTTTTTGCACTCTATTGTGAACAAACAGCAGCAAGTGGCATGTCTATATGGGGCATTGCATTTTTTAGAGAGGGAATATTTTCAAGCCACCCCATCCCCTTGTCATATTTTTATAGTTTTTTAGGCAGTTTGTACGTTTTATTCTTCTTCCATAGTGCTCTCGCAATTTCTAAAAAGCCCTAAGCCTATACAGCTAAAGGGGGAATTTTGAGTGAAGGGTTATTCTATAACATTTTCGCTTACGTACATTTTTATATTTTCACGTTCTACTATGGTTGCAGAGTGATGTTTAGATGTGATTTGATTTTTATGGAAGTTATTAGTTTTGGAACATTGGTTGCGGGGGCAGGATTTGAACCTGC
>NZ_JBHIML010000028.1:0-8106 GCF_042194015.1 Bartonella sp. MU37NMGALS
AACCTCTAAACAAAACTGTTTAGCCCGTCAATGGTTAATACATCAATATCCCCATAAATATAAAGGATAAATTTGCTAAACCATATCCCCTTGCATTCATAGAGTGAACCTTCAAAGAACGCCTTATCTATGAGTTTCGAATAGTTTTGAAGATTTGAGAAACCTTCAAAACCTATCTATAAAACCTATCAAAGCATATAGTTCATTTGTCTTGATTAACACGTGAAACGAATAGCAAATTTCACTATTTTGCTGATCTTACCTCATGTCATAGGCTGTGGATAAGTAGCCTTTAATAAAATTTCTTTTTAAGCAGGTTGTGGGTCTTTTTTTATTTTATTATTGCTATTTGTTTTAAATAGATCTAGCAGATTCTATTTAAAGTTTTTTGACATCGATAGATCAACGCTTATAAAGCGGTGGGGTTTTATTATAAATGCTTCAATCTCATAACAAACCACTGACATTACGCTCTCTGTTACAATCCTACCGTGATCATACAGAAAGTGCGCGCGATAGAGGAACTTCTTTTGAAAAGTTTGTAATTGCTTATTTGACGCAAGACCCTCTACAATGCCAAGAATATGAAAAGGTTCAAACCTATTGTGAATGGGCAAAAGAGCATGGGGAAGATGGACGTGATATTGGCATTGATCTGGTTGCTAAAATTCGTGATGAAGAAGGATATGCCGCTATTCAATGTAAGTTTTATAGTGCAAATCATCAGATCAAGAAAGAAGATATTGATAGCTTTATAGCAGCGTCTGGCAAGAAAATATTCACACGCCGTATTCTGGTTGATAGCACCGAAGGTAATTGGAGTAACAATGCCGATCTCACCTGTGAAGGACAAGGAGTCCGCATTCAACGGATTAATCTTTTTGATCTGGAAAACAGTCAAATAGATTGGTCGACCTTTGAAAGCAAAGGGAAAGCTACTCTTAAGAAAAAAGAACCGAAAAATCTTTTAGATCATCAACAAGAAGCGCTTAAAGCTGTTTGTGACGGTTTACAAGAAGCAGACCGCGGCAAGCTGATTATGGCGTGTGGAACGGGAAAAACCTTTACCAGTCTGAAGATAGCAGAAGCTCTTGCTGGTCAAGGTAAACGTGTTTTATTTCTTGTCCCCTCTCTTTCTTTAATGTCACAAACAATAAGAGAATGGACAGCAGATACAGCAATACCCTTGCGTTCCTTTGCGGTGTGTTCTGATACACAAGTTGGTAAGCGTCGTAAAGCCCAAGATGATGCTGCCGAACTCGATGTCTCGGATCTCGCTCTACCAGCAACAACAGATTCTCAAAAGCTTGGAGAAAAAACCAATAAGACTTCTCCTGATGCAATGACTGTGGTCTTTGCTACCTACCATTCGATCCAGGTGATTTCGGATGCGCAAAAGAAATATGCTTTACCGGAATTTGATCTGATCATTTGTGATGAAGCACACCGTACCACTGGAGCTGTGTTAGGAACAGACAAGAGTGAATCTGAGTTTATCAAGGTTCATGACAATAGCCTTATTCGGGGCAAGAAACGTCTGTATATGACCGCAACACCTCGTATCTTTAGTGATAATGCCAAAAAACAAGCTAATGAGATTGATGCCGTTCTGGCTTCTATGGATGATGAAGAGCTTTATGGCAAAATCCTTTATTCTTATAGTTTCTCCCATGCTGTAAAAAATGGACTTTTAACGCCTTACAAGATTATCGTTTTAGGTGTTGATGAAGGAGAAGTGAGTAAATCTATCCAGCATCTGATGACAGATGAGAATTATGAACTTATTCTTGATGATAGAACAAAGATCATGGGTTGTTATCAAGCTCTTACCAAAATGGATCTGAAAATTGATCTTGGGGATGATACAAGACCCATGCATCGGGCTTTGGCTTTTTATAGAGATATTAAAACTTCTGAACGCATATGTAGAACATTCAACGATGAAGAAGTTAAGAAAGATTTACGTGATCTTCATGAAAACCATAAAAATATTCCCCCTCTTAACTGTCAAGTAGATCATATTAATGGAAAATCTGGTGCCAAAAACCGTACGATAAAACTTGATTGGTTGAAAGAAGATGCGGGTGAGAATGTCTGCCGTATATTAACCAATGTACGCTGCCTTTCAGAAGGTGTTGATGTTCCTTCCCTTGATGCGGTTATGTTTTTACACCCGCGTAAAAGCCAAGTGGATGTGATACAAGCAGTGGGACGTGTGATGCGTCGTGCAAAAGGCAAAAAGATGGGTTATATCATTTTGCCGGTTGGTGTTCCTGCTGGTGTTTCACCAGAAGAGGCATTAAAAAACAATAAGAGATACAGTGTTGTCTGGCAAGTTCTCAATGCTTTGCTTGCCCATGATGAGAATTTTAGTAAAACCCTTAACCAGATGGTCTTAGGGCAAGACGTAAGCTCTATCATCGACATTGTTACAGTTTCTAAAAAGACCGAATTAGAGAATGTCACCACGGTTATTGACGAAATCACGCTCCACGAAAAATCAGAAAAATCCGGACTTCGTATTGGGACACAAGCTCATGAACCGCAACATAGTCATAGCGTAACAGGAAGATTACCCTTTTTTGTTGAGTTTCCCAATGCTCTCAAAACACTGATTGTTAAAAAATCTACTATGAGTGATTATTGGGGCATTTGGGCTGGCAATGTTGCTGAGATTGCACAAAACCATATCACACGCCTTCAAACTATGCTTTCTGATCAGACAAGCGAAGCTTATCATGCCTTTGATGCGTTTTATAAGGAATTAAAAAATAACTTAAACAGTGAGATAAAGCAAGAAGAAGCGATTGAGATGTTAGCGCAACATCTTGTGACGCGTCCCGTGTTTGAAGCCTTGTTTGAGGGCAATGAATTTGTACAAAACAATGCCATTTCGCAAGCAATGGAAAAAATCTTAACAGAACTCGATAAAACCAATATTGAGGAAGAATCCAAAGAATTACAAGAGTTTTATGACAGCGTAAAGTTCCGTGCCTCTGGCATTACAGAACCACAGGCAAGACAAAATCTTATTATCAAGCTTTACGAAGATTTTTTTACCAAAGCTTTTAAGAAGACAACGGATAGGCTTGGGATTGTTTATACCCCCGTTGAGGTCGTGGATTTTATCATTCATTCTGTTGATGATGTTTTACGCAATGAATTTGGAAAAAGCTTGGGGTCACGTGGTGTTTCTATTCTTGACCCTTTCACTGGAACGGGTACCTTTATCACAAGGCTTTTACAATCAAAGCTCATAAAACCAGAGGATATGGAATATAAATTCCGTCATGATATCCATGCCAATGAGATTGTTTTACTGGCTTATTACATAGCAGCGATCAATATTGAATCGACTTACCATAGTTTGAAGAAAGGAGATTACATCCCTTTCAAGCATATTGGTTTGGCTGATACGTTTCGGATGGTTGAAAAGCAAGATCTGATGAAAGGTTTACTAGAGGAAAACAGTGCATATTTAGAACTTCAAAAAAAGCTCAATATTGAAGTAATCTTTGGCAATCCTCCTTATTCAACTGGTCAAAAAAGTGCTAATGATAATGCAAAGAATACGCCTTATCCGATATTAAATAACCGTATTGGTGAAACTTACGCCGCTCAATCTAAAGCAAGCCTTATGCGAAATCTTTATGATAGTTATATTCGTGCCATTCGCTGGGCAAGTGACCGTATAAAAGATTGTGGTGTGATTGGTTTTGTTACAAATGCAAGTTATATAGATACAAAATCTATGGATGGTTTACGCAAATGCCTAGTTTAAGAATTTTCAAGCCTTTATATTTTTCATTTACGAGGGAATCAAAGAACTTCTGGAGAACTTTCGCGAAAAGAAGGCGGTAAGATTTTTGGTGAAGGCTCTCGAGCCCCTATTGCTATCTCTATTCTCGTAAAAAATCCAAATGCACAACAGCGTGGCAAAATATATTTCCGTGATATTGGAGATTATCTCACGAGAGAAAAAAAGCTTAAAACAATTAAAGAATTTGGTAGCATTAATGGTATTACACGAAGTAAACAAGGTTGGCAAATAATCAACAACTATTGCCCACTTGTCTGCAAAAAGCCTCGTCCATAATTTACTGGACATACCCCAATTCCCTTTCTTTAACTAAATATAAAATTGCTAAAGCATCTGCTTCGTTATCATCTTTCGGATTGTGCCCTTTTGCACGCACCGCCTTAATCATCTCTTCTTTCGACGCATTCCCCTTGCCTGTCGTCGCTTTCTTAATCGTACTTACTGGTATCCCCTCATACGGTATCTGATGCTGTTCACACCACACCGTTAACGTTGCTAACAAACCACCGTAAATATGCGCTGCATCTGTACCTTTATGACGCCTCACCTCTTCAAAATACACCACGTCAATTTGACCTGCTGTCTGCTTTATTTCTGATAGCCATTGTTTAAAACGCAAGTAACGCATTCCACCGCCTTCAAAACGGCGCGATTGAAAATTCACGGTACCACTGAACATGTCACCACTTGCACCACGTATCGCCCACCCCGTTTTGGTACCTAGATCAAAACAAAGAATCGTGTTATTCACCGTGCCATTCCATAAATGTGTTTTATAAAATTAATGTTTTCCCAAAACTGGAGGGAACAGTGCCTAATAATGATACAACCCAAAATGCAAACAATCAAAAGACATGCATTTCACTGCCACCTTTAATTGTTACATCTTGTTATGAGAATTTTTCTGATACTATCCCATGGTTTAATTTTCAAAACACAACTCCTTTTGATATTAAAGTACACTCTGTTTCTGCTATTTATCACCAAGATCCACATGCTGGTAATAAATGGGAAAGAAGTGACCTTTGGTCCAAAGCATTTCTTTCTATTGGGATGTTTAATCCACCCTTTCCAATTCATATTCCTAAGATCGAAAATGAAATTTATTTTATAAGCCCACCAGAAAAGCCAGAGTCAGAAGTATTACTGAAAAATATAACTATTCCAGCACACAAAAAGCATTTAGCTATAATGGGTATACAGTTTTGGGCAGATATTGATCGTACATGCATTGCTTCTACTAAAATAACTTTTCAATTTTCTCCAACATATGATTTCACAAAAATTTTTAATGTCGATGTTTTTTTAGAAGGGATGTTCTTATTTTCTCCTAAAGAAGAAGCTGAAGGAATCCAATCTGCATGGGACGAAATAGAAAACATGACAGAAGAATTAAAATCATATCAATTACGAGGCATTTTATCTAACATGTAAACCGCTTATTATGTTTCTCAAATAACCCCTAAAACTTCTCTTTGAAAGCTCGCTTGTCACCGTGTATCTCTAAGTTCAACATTGGTCCTAGAGTGCTTTTAGCTATTAAATGGTTGTGTTCATCAAAAGAAAAATTCCAATCAGAATTACTAAAAACGAGCGTGCACCCCTCTGGTAAGCCTATTGCATGTATTAAATCGTCTGAAGTACTAAAAGTATAACGTGGTGTTTTTTCATATTTTTCTCCTATCTTTAAACTATGATTGTTATTTTTTGGACGCATTTCGTCGGTTGTTTTTCTGGCTAAACTTATCTTTTAGATCCCATATTTTCTTGTTTTTTTCTTGTAACTCATCCCTAAGCTCTCCTGCCTGTTTAAAATAGTGATAAACCTCATAAAGCAAATATAGATTGGTAGTTATAGAAAGAACTGTTGCTACTAAACTCATCTTTCTCTCCTCACTTACCCTGCTTCTTACTCTTCTTACTCTTATGAGGCGGCGCTTTTACTGCTTCATCACGCGGCTTAAGCTCTTGTGTTAGTCTTTCAACTTCCTCGTCGCGTGATTGAACATCTGCTTTTAGTGCCTGTATCTTTTCACTTTTCCGTTTAAAGTCTTCTCGGTACGCATCTATCTTTTGCTTAAGTTCTTCAAGATCCGCATCACATTGATCAATTGTCTGCTTGCTTTCCTTTAAATACCTAAACTCATTCTCTCTCATTTCTTTCTTAAGATCTTGAACCTGCTCTTTAAGTGCTTTAACTTGGTTGCGATAATGCAATGCAATACGAAACATCACTCCGCTTAAGAGCAAAACTGAAACCACTGCTATCCATAAAATTTCATTCGAACTCATCTTTATCTCCTTTAATTTTTATGAGGGCGGTCATCATGACCAATCTGTTGTGCTTCGCATTCCATTAAAAAAAGAATGCAACAAGCCGCATGTGCCAAGTGTGATAAATCACTCTCAGCATCCTTATGCTCTCCACCAAACCATGCTAATAAATGACGTAAAGCAGCACCGTGAAACCTGCTCCAGTGCATGCCATTACGCCAATTGTTTGCTCCGTACTTCTTTGCTCCAAACTCTAAAACTTTACCGATTTCAAGCAGTGCCAACGGCGGTATAAGCTCTATACGAGGCTTGCTGTCATCATCCTTATGCGCTTCGTTTGTGCTATATAAAACGTGTTTACGCATGTAAACTTCGTCGTTATCGCGAAAATCTTCATAGTCACCAACATCGGCATTGCCGTAAATCTTGGCATTCTCTCTAATCTTGGCATGCCCGTGAACTAACGCATTGTCATAAACTTTAGATTGATTGAAAACATGTGCATGTTCATATACCTTGGCATTCCCGTACACACGTGCTTTTGTATAAATTTCAGCATTCCCAAAAATGTGAGAATTCCCATAAACTTCTGCTTGACCTCTAACAAAAGCATTCTCATAAATTTGTGCTTCACCGTAAACGCGAGAATGATAAACCTTGCTATTACCGTAAATCTTTGCATGATCATAAATATACGCATCACCGAAAACTTCTGCACAACCGTATACTTCCGCATTTCCAAAAACACGAGCCCCGCCACCAACACGTGCATCTCCAAAAATCCTAGCATTGACAAAAACATATCCACGGCTAAAGGAATTATCCGAATCATCTACCCAACAATCCCCTTCATGTGATAGGTCACCTTCATGTTCTATAAAACCACCTAGGTCACCTTTCTTGACGTTTCCAAAATCTCTTAATGCGCGTATACGTTGAAGTGACACTCTATGATGTAAAAACTCGGCGGGTTGTCCAAGCATAACCCCCTGTTCTATGAATTCATATTTCTTTTCTACAGCCATCATCATCTCCTTAATGCTGTAAAGTTTCTCCGGTGTGATCAACACCGCAGCTCTTGCTAATTTTCGACAATGGGGGGTGTTGCTCTTGATCGCATAAAGATTTTAAAAGATAAGCCACTGCCCCTCTTGAAGGAACACCATATTTTTCCCAACGCCATACTGTTGATTTGTTAACGCCTAATAACGCTGCCATTTCGTCCAGCGTAAGATTAAGGCGTTTGCGTATTTTTTTTGCTTCTATCTTATTCATAAAATTAAGTGTGCAATGTGCACAGAAAAAAGTCAAGTCGAAAAGCACATATAATATGTGCATTATGAATGGAAAGGAGTTGTCAGAATGCAAGAACAAAAACCCGACCAAGCTATACGCTTAACAGAAGCAAGAATTGCCAAAGGATTTAAATCTGCCCGAGCCGCAGCTCAATATTACGGCTGGCCATATTACACTTATATACAACATGAACAAGGAGTTCGCGGCATCAATAAAGCCGCAAGTCGATACGCAAAAGCTTTTAACGTAAGTACAGGTTGGTTATTGACTGGTGAAGGACAGGGGATAAAAACAAAATCTACAACTGCTCTTTCAGACCGCGAACTTCAAGAAGAAGTTTTTAACACTCTAAAAAATATATCTCCTGAAAAAAAGCAGTGGCTTCTTCGCATTTTAGATACTCTAAAAGACGAAGAATAATAATTAACCTTCTTTTTTATCTATACTAAGCTTATTCACTGCCTCCATTATAAGGTTATCAATATCATCCATTTTATATATCCCAAAATAATATAATACTCACTAAATATGTTCATATTGCACATTTTATTGTTGACATATGTGCAATATGCGCATAAATATGTTCCATATCTTAAAAAATAACTTTTGCCAATAGGCTCTATGGAGGCATTTGTGACAAAACCAGTGTTTATAAATTCTGATGAAATTCTCTTAGTGATGTGCGAAAATGAAGAGCAAAATCTCGCTAAATCTGG
>NZ_JBHIML010000029.1:0-7450 GCF_042194015.1 Bartonella sp. MU37NMGALS
ATTGTTTTAGCTCTCGTAAGATAAGCTTATACATACCGGATTCTGAGGCTTGGACATCTGTGATCACGAAGTGCTCTTGAGAAGAGGGCGCTTTGTTGTTTTCAGGAGCCATCACAATAACACTATCTTCCGGTTTTGGTGGTAAATCCCCGATGTCATTGATACAAAGATCAAGTTCCTTTCTTGGAATTGTGGTGGGGATTCTGCCACCGGCGTCCGATTCTGAATGCTTAATGCCGTAAATCGCTGTAATCCGAAAAGATTGCTGATTGTCCTTTCGCGTGTAGATGATGGGCTGCCCAAAAGTGTTGCGCACATCTTTAACCATTTGGTTTAGCAGCCCGTGCCATCGCATGTTATTTCGCTCCAATCACGGCTTTAAACAGCATTTCAGGGCGTGTGCAAATGTAAAGCGGATAGCTATAGACCTCCGGTTTTACCCATGCATTACGGTCGTGATCAATGATCAACATGGTGTAGAGAGGCTTTCCAACGGTGTTGGCAAAATCCAAGCTTTCACCTGGTGCAAAGGTTTTTTGGAAGACACCAGGCGCATCAACAGGAAAGAATTGACATTCATCAGGCTTAATGCCTATGGCGCGCTTTGTTCCAGCCTTCGCACTTATATTATAGTTGTGAATACTCCGGTAATTAATGAAAGTGACACCTGCAAAGTCAAAACTGTCAAAGCTGCCCGAGCCAAGAGCGCTTGGTGTTGCAATACCTCCGGCGCTATTGAGTGTCTGTGCTAAGGCTGTGTTGAGATAAGTTTCACGAATTGTTTTATGGTTTTTCAACTTGGAAAAGAATTCATTTCCACAAAGCCCAATAATCCGTGAACGATCAGAAAATGCTCCTTTTGAAGCCTCAATCATCCTCATAATGACTTGGTCAACATTGTCAGCAACATTGGTTGTCTCATTATTCAGTTTAAAGTCAATGGGCTTTGGTGGTGTGATTTCCCATTCTTTGTACCAATCGACAATCACGGAGCCATCAGCATCAAGAACAACGCCTTGAACGGCGCCGAGTTGCATATTCTCCCATGTCAATTCGATTTCAGAAATCAGTTTCTTTTGTTTTCTGGCAATATATTTCATTGCTGTCTCTAACTGATCTTCTGTCCCAAATTCACGACGGTTCTGGATTTCTTCTGATTTCACCGTATCACTTTTGGCAATCCGTGTTGTTTTGAAAAACCGAAGATTACGACCCTCTCTATCACCTTCTGCCAAAGGTGCCCCGCGTTCACTGGTTTGAATAAGCGAAAATGTATTATCACGCCGTTCAATACCAACCACTGTGGTGCTTGTTTCCACTTCCTCAAAAAGATCAAGAGAACTAATAAGCCCCGGTTGAAACTCATAGTTTTCGATGGCTTTCATCATTGTGATGCTTGAGAAAGCATCATGTTTAAAAAAGTTCATATCCATGTGCGCATTCTCCTATCGCAATAGAATGTTGTTTTTGTCTTCTAAAGACTGAATGGCTGCTTTCTTTTGCTCATCCGTGATGGCATCTGGCCATAGCAGTTCAGAAGCTTTTACAGTGCATAAGCGTGCTGTAATCACGGCGCGTTGATCGGCGCCTGTTGCGTCAATAGTGGCAAAAGAAATCCCTGCCGGTGTTTGACTGCCATCTGATGCTGCTGGATTAAGGGGGACATAGTGTTCCGTTGCGGTTATCTTCCCCATGACAGTTCCTGCTTCAATGAATGCTCCTGATGCAAACACCACTTCTTCGTTTGACATATCGGGGTCGTAGGGTCCAAGATAAGCGCCATTGCGTACGTCGTCATAAATAATATTCGTCATTTCACTGCCCTCCAAGCTGCTTCCCATTTTGCGTGAATCTTTGCCTTGCTCGTCCCATCACTATGAGGGGTATAAGGCGAGACTTTTAAAGACGCGCTTTGAGAGCTAGCTGCTGTCAACACACATTGGCGTGCTTTCTCGAGACTCATACCGTTTTGAATAGCTTTTGCTGCGTCAAAAGAAACGCCTAAGTGCTTTGCTTGCCTTTCAAGGGTTGTTAGTGCTTTTGCGCGCTTTCTTTCTTTTTCAAGCACGGCTTTCATATCTTCGCGCTTGTTTTCATTGTCTTCGTCCTCATCTTCGTTTTCTTCTTCATCGTCGAAGTCTTCGGCGTTTTTGTCGACGTCACTATCGTCTTCGTCCTCTTCCTCGTCATTGATGATGTCGACGATCTTTTCGTCATCCTCTTCTTCAGCGCGGTATTGTGTGCGTGCCATGTGTTTTGTCCTTCTTTTTCTGTTGATGTTGGGTTTTGTGATATGGAATCCGTTAAGGCTTCCAAAGCTTGCGCAAGAGTGCCCTGCGCATCTGCTAATCCAAGCGTGATCGCTTGGGTGCCTATAAAAGTTTCTGCCTTCGTGTCACGAATTGCAGCAGCATTTAAGCGTCTGTTTTGCGCCACCAAATCAACAAACATCTCGTAGAGCAGGGCGCAATCGGCTTGCATTTTTATCTGTGCTGTATCGCTCAAGGGTTCATGAGGATTGCCATGAACTTTGTGATCACCTTCAAAGACAAAGGTCCATTTATGCCCGTGTTTTTCATCTGCACGGGACTGGTCAAGATGAGCACAAACAACCCCAATCGAGCCTACAACACCCGTACGAGCTACCCATATTTGAGAAGCAGAACAAGCAATGGCATAAGCCGCTGAACAAGCAAACTCATTGGCATGTGCCCAAATGGGTTTATTGTATTGTTTTGAGAGTGTTTGAAACTCTTCAACCAAATCAAAGACACCACCGGCTTCTCCACCGCCGCTGTCAATATCAAGTAAGACAGCGCGAACATCAGGTTGTGCAATGGCTTCACGAAAAGAAGCCCTTAAACCTTCATAAGAGGTTAGCCCCGATAAAGCCCCAAGCCATGCACCACGGCGCACAAGCGTGCCATGAACTGGTAGGATAGCAATATTGTTTTGTACTACATAAGTTTCTGGTGGTCTTAAAGCCGTTGTATCCCCTTGTCCAAATGCCCCAGGGGCAAACTTTTCTCCCTCAAAAAGACGCGGCGCAAGAGCATTCAAAATGATATCAAGCTTTGTCGATGCAAGCATATGAGGAACACCAAAAAGCCGTGATGCCAAAAACGGCATGTCGAGATTATTCACCATTTGTATGTGCCTCACTGCCTTGGTTGCTTTCATAAGTCTCAGAAGGTTCTGAATCTGCGGTATCAATTACTTGATTGTTACCAGAGGGCGCCGCCATATCGGTGTCAAAAGATAAGCCGCGCGCACGAGCGTCTGTGTGCTCTTCTTGCAGTTCGGCATGAATGCTGTCGATATCAAAGCCGCGCTCGGCAAGTGCCATGCGTCGTGTTTTCAAGCCTGCACGGATTTCTTCTTTTTCCGCTGAGATATCCTTGTTTGGATCAATCATTTCAAGCGGGGGCGCAAAGCTTTCACATTGAAGCCATGGCAAGGGATTTTCTTCCCACCCTGGCAAATTGACGCATTTGACAAGCACTGCCATTTCAACAAAACGCTCCCATATAATGCGATTAAACTGAAAGGCAATGATATGTTCACGCCATTGTTTGACGTGCCGTCTAAACTGAATGATGGAGGTGCGCACATTTGAAAAATTGCCGCGCGTAACGTCCCCTGTCACAACGGCATAAGGCATATTAAGTGCTGCACAAATTTTCAAGATATTGCGAAATTGAAAAGCCTCATAAGAGCCACCAACCTCAACAGGATTTGAGAATGTAACCTCTTTATTCTCTCCTAAATAAAGAGATGCACCGGGCGCAATGACAGGTGCTTTGTATTCTTCTTCAACGTTGTTTTTATCACGATTATCGGATAATTTTTCGACGTTTGGTGAATTGTCCTTGACAAACGCCGCGAAAAGAGCCGCCGTCCTTTTTCTATCGAGTTCTGCGTCGTCATAGGATTCCAGTTGAAAGATCTTTGTCATACAGCGCGTTATTTTGGGAGAACCGCGCAATTGTCCGGCGATACGGCGCTCTTTGATGTGAAGGATCATTTCAGCGGGGACACGTATGCGTTCTTGACTCTTAAATGCTATATTTGCAGGGACATCATCATAGGGGTGATGTTCCCAAAAATGATAAGCAACACGCTTACCACTGGCACTAAATTCAATTCCCATACGAATGTAATTGCCTTCAATCTCAGCAGGTCCATTGTAGGAAAGGTCCAACATTTCCGTGGGATAAACTTGTAATTGAATCGGTACACCAGAGCGTCCGTAGAGATCAACATAATGTAATCTTACAAAGCATTCTCCGGTTAAAAAGACCTCTCGTGCAATGGTTGCTTGCAGCCCATAAAAATTGGCATCTTCATCATAATCGGCTTCATCAACCCATTGCCACCATAAGTCTAAAAGCTTTTTCTTTTCTTCTTGAAAGCCTTCAATACGAGGATAAGGTTTAATCCCATCACTAACAGCCGCGGAGACCCATTCTTCTGTTGCAGACCCATAAAGAGCTTCATTGTCATAAAGCCATCTTGAACGGGCAACAATGGTGTCACCGCATTCCTCAATGGCTTTATTAATATGTTTTTTTGCGGGGTCAAAACCACCCATACGGCGGCTTTTGCTTGCCGCTTCAAAATGGGGATTGTGTTGACGAGAAATTTTAAAAAAGCCCGTGAGTTTATTGAAAAAACCAGCCATTAATAGCCTCGTGATATATTAAAATAGAAAACGCGTGAACGCTTGCGCCCTTCAAGGTCCGCTATTTGTGTGTTCAGCATCTCAAGCGCTCTGCGCAGTTCCTCAACAGAACGGTTGCTTACTTGCTTATCGCCATGGCGCACCGATTGCGCACCCGAATAAAGAGCCTCTTCAATTTGTTCACGCCGCCTTTTTAAACTTTCCAGTCTGTCAGTTTTGCTGTTAATTGGTTCTAAAGTTTCACCCACAAATTACCTCCAATCCCCTCGCATATAAGGATTCATCATTGTTCTGAATGGCTTCTTTTGAGGCTGTGCTGTCTGAGATCTTTTTGGAGCAGGAGAGGGGGCATGTCTTGGTGTTGGCTGCTCTAAAGAGCCTTCAATTTTAAGTTTTTCCAGACGCTCTTCTAAGATATCGACTTCTCGATTAAGGTTTATTCCTGCCGAAATTAGACCTTGTAAAGCAGCATAAGCATAGACCCTACAGTCCAAGGCTTCATTTCTTGCCTTTTCGCTTTTTTGCCATTCAATGCGCTTGAAGCCTTTAAAATATTTGATGACTTTTCTTTCAGCGGTTAGCTGATCAAAATATTCCCGATCAAGGTTTTTGTGAAAGTGTGTTGCACCAGCCCCCGATGCTTCAGGACCGGATTTTTTAAACCGTGCCGTGATAATATCTTTTGCTGCATCAACACCAACAATATAGAGATTGATCTGTCCTTTGTTGTTTCTACTTGGGCGGCGTGGCCATACCGCACGCCATCCCGCTTGTCCCTTAATCCCCCAGATACGTCGTCCCTCACGCGGGCGCACATAATTATAAACCGCTTGTGTGTGTCCACCACCGGTATCAATACAAGCAGCCGTTATCTTGATGCCATCTTTATAGCCTAGATGTGGCCAACGTCTTGTAAGATATTCATCCAGCTGGTCCCACATTTCAAAAGAAGAGGGATCACCAAGGATAACTTGATAATCAATATGCCAACTTTCTTCACTACGCCCCCATCCTACAACTTCAAGTTCCAAGCGGTCATTTTGCACATCAATGCCCGCTGTTAACACGACGGCTTGTTCTGGTGCCAATGGATAATCTTCGCGTTTTGCATAGAGGCTATCAGGATCAACAACTTCGCCTGTTCTGTCTTCCCATGGCTCTCCAAGAACTGTATTAATAAAAACTTGCAAAAGAGCAGGGTCTTCTTTGGCTCTTAAAAATTCGCGCGCACAATCGCCCCAAGTCAGCCATGGCGAATAAAGCGCTGAAATATGGTAAGAACGCAGACGAGGCTTACTTGACTCCTGTGTTGCGATCCAGCAAGCACCGTTTTCTTCTGCCATTAAGGTGGACTTACGATGTTCGGCATGTTCATGACCACAATGGGCACAAACAAACACAGCTTTTTCGGGGGCGCCTTTTGGCCACTTGATTTGTGACCAAACAATGGGCTGTAGAACACCACATGCATCACAAGGCACGTTGTAATATCGCTGGTCTCCTAGCACAAAATCCTTGGCGATACGGCTTGTGTCACGGTGTGTCGGCGTGGACAATTTAAAAATTTTACGTTGAATAAAAGCAGAGGTTCGTTTTTCAGCAATTGTTACAGGATCGCCTTCATTATCGACATTCAATGGGTAAGCATCGACTTCATCCAAAACCAAATAGCGAATAGGAGAAGAACGCAATCCAGCAGCACTATTTGCTCCGGTAATCATCAATGTTCCCCCATAAAATTCCTTTGAAAACATTGTATTTCCACTGTCTCGTGCACGAGCAGGAGCAATGCGTTCACTTAAAGCAGGGCTAGCTGAAATCATCGGATCAAGACGAGACTTTGACAGTTTCTTAGCTGTCTCAACTGTCGGCATCACATACAGTGCCGGTCCTGGACTATGATGAATGGCATAACCACAAAAGTTCAACGCTGCTTCCGACATTCCAACCTGTGCCCCTTTCATCACAATGGTTGTTTCAGTCGGATCATAAACAGAAAGATTATCCATGATCTCTCGTAAATAGGGGGTGCGTATAGTCCTCCATAATCCAGGCTCAGCACTCGTAACTGTGCTCAAATAACGATTTTTATCAGCCCACTGGGAAACAGTATAAGGCGGGTCAGGACGGCGTCCTTCATTCGCATAGCAAAAAAAGAGCCCAGCACCAGAGGACGAGGGCGAAGCATCACTACTTATCATGTTCTGGATTCTCTTCTAAAATGTTGGGATCGTGAAAAGAAACAGGGACGACATTTTCCATTAAAGCTTTGCGCATATGATGATCGATAGCTCCAATAAGGCTCGCAGCATCACATCCTACTTGCGCCGCAATTTCAGTACCAAAGCGATAGGCAAAATTGAGCATTGTATCTCGATGCGCTCTTCCAAAGTTCCATGCTTCTTTTCTCACTTCTTCTCGATCAACAGTTGTTTCGCGTAACTTTTCCAGAGCAATCTTTTCTTTTGCTAGCGCAACTTGCATTCGCTCCAGTTTTATCTTGTATTCGTTGGCTCCATCTGTAGAGGCTTGTTTGATCTTTGTTCGCCGTTGTCCATCAGGCGCTAAAAGTGAAGCAGGGCGCTTTGTTGGATTCTCATTCCAGATAGCTGTTGCAAGCGCTTCATTGACAGAACCATCTTCAAAAAGAGCCGCATCAAATTTACCTGTCTTTATCCGAGAAACCACCGCATTATGTGAAACACCCATCTTCTTCGCAAACGCACGAACCGATAGACCCTTACGCGTTTTCTTATTCATAGTTGCTCC
>NZ_JBHIML010000003.1:0-232201 GCF_042194015.1 Bartonella sp. MU37NMGALS
GTTTTTACCTAGTGTAGTTTATCAGCAGGTTTTGTACCAATCCATTTTTCAAAAGGTCTTCAAGACTTTTCAAAGCTCTTTATCGTTTGTGCGAATAAATTCTCATTTTTACAATTTTTTCACTTTTTTGTTTTATTTTACATAAATCTAGTTCAGATAATAAGAGAATGCATAGTAAAATTGCAGAATTATCTCATATTTCTCTCTCATTCTACTTTTGTTTAGTTAGTACAAAACCTACTGTCAAATTATATTTATTTTGTACGTCTTTCTTGAATATGTGCTAGCAACCCTAATGTTGAACTATCTCGATTATCCGCTTTACTTTCGCCACGAAGAATTGGTAGTAACTCGTTTGCTAATTCTTTACCAAGTTCAACACCCCATTGATCAAATGAATTAATATTCATTAAAATCCCTTCAACAAAAGTACGATGTTCATAAAGCGCAATAAGACGACCGAGTGCAAAAGGTGTTAATAAATCTTGAACCAGCGTAATGCTGGGACGGTTTCCTTTAAAACTTTTATGAAGTGCTAAATGATCTGCTTCAGCCTCATCAACTCCATTTTTTATCAGAATATGCCGAGCATCTTCAATACTACGCCCCTTCATCAATGCTTTTGATTGTGCTAAACCGTTTGCTAGCAACATCTCATACATAGAATGTAAATTTTTCTCATGCCCTTTTATAAATAAAATAAATTCTACAGGAATAATATCTGTTCCTTGATGCAGAAGTTGAAAAAAAGCATGTTGACTATTTGTTCCTGAATCCCCCCAAACAATCGGACCACTTGAAAAACTTAATGGTTTTCCATCCAGCGAAACTTGCTTACCATTTGATTCCATATCAAGCTGTTGTAAATAAGCTGGAAAATGTATTAAACGCTGTGCATAGGGAATGATAGAACGTGATGAATAACCGCAAATAACACGATGCCAGAACCCTAAAAGAGCAAAACGAATAGGAATGTTTTTATGCAAAGGCATAGTTTTAAAATGTTGGTCCATTTGCAAAGCACCATTGAGAAATTGGCGAAAATTTCCACCACCTATTGCAAACATGACAACAAGTCCAATGGCTGACCAAATTGAATAACGTCCTCCAACCCAATTCCAAAACTTAAAAACTCTTGTGGAATCTATGCCAAATTCTGCCACTTTATCAAGCGCACTTGAGACAGCAACAAAATGCCTCCCAACGGCTTCTTCTCCTAAATGTGAACAAATCCACTGACGTGCAACTTGAGCATTTACTATTGTTTCAGCCGTTGTAAAAGTTTTAGAAGCAATGACAAACAGCGTTGTTGCTGGGTCCAAAATAGAGAGAATATCAGAAATATGGGCACTGTCAGCATTAGAAACAAAATGACACTGTGGACCATCATGATAAGGTTTTAAAGCATATGTGACCATGGCAGGACCAAGATCAGAACCACCAATACCAATATTGACAATATCACTTATTTTCTCGCCACTGTTTCCCTTATAGCTGCCATCACGTACCTTTTCAGAAAATCTTTCCATATCTTCAAGGACGTCTTGAATATCGCGAATAAGATTATGACCATCCAACATGAAAATTTCATCAGCAGGTAAACGTAATGCAATATGAAGAACTGAGCGTTTTTCAGTTGTATTAATCGCCTTACCAGAAAACATTGCATCACGCCGGCCTAACACATCTGCTGCGACAGCTAAATCATCTAGAAGTTGCAATGTTTTAAATGTCACACCACATTTTGAAAAATCAAAAAGAAGATCATCAAGTCTGAGGGAAAAATGGGAAAAACGCTGTTCATCTTCTACAAAATGCCGACGAATATCATAGACCCCATCCTTTACCGCATGGTTTCTTAAAGCTTTTAATGTGGATTCAAAAGCCTTTTCATTTCGAATCGAAAAGCTATCTCCCATAAGCTCATCCTATACGGTTATTGATAATGAAATCTATGCCCAAACAATAACAAAGCAGAAAGCGTCTCCTTTATTGCTCGCTATTTTCACTGCTCACATAAAAATGAAGGAATATACAAAATAAAAGGATAAGATCCGCAAGAGTAAACTTTCAAATCTTTTCTATCAAATGCATCATTTAACTTGATTGAGTTCTTTTGTTAAGCGTAAATCTTCCTCTGCTTTTGGTCTGATAAAACGCCCAAAAAAAAGATAAACAACCGGTGTGACATAAAGTGTAAAAATAGTTGCTAAACCTAAGCCACCAACGATAACCCAACCTAAAGCTATACGAGCTTCTGCGCCAGCACCTTTGGCTAAAACCAAAGGAATACCTCCTAAAATGGCACAAATCATTGTCATACAAACTGGACGAAGTCGAATATTTGCTGCTTCTTCTACAGCTTCACGCACGCTTCTTCCCTGATCCCGCAATTGATCTGCAAATTCCACAATAAGAATACCATTTTTTGCCATAACGCCAATTAACAAAATTAGTCCAATTTGGCTGTAAATATTAAGACTCACACCACTTAATAGCATAGCAATTACAGCACAACCAATCCCTAATGGGACCGTAGCCATAATAATGAATCCTGAAATAAAACTTTCAAACTGAGCAGCCAAAATCAACAAAATAATCAAAAAAGCAATGCCAAAAACAATCATAAAATTGGAAGATGTTTCATTAAGCGTTTCTGCTTCCCCTAAGGGAACCAAATAGGTTCCTCTTGATAACAAAGGAGAAGCAATTTTCTGTACAGTTTGGTAAGCTTCTCCTAAAGCGATACCTGGAGCAAGATTTGCGCTTAAAATAACAGCGCTCATGCGTTTTTCCCGTTTTAATTGGGGAGCGATAGCTTTTTCATGTAAATGCGCAATAACCGATAAAGGAACATATCGATTGTCTTTAGTCTTTAAGAAAATATTTTCTAAATCACTAGGACTCTTCATAGAATTTTTACGCGATATCAATTTAACATCGTAAGAATGATCATCCACGTTAATGGAACCAATCTTTTTACCATCCAACATTGCTTGTAATGTATCGCCCAAATTGGTGATATCAATCCCTAAATCGGAGGCTTTTTTTCGATTGATTTCAATAAAAAATTGCGGTTGTGTTGCATCAACAGTAAGACGTGGTCGAATAAAACGCGGATCATCTTGTAAAGCACTCACCAGCTTATCAGCAATGGGTTGTAGTGTTGCATAATCGTTGCCAAGAATTGCAAATTGTAATCCTTGCCCAGTTCCTCTCACACCTAGAGAATTTCCCTCCGCAGCAAACACAAAAACTGCGGGAAACTGTCTAACCTTTGCATTAACATCTTTCACAATTTCTTGCTGACTACGTAAACGTTCATCCCAAGATGAAAGCAATAAAAGCAAAAAAGCAGTATTGGGTGAACCACCAATACCCGCAATAGAGTAACTGTTAGCAATCTCCCCTGCATCACGTAATGGCTGTAGACTTGCTTCAATTTGCTCTACCTGTTCGTTCAAATATTGTGTTGAAATACCTTGTGGTCCATTAATAACCAAAAAGATAAAAGCTCTGTCTTCTGCTGGCGTTAATTCCTGTTTCAGCTTCATATAGCCTCCAACACAAAGACCCGCAAAAATAAGTGAAGCAAAAACAACAGACCAAGGCTTTTCTAAACACTTATGCAAACTGTAAGTATATGCCTTATGAAAAAAAGTACCTAATTTATATAAAAAAGTAAAATAATGATGGGACTTTTCCTCTTTCTCCTCAACATGTTCTTTGAGAAAACGTGAAGCCAACATGGGACAAAGCGTTAAAGCAACAATTGAAGAAAGCAAAATAGAAATTGCCAAGACAAAACCGAATTCTCTAAAAAGCCCTCCAACTTGCCCAGGAAGAAAGGAAATAGGAACAAATACAGCCACTAAAGTCAATGTTGTTGCGACAACAGCAAAAAAAACTTCACGTGTTCCTAACACCGCTGCAGCTCTGGAACCTAACCCCATATTGCGCCATCGAACAATATTTTCCAGAACAACAATGGCATCATCCACAACAAGCCCTGTTGCTAAAACAAGTCCTAAAAATGTGAGAATATTCAATGAAAATCCCACAAGATAAATAGCTGCAATGGTACCAATCAAGGCAACAGGAAGAGATAAAGCAGGTATCAGTGTTACACGAATGTCTCTGAGAAAAAGAAAAATGACTAAAATAACGCTCAAAATAGCAATGACCAACGCAACCTCAACCTCATGAAGAGCACTTTTAATAAAAATTGCATCGTCATTAATAACGTCTATATGTACAGAAGAAGGAACAATACTTTTGAGATTATCAACAACGACTCTTACACCTTGAGAAATATTAAGCGTGTTGGATTGTGCTTTCCGCACGATACCTAATCCAATACCTGTCTTTCCATTGATACGAAGAATAACTGTTTCTATATCCGGCGATAAAGTAACATGCGCAACATCACCAAGATGCACATGAGGCTTTAAAACAACTTGTTCAAAAGATTCTGGTGTTGTTAGACGTGCAGTGGCACGGACAACTAAAGTTTGCTTAGAATTGCGTAATGATCCTACTGGCACATCCGTTGTCATATCAGCAAGAACACGTGAAATATCTGCTACAGTTAATCCATAACTTGCAAGTTTTGCTTGATCTATATCAATCTGAAAAATCTTTGTGCGAGCACTATCAACCTGTACATCACCAACACCATCAACAGCAGAAATTGCATCAACAATCTGATCATTTACAATCGTTGTTAAATCATCAATACTCATTGTTGGTGACGTCACAACCAAATACATCATAGCAGCAGCATTCGAATCTGCTTTAATGATCAGAGGGGTATCTGCATTTTTTGGTAAAGAATAAGCAATACGAGACAGAGCATCACGAATATCAGATGCCGCTACATTCAAATCAACACCGACATTAAAATTAATTTGCACACGAGAGCGTCCAAAAGAAGATGTTGAAGAAATTGTCTTAACACCTGAAACACGAGAAACCGCATCTTCTATAATTTTTGTTACTTCACGATCAATGGTTTCTGCTGACGCACCAGAAAACATCGTCACAATCGTTGTTACTGGAGTATCAACATCGGGTAATTCTCTTACATCAACATTCAACCATGCTGCAAATCCTGCAATGATGATCATAGCATTTAAAACAAAAGTAAAAACCGGTCTGCGAATAAATAAGGCAATGAGACCACCTTGCTCTACCTTTGACATAGGCTGTTTTGTGCTCAATTCTTGGCTCATTATATATCCGTTCCATAAACTGCTGATAATTGCTGTTGATGGGACTTTGGATCATCAATAGTTACTTTACTTCCTGGATAAAGCATTTGCACCCCTTGAATGACAACTTGATCACCCTTTTCTAGGGGAGCTTTCACGAAAACCTGATCCGCTTTATGCTGAATAATTGATACGGGAATAGACTCTACTTTTCCTTCTCTCACACGCCAAACGAATGACCCTTTACTATTCCATTGAACCGCAAGAGGATTAACGACAGGAAAAGAACCACCATGAAATGGCAATACAACATTAAAGGACATACCAGACATGAGCGTATCTTTTTCATTATTGATTTCAACCTGAGCATGAAGCGTGCGACTTTCTGGATCAACAATATTATCAATCGCATAAATATGACCAACAAACGATTTATCTGGCTGCGCAGTTAATGTTGCCGTTACCTCATCTCCTTTATGGATGCGCGACACATATCGTTCAGGGGCCCATATATCGACCAAAATACGTTCTCTATTCTCAATACGGCCTATTACAGTATTAAGGGTCACGTTATTCCCCACATCAACGGGAAAAATACCAACAACTCCAGGAATCGGTGCACGAATTGTTCGCCGATCGAGATCTAATTCAGCATTACGCAAAACTAAATTTGCGTTATCCAACTCTAAACGTGCTGTAATTTCTTGAACTTCCGTTGCTGTATTGCTGGAGCGTAATTTAAGAATGCGCGAAAGCGTTAATGCATTATTATCACGTTGTACTTTTGCTTTTGCAACCTCTATTTCCTCTTTTTTAGAATCAAGCTTTGCAATCACATCATCGACTTGTACTTTTGTACCAGCTGATACAAAAATCTTATCAACAACACCTGAGGATAAAGGGGTAAGCTCGACTTCTGCAAGAGCTTTTCCACTCCCAAGAACGTTAAGTTGTTCATAAAAATCTTGAACTTTCACAAGATCAACGACAACATTCGCCGGTGGTCTTCCCATTTTTCCCTTTGAGGCTTTATACGATACTCTTGTTTTATCCACCATAGAAATGGGTTGTTCTGCACTCTTTTTTCCAGCCCAATAAGTAACCGTTAAAACGACGATTAAAAACACCAACGGAAAGCTCTTTTTTAATAACGCCATACATCCACCCTTGCTGTGTCATGTTCATCTGAAATAGTTTTCAATAGTAATATCGGCGTTTTACACAAAAACCAAACAGCGGGTGTATATATCTTACCCCCCCACCGCAAAAAACACATCTCATCTTTGCTTGACTATCTTTCATAGATTAAAACGTCAAGTTAACTATCGTTCATATTGCTTTGTACGGTCACAACAAAAAATGATTATATCAAAACTAACTGAAACCATAATATATTATATCCTTTTTTAAAATATCTCATAAAAAAGAGTTTTTTTTTATTACTATCCAAGTTTCACTTGCATTTCTTTAATGAAACGATTAGGAAACCTCTGTCTTAGACAATGTAAAAATTGAAATGTATGCACCCGTAGCTCAGCTGGATAGAGCACCAGACTACGAATCTGGGGGTCAGGAGTTCGAATCTCTTCGGGTGCGCCATCTATCAAAATATCTTCTTATAAATTCAGGCTCTTTAAATTAAATTCTTTATTTTGTGATTTATTTTTGCCTATCTTTGTTTTTTTGTATTTTGTTATTTCATTCTGTTGTGAGTCGTTTCTTTAGCCATTTTGCTAGAATAGGATGTTATGAGTCCTTCAATTCAGCCTCAAGGTGCTTTTATTAGCTAATAATCATAACGATTTCATGAGCAGCGTGTGTTGTTTTCTTTTTTCGATCTATGCGCTTGTTTTTAGTCTCTTCCGGATTATACTCTTTAATCAGTTAGATAATTTTTTGCGTGCTTATTTCTAATTTTTCCATAACTAGATGTTTCTGGATATTTTATTCTTAGCAATCCCATCTTAATAGGGACTTCAGATGTGCCGCCATAAAACACTTATGGTATCCATTAATGTCATTAGACATTTTGTTGCAAACCAAAGCTTATTTTCGAGATATTTTTAATTGAATTAAACATATTTTTACTGCTTAAAAGCAAAGAAACTCTTCTCGTGCTTCTTTAGCATTATCTCTTGCATAGCATGTCATCGACTTCTATGATATCCTAACACTTTCTGTTCTCTATGAATTCTTCTAATTAATCCATGGGGTACAGATCTCGAACATTAATAAAAGATAAGTTTAAAGAATTTTTCCATGCCTAAAACAGATATTGAAATTGCTCGCACTGCTAAAAAGCAGCATATTATTGAAATTGCACAAAAAATTGGTATCTCACATGAAAATCTCATTCCCTATGGCCATGATAAAGCTAAAATTTCTTCTGAATACATAAAATCGCTTGATAAAAATCCAGATGGTAAACTTATCCTCGTCACAGCTATCAACCCCACACCTGCCGGAGAAGGCAAAACAACAACAACAGTTGGACTAAGTGATGCTCTTAATCTTATTGGTAAAAAAACAATAGCTACCTTGAGAGAACCGTCTTTAGGTCCCTGTTTTGGTGTAAAAGGTGGTGCTGCTGGTGGTGGTTATGCGCAAGTCGTTCCAATGGATGACCTTAATTTACATTTTACCGGTGATTTTCATGCTATTACAGCTGCTCATAATCTTCTTGCCGCAATGATAGATAATCATCTTTATTGGGGAAATACTCTAAACATTGATCCACGTCGCATTGTTTGGAAACGCGTTCTTGATATGAATGACCGCGCATTGCGCGATATTGTTATTTCATTGGGGAGCATAACAAATGGTTTTCCACGCCAAACAGGTTTTGATATTACTGTTGCGTCAGAAATTATGGCACTTCTTTGTCTCTCTGAAAATTTAGAAAACCTTACACAAAGACTCAAAAAAATTATTGTTGCTTATCGTTATGATAAAACGCCCATCACCGTTTCTGATCTCAATGCAGAAGGTGCAATGGCAGTTCTTCTCAAAGATGCTATACAACCCAATCTCGTACAGACAATTGAAAATAACCCTGTTCTCGTTCATGGAGGACCTTTTGCCAACATTGCTCATGGTTGCAATTCAGTTATAGCAACAAAAACTGCTTTAAAACTTGCTGATTATGTTGTCACAGAAGCAGGGTTTGGAGCAGATCTTGGAGCAGAAAAGTTCTTCAATATCAAATGTAGGCAAGCAGGTATTGTACCAAATGCTACAGTGATCGTCGCAACTATTCGTGCATTAAAAATGAATGGTGGTGTAGATAAAAATAACCTGACAGAAGAAAATATCACCGCTTTAGAAAAAGGAACAGCCAATCTTTTACGACATATAAAGAATATGGAGCACTACGGTATGCCTTGTGTTGTGGCTATCAATCATTTTGACAGCGATAGCGATGCTGAAATAAAAACATTACAAAAAATAGTTGCAACAACTGGACACAAAGCTATTATCTGTAAGCATTGGGAACAAGGTGGAAAAGGCACTATAGAACTTGCACAAGAACTTGTTACCTTGATTGAAGAAAAAGATTCTCATTTTAAAGTTTTATATCAAGATAATATTCCACTCGTTCAAAAAATTAATTGTATTATAACAAAGCTATACGGTGGGCGTGGCGCCATCATCTCAGCCCCTATTCTCAAACAACTTGAATCTTGGGAAAAAGAAGGTTTTGGCGCCTACCCTATTTGTATGGCAAAAACACCTTATTCTTTTTCTTCTGATCCTAAACAATATGGTGCTCCAGTTGATTTTGAAATTCCCGTACGAGAAGTTCGTCTCTGTGCTGGGGCCGGCTTTATCGTTGTCATTTGTGGAGATGTTATGACCATGCCGGGACTACCCCATTATCCCACGGCTGAAAAAATTCATCTTGACGAAAATGATCAAATACAAGGACTTTCATAAATTTATAACCGTAAAATTTTATCATTCATTATAATAAAGTGTTTTATTGCAAAAAGAATAGAATTTTAAAAAGCGATATAGACAAATGTCTTATTTATATGATATAGGTGCTTGTCCTTTTGGATATGCCTTTAAAAGGACGTAGGTTTTTCCTATCATTTATGACACTGAAAAAAGCAGGATAGATAGTGCAAGTACTCGTTCGTGATAATAATGTTGACCAAGCGCTCCGTGCGTTGAAAAAAAAGATGCAGCGTGAAGGTATCTTCCGTGAAATGAAAATGCGTAGTTATTATGAGAAGCCATCTGAGAAGCGTGCTCGTGAAAAAGCTGAAGCTATTCGTCGTACACGTAAGCTTGCTCGTAAGCGTGCGCAAAGAGAAGGTTTTGTTAGTAACGGACGAACTGTTGCGGTAAAGTAATATACTTTATGCAATTGCGTAAGCAGTAGATAATAAGCTTCCAGAAAATTTTATCTTCATAGGCGGTTGCAATAAATTGCTTGTGTATGGTTTTTTGTGTACAATGTTATCTAATATGTTAGTTATCTGAAAATAATAAGGTTTCTGTCATAGGGGTGGTTTTTTCATTCTTATATTTCAAAAAACAGATAACAAATTACGCTTTAGATATTTAAGCGACTTGTTCTTATGTGAATTGAGTGTAGGGTGTTTTATTATCACTTTTCGCTATAATTTTTCTCATTTCGGATATCTCTTAAATAACTGTTTCTTATGTACAAATTTCATGATGATTTTCTTTTTTTTCATTAAATATTCTACATCTTTGGAACATCCTAGATCAGATTGCAAAACAAAAGTAACTATCGCAATATGCGATTGTGTGTAAAAATATGATATCAAATGCATAATCCTCTTTCCCTTCAGTTATGTAATAAAACGATATAATTCCATAACTTTTTATATCTCTTGACTCTGTCTCTCTAAACGATGACAAATTTCAACCACTGCACTACAGATTCTTTTTTCTTGATAAATTTCTTCTATTCATCACTTATGTAATGACCCCCATAAGTGTATCGAATAAGCCCCTCTATTTCATTCAACTTTCTTCTATACTGAGTTATAGAAAAAGAAAATTAACAATAAACAGAGAAAACACTGTATTTTAATATGGATGAATGTGCCTTTTATTACCATTTTTAATGGAAATATATTTACAACTCAAATAACGAGTTAAAGTTTTTAACGCGTTGATTTATCGTTATAAGTAATCGTTTTTCATATTAAGTAATAATTCTGAATAACGTGAAGTTTCTCAACACCTTCTTATTTTCTCAACACCTTCTTATATTGAATCAATCAAGATTATTTCTTGTACATCATAAGCAGGGTTAGTATGCAAATAGAATAAAAGCTATTTAAGAAAAAAATAAAAATGCTTCTTATGAACGCCATAAATAATAAGAACTTCGTAACATTGAGAGCTCGTAAAGGTATAATGGATCGAGCTTATCTACCATACCGATAAGCATTATCATGGCATGAAATTATAGTATAGCAAATTTTATAAAATGGATTATCACGAAAAACTGTCCTGTTAAAATCAGCCCTTCATATATCAATCTACTTCATAATTTTTCTCATATTTTTAAGCTTAACTGTTTTATTCATCGTATTATTTTGTCCATTCAAAACTTCTTTTCAAGCCACATGATACCCCCTTTACTGAACAGCTCTTTGTTCATAATATGCATACATGTACTTTTACTTCGAGAAACAAACTCAGAAAAGAGATGCAATACTTTAGCCCTAATTTCCTGTACAAAAATTGCTATGGACCCAGTATACTTTACTGTTTTATAACGCGTACAGCTGCATAAAAATCCAGTGTTTATTTATATTTATCCCCTTATAAACAAGATAAGCACTAAAAAATACAAACTTTTGTTTTCCTTATTTTGCTATTCTCGTAACAATTTTTTCATTGTTTAGATCTCTTTAACGAGCGATATGTCATAATTTTAGTCTTATATTTCAGATTTTAAATTTCCAATATATGACGAAATAAAGGAGTTCAGTGTGCAAAATTCTCGTTGGTTTCGCGTTTCAATGCTCGCATCATGTATCTTAATAGCAACAGTCATTGTATTGGGTTCACCTCATTTGTTGCACGCACAAACATTTAATCAAAATTTAGGGCCCAGTGGTTTACCACTTCCGCGATTTGCTTCGATTAAACCCACCAGCGTTAATGTGCGCGTCGGACCAGGAAGCAACTATTCTATCATTTTTACCTACAAAAAGAAGGGCTTGCCTATTGAAATCATTCAAGAATATGATCAATGGCGCAAAATTCGTGATGCAGAAGGCGATGAGGGGTGGGTGTATCAATCGCTTTTATCGGGAAAGCGAACTGCTATAACTATTCCATGGCAAAAAGATAAAACAAAAAGGCTGATGCTCCGAAAAAACCCCACCGAAAACGCAGAGCTTGTGGCAGAAGTAGAACCTAATGTCATTGGCAATATCCGCCAATGTGATGGACAATGGTGCGAACTAAACATTAATAATACGCGCGGATGGCTTCAGCAACCCCAGTTATGGGGAATCTATCCTGATGAAAAAGTAAAAGGTTGGTGAATGCTCAAACTCATCAAATTTAATTTTTATTCCTCATTGAATATCCTCACTGCCTATCACAAGATTGATTTTTGGGTTTTAATCGTACGATCAAATCAACATGTGAAATTTCCATACCTTCTGGTGGCTTAGGCAAATTTCTAATAATGGGAGCTTCTTCCAAATTGTAAGGAATATCAAGAATACGATTTTCGCCTTCTATATAAAAATGGTAGTGATCAGAGGTATTGGTATCAAACCAAGTTTTTGAGCCTTCTACGGCAATAATCCGTAACAATCCCGCTTCCGTAAATTGATGAAGCGTATTATAAACCGTTGCTAAAGATACAGGCACACCTGCCCTCCCCGCTTCCTCATAGAGCTCTTCAGCAGTAATATGACGATTTCCTTGAGAAAAAATCATATGCGCAAGTTCCAACCGCTGACGTGTTGGACGCAAACCATTCTGACGCAAACGTTTTTCTAACATAGAAATGGAATAATATTGCACAATTTTTCCACACTCTTTTGTGAACTGTTGCTCTTCATTCATATCTAAATCGTCTGCACTCACTGACATATTACAAACCCAAATATATTCCTGCTAAATAAGATCAAAATACAAAAAAATGGGAATAGTATGGTGTAATCTTGTATTCCATTTTTAAATAATTACCTGTGTAGAATACATAAAAAAGGCCTTTTGTCATTAAAAATGATATAAAATCATTTCCCTCTCTTTAAAATTTGCTCTAAAAGTAGGTTGGGAAAAGCGCAGAAATAAAAATATATGCAAATAAATGGAGTAACAATGGCTGAACAAAAGTCTCGCTACACTTATGAAGAGCTTCTAAGCTGCGCTCGCGGCGAAATGTTTGGTAAAGGTAATGCGCAATTGCCAGCACCGCCAATGTTAATGATTCATCGAATCACTCAAATTAGTGAAACTGATGGTAAATACGATAAAGGAATGGTTCGCGCCGAATTTGACATTACACCAGACCTGTGGTTCTTTAATTGTCACTTTATAGGCGATCCCGTCATGCCAGGATGTCTCGGACTGGATGGTATGTGGCAATTGACAGGATTTTTTCTTGGTTGGCTAGGCGAACCAGGAAAAGGAAGAGCGATATCAACAGGTGAAGTAAAGTTATCAGGGATGGTAACTCCACAAACCAAAATTCTTGAATATGAAATAGATTTTAAGCGTATTCGGCGTGGAAATTTAGTCTTAGGAATAGCTGATGGGTGGCTAAAAGCAGATGGAGAGACTATTTATAAGGCGAGTGATTTACGCGTTGCTTTATTCAAAGAAGATTGAACGTTATTTCCGTCAGAAAGAACTTTTCACTATTCTGTATGGAACGAGGAGGTATGAATGCGTCGAGTTGTTGTAACTGGAATGGGAATTGTCTCCGCGATTGGAAATGGACCTGAAGCTGTTTTAACCAGTTTACGTGAAGCAAAATCCGGAATTTCTTACGCACCTCAATATGCCGAATTAGGCTTTCGTAGCAGAGTTTACGGCAAACCTGATATTAATATAGAAGAACTCGTAGATCGACGTGCTCTACGTTTTCATGGGCGTGGAACAGCATGGAATCACATCGCCATGGATCAGGCAATTGCTGATGCGGGTCTAGAACCGCATGAAGTATCGAATGAACACACGGGTATTATTATGGGTTCTGGAGGTGCTTCAACTCAGTCAATCGTTGAGGCTGCTGATATTACACGCCAAAAAGGTCCAAAACGCATCGGTCCTTTTGTTGTGCCTAAAGTGATGAGTTCCACGGCATCCGCAACACTTGCAACTTTTTTTAAAATTAAGGGCGTAAACTATTCAATCTCTTCCGCATGTGCTACATCCAATCATTGTATCGGCAATGCTTATGAAACAATCCAATATGGAAAACAAGATCGCATTTTTGCTGGTGGTTGCGAAGATCTGGATTGGACATTATCTGTTTTATTCGATGCTATGGGTGCTATGTCCAGCAAATATAATGATGTACCAGAAAAAGCTTCGCGTGCTTATGACGCTAATCGTGATGGATTTGTTATTGCTGGTGGCGCTGGCGTTTTGGTTCTTGAAGAACTAGAAGTCGCTAAAGCGCGTGGTGCAAAAATCTATGGAGAAATTGTTGGTTATGGCGCTACATCCGATGGATACGATATGGTCTCTCCGTCGGGTGAGGGAGCAGAACGGTGCATGCGCATGGCACTTGCGACCGTCAAAAATAAGATTGATTATATCAATCCCCATGCAACAGCAACACCTGTTGGTGATCCTCCTGAAATAGAAGCGATCCGCCGTATCTTCGGAGCAGGTGATCAATGCCCGCCAATTTCTGCCACAAAATCTCTGACTGGTCATTCCTTGGGTGCAGCTGGTGTTCAAGAAGCAATCTACACACTGTTAATGATGCAGCATAATTTTATTTGTGAAAGTGCCCATATTGAAGAACTTGATCCAGCTTTTGCTGATATGCCAATCGTTCGTAAACGACGTGATCATCAACAACTGAATACCGTATTGTCAAATACTTTTGGCTTTGGCGGTACCAATGCAACGCTTGTTTTCCAACGCTATGAATAAACACACGTTCTTAGTAATTGAAAAAAGTACGGTCTTACGGAGAATAATATGAAAGGTTTGATGGAGGGCAAACGTGGCCTTATTATGGGGATTGCGAATGACCATTCAATTGCTTGGGGCATTGCCTGTCAGCTCGCACAAGCAGGAGCTGAATTAGCATTGACTTATCAAGGGAATGCTTTTGGAAAACGTGTTCAGCCTCTAGCTGATAAACTTGGCTGCAAATTAGTGCTAGAGTGTGATGTTGAAAAAATTGAAAATATTGACTACGTCTTTGAGCAACTTGAAAAAGAATGGAAAACTATTGATTTTATTGTCCATGCCATTGGTTTTTCAGATAAAACTCAGCTAAAAGGACGTTATGTTGATGTTACAACACGTGAAAACTTCCAACGCACGATGGTTATTTCAGCTTATTCCTTTACTGAAATTGCCCAGCGCGCGGGTAGGCTTATGCCCAATGGAGGAACACTTTTAACTCTTACCTATGGTGCTTCACAGCAAGTTGTGCCTAATTATAACATCATGGGTGTTGCTAAAGCAGCTCTAGAAGCTATGGTACGTTATTTAGCAGCGGACTTTGGTCCTCAAAATATCCGTGTCAATGCGATTTCCGCTGGTCCTGTTAGAACTTTAGCAGGTAATGGTATTGCAGCTGCACGTGCAATATTTTCACATCAACGCCGTAATGCCCCATTACGTCGTACCGTAAATATTCATGAAATTGGAAAATCTGCTCTTTATCTACTCTCTGACTTATCATCAGGTGTTACAGGTGAAATCCATTATGTTGATTCAGGCTATAACATCATGTCTATGCCAATACTTGAAGAGCTGAAAAAAAGTGATGATACTCAGGAAGGATAAAAATCATCGCACTTAGAAAAATATGACGTAAGGCACGTGTGCAGGTCTTTATAAGAATAAGTCTAATACAAAACCAGATACCTTGTTTTGCAAAGTGTTTCATAAAAATCCGGAATATTTCTTCAATCCATGGTTGATAAATTTTGTATTTTATGACGTTATTTACCTTACTAAAGCATACGCTTTTGCTGTTGCTTATAAATCAATCCCCAGCCCTCGCAGTGTGAAACAGAGATTAGGGGATTATTAAAATCCTTAGCTTCAGCTTTTGTATACCAGATTGAAAAAAATATTGCCTACCGTTTTATTTATTCTTGAAACGCAAAGGCAATCTAATTTAGGAAGAATATGAAGGCGTAAAGAAATCAATCATTAATCTGACTATTATTCTTTAATGAGGCTTTACAATTTTAAAAGCACCCACACAATATTTTTTTAAATAAGGGAGGTTACGCTTTACCTCACACCTTTATTTTCTCGTTCTTTAATGAAAGCATTTCTCTGATATATCAGGTAGAATAGAACGCCCAAAAACACTACGGCTGTTGCTCCTTCATGCATTTTTTTAAAAGATATCTCTCAATACACGCAATTCCATTTCACAATGGTATCTGTAGAACGTATAAAAATCCCCGTGAAGTACATAAATCCTTTTTGCTCCACCATTTTAATGTTTATAAAAATGACAAACCGACACCATCATTTTACTTGCCATGTTCTAATGTTGAAACACCCCTTGATGCTTGAGATGATTCATTAGAAGTATTTTTAATAATTTTTATCCACATACTAACCCGCTTGTGACAAGCAAACACATATTTTTAATTAATTCAATACAAAAATAAAATGAATTATTCATATAAATCAATTTTTTATCTTTATAATCACATTATTTTTTCAGTTTAAATGACAGCCACAAATAAGTACAATAACATTTTTTCAATTTTAGATTTTCAAATTTATAATTCCAAAAGTCATTTCTTGCATATAAAAAACAAAATTGACATGTGAGAAAATAAAAGGCGTAAACATCTCTACGGAACAGGCTCAAGTGCCAAGAGCTGTCTCAAGGTAGGATGTGTGATGATGCTCGGCTTCCTCCTTCATAAACATAAAGATGGGGACGTGCACAATGGCTTTATCGTTACACTATTTACGGTCACCGTCGCGAATTGGGCTTGGGAGTTTTAAGAGAGGTCTCTTTAAAACAAGCGCGTAAATATACAACAGCAATAGTGTTTTATTTTGGGCGTTCTATTTTACCTGACACATCAAGGTGTGAGGTAATCTCCATTATTTAAAAGATATGCTTTAGATAGCGTAAAACTGAATTTAAAAATGATGGTAGAAATGGAAACTGGTTTTCATCTTTAAAATTTCATCTTCTTCCCAAATTAGATTGTCTTCTTGTTTTAAAGAATTACACAAACAGAGACACACGATATCCCTGCCCCTATCGAGATATAAACGCTGTTACACGCAGCAAATAATATTGAAAATTGGATAATAGCAATGATATTTTTAGCTTATACGTTAATAAATAAGATGCTTCCACCTAATGAGTCTTGTATTATTCTGTTTGCAAATATCATTGTGAGATGAATTTAAGAGAAAATCAAAATATCTTGTTCATTACATTGCATAAATTCATTATATTACATAAACATGTGTAAGTGGAAACGATAATTTATTTTCAAAGAGATAGTTTTTAGACAAAAGCCAAAACTTTTATATTTCATCCATGTTTCATAAAGAATCGAATGATATGAATCTATAGTTTCCTAGAATATGACTGTCTTATACAACCATCAATACAATCTATTTTATATGCCTATCATAGCATGTTTCTATTTTTTACAATTGGAATTATTTAAAAAAACAGGATATCATTGTATTTCATCCTTAAGAGTACGGCTTAGTAATGCGTTCGCCGCTTCAGTTATGTTTTTACCACAATAGAGAATTTGATAAATTTGTTCTACAATGGGCATTTCTATCCCAATACGTTGCGCCAACGTATGTACTTCCTTGGTATTTAAGTACCCTTCCACAACCTGACCAATTTGTTTTTCCGCTTCTTTGATATCTACTCCTTTACCAAGAAGTATTCCAAAACGGCGATTACGCGACTGATTATCAGTACATGTCAAAACCAGATCACCTAAGCCTGTCATTCCCATAAATGTGGAAAGCTCAGCACCCATAGCCCCTCCTAAACGACTGATTTCAGCTAGTCCTCGTGTGATGAGAGCTATTCGTGCATTTGCCCCAAATCCCATGCCATCTGATATTCCTGCACCAATAGCAATAACATTTTTAACTGCTCCCCCTAATTGAACGCCAATCATATCTGAACTTTTATAAACTCTAAAACTTTTGTCACAATGAAAAAGTTGCTGCAATTCTTTACCAAACTCAACATCAGAAGCTGCTATCGTCATTGCAGTAGGCCAACCAACAGCTAGTTCTTGAGCAAAAGTTGGTCCAGAAAAAACAGCTAAAGGAATTTTTTCACCTAAAATCTCACGAGCAACCTCTTGTAAGAAACGTCCGGTACCATGTTCTAAACCTTTTGTTGCCCAAATAACACGTGAATGCTGATCTAAATAAGGCTGAATGTTATACAAAACTTGATGAAATACATGGCTTGGAACAGCGATTAATATATTGTGACTTGCTACTATTGCAGTTTCAAGCGAAGCTTCAAGTAATAAATTTTCAGGAAATTGAATATCGGGTAAATATACTTTATTACAACGTTGTTCTTGTAATTCTTTGATATGTTGGGGTTTATATCCCCAAAGTAAAACATTATGACCATTACGGGCAAGAGCAATCGCTAATGCAGTACCAAAAGAACCAGCACCAATAACTGTCATTGCAACGGTTTTCATTAAGTTTTCTGATTATTCTCTAAATTTTTGATTTCAATGGCATATTATTATTACAAATAACTTTAATGCTATCTTTAATATAAATCCTGTAAATCATAAAAACGTTACCGCCTCGTAGCTTTTATCTCACACAACATAAAAACTTGTTTCTCACATTCTCTTTTTTTGTAGTAAATTGTATAAATATCACTTTTTGTATATCCTACAAACAGCTATTTATCTCAAAAATTAAGGCTTGACTAAATACTCCATGGAATTTCTCTTTTAAAATAAAAGTACATTCAAAATCATGATACTCATTCCACTGATATCTTGTACCTACCCCTCTCTTTAATATCCTACGAATTTCTTGTAAGAGCTGATACATGCCGCATCAGCTCCCACAGATATTTCTAACAACTACTCCACAGGAGACTGCGTACTTAGCCCCCCTGCTCCATAGGCATTTCTGAGCCCTGTATCTTTTCTGGCTGTTTTCTTACGGAATATATCTTTGTTTGATAACTGCTCAGATACTGAAGAACCATCTCTACTTGATATTTCCGGTTCAATAACACGTCCTGAACCACCCATCATATTATAATTCAAATGAGAGATAGCCCACCAAGTTCCCCCAATAATAACAAAAACGCAAATAGCAGCAAACCACAATGCGCTTAAATTCCACTTGGCATCTGGACCAGAGTTCAAGTGCAAAAAGAAAACAATTTGTACTATAATCTGAATGATAGCCATCCCAATAAGATACACAACTTTTGTACTAACGGCCCAACTTTCCATCATTCCATACATCACAGGAACAAAAGAACCTAGGGTGAAAAATACAGCCAGAATAAAGCCGACCAAATAGGAACCAGTACTGGGACCATGTGTTTCATTTTGCATGCTCATCACAACGCTCCTAATAGATAAACCATGGTGAAAACACCAACCCATACAATATCAAGTAAATGCCAAAAAATGGAAAGGCATGCTAAACGTGTTTTATTGTTCTGATCCAAGCCATTACGACGAAGATGAAAAAACATCACAACCATCCAAAGAAGACCAACACTTACGTGAAGTCCATGGGTGCCAACCAAAGCAAAAAATGCTGACCAATAAGCAGAGAGAATCTCCCGTCCAAAAAGCTGTAAACCCGTCGCAGGATCAATACCAGCATAAGCATTTGGATCGTAATAAAAGACCTCACCCAAAAGTTCATGAAATTCGTAAAGTTCCATACCAATGAAGCAACACCCAAATACAAAGGTAATAGCCATCCATAAACGCACACCACTGATGTTATTTTTATGTGCTTGTACCATTGTAAAACCATAAGTGACGGATGAAAACAACAAGAAAGCAGTCTCAACCAAAACAAATTTTAAATCAATAAACTCATTGCCCGCCTTACCACCACCATAAGAAGCAGAAAAAACAGCAAAACTTGAAAAAAGTGTCGAAAACAGGATCAAATCTGAGAGAATATAGACCCAAAAACCAAACGTCATTACCGAACTATTATCGTGGTGATGTTCATCCACAGCACTCACTTTATTCATTGTTACTGCACTCATACTGTCACTCCTTGTTCTTTAAGAACAGCTGTAAAGGCATCTTCAGTTTTTTGTACTTCTTCAGCCGGAATATAATAACCATGATGGTCACCTGTTAATGAATGACACACAAGCGTTGCAATAAAACCAATCAAGCCGACCGCAACAAGCCACCAAATATGCCAGACAAGCGCAAAACCAATAACTAATGAGAAAAATCCCGCAATAATTCCAGCCGATGTATTGGACGGCATATGAATTTTTGTAAATCCACTGGTAGGACGTTGATAACCACTTTTCTTCATATTCCAATAAGCATCATCAGACTGTATTTTCGGAACTATTGCAAAATTGTAAGAAGGAGGCGGTGAAGAGATAGACCATTCAAGGGTCCGTGCATCACCCCAAGAATCATTTAATGTTACAGGTAAACGTCCCTTATGTTTAATACCGTACCAAATCGCCAAAACAACTTGCAGCACAAAACAAAGGATACCAAGCAAAATAATAAAAGCACCCAATGCAGCAATCATAAACATCGGTTGCCAACTAGGTTCCATGTAATGCTGGAGACGACGCGTCCCACCCATTAAACCAAGTGCATAGACTGGGAAAAAGGCAAGGTAAAAACCAATGAACCAACACCAGAAAGATGCAATACCCAATGCTCGATTTGGTTTATAACCAAAAACTTTTGGAAACCAAAATGCAATCCCCGCTAAGTACGCAAAAACGACACCACCAATAATTGTATGATGGAAATGCGCTACCAAAAACAACGAATTATGAAACTGCCAATCAGCTGGCACAATAGATAACAAAACACCAGTTAATCCACCACCAACAAATGTAAAAATCATTCCCATGCACCAAAGCATTGGAGGCTCAAAGCGAATCCGCCCCTTATACATAGTTAGCAGCCAATTAAAGACTTTTACACCTGTTGGAACAGCAATAATCATTGTCGCAATACCAAAGAAAGTATTCACAGCTTCACCGCCACCCATTGTGAAGAAATGATGTCCCCAAACAAGAAGCGAAAGAATCAAAATAACCAACATGGCCCATATCATCGAAGTATAACCAAAGAGGCGTTTTGAAGAAAAAGTTGATACAACCTCAGAAACAATTCCAAAAGCAGGAACAACCAAAACATAAACCTCAGGATGACCAAAAACCCAAACATAGTTAATCCATACCATCGGATTTCCGCCACCAACATTAGAAAAGAAATTCATGCCCAAATAACGATCGCATGCCAAGAGTGCAAATGCTACAGTTAAGACAGGGTAAATAACTAAAATAAGGACATTGCTAACAAAAGCGCTCCAACAAAAAACAGGCATTCTCATCATCGTCATCCCAGGAGCACGCATCTTAATCAAAGTCGCAACAAAATTGACCGCCCCCATTGTTGTCGCTATACCAGAAAGTTGAAGTGACCATAAATAATAGTCTACCCCTGTATCTGGACTCGTTTGCAATTCTGTAAAAGGTGGATACATCAACCAGCCACCACGACCAAAATTCCCAACACCTAGGGATATGTTAATCAATATTGCCCCTGCAGCCGTAATCCAAAAACCTAGATTATTTGCAAAGGGAAAAGCAACATCACGCGCACCAATTTGAAGCGGTATAAGATAATTAAAAAGACCAAATAAAATAGGCGTAGCCATGAAAAAAATCATGATAGTGCCATGCGCCGAAAAAATTTGATCAAAATGGTCAGGTGGCAAATAACCTGCACTTTCACTCCCAAGAGCTAAAGCTTGATGTGTTCGCATCATGAGTGCGTCCGCAAAACCGCGAACAAGCATAATAATTCCAAGAACTATGTACATAATGCCTATGCGTTTATGGTCAACAGTTGTAATCCAATTTCGCCATAGAATCCCCCACCACCCAAGTGCTGTTAGAGCAACAACAGCAATTAAACCAACCACAACAATCGCAATACACGTGTATAAAACGATCGGCTCATGTGCAAGTGCATGAAAAGCACCTGCCGTAGGATCTGTAAGTCTTCCAAACATTTCTCAACCCATTTCAAATGAAATTCAAGTTTAAAAGAAACCTTATGTTAAAAGGGCTCTTTCTTTACTGATTCTTTAAATAACATCAGGATCAAATACTGAACATAGTGCACCCCATAGCGTCTGAGAAGCAGCACGTTTCATTAAATCCTCATTACATACCGTATTTTCATCGACACATCGATTAACAACACGATAGTAAAGGCGCTTCTCCACAGGTGCAAAATAACGAACTTCAGCATCTTTTTTCTTCGCAGCAATATCACCCATACGAGGCGCAATAGAAAGTTGACGATAAGATGCACGATCAAGTACTCGACCATTAGCCCGAGCTTTTACAATCCAATCCTCAAAGTCCTGCAAAGACACAGAATGCCACTTAAACCGCATACTCGAAAAACCATCACCACTGTAATTTGCTGAGGTTCCTTTGAATACTCCTTGCTCTTCAGCGACCAAATGCAACTTAGCATTCATCTGCGGCATAGCGTAAAGAACTGTACCCAGTTTGGGGACCCAAAAAGCATTGACAGAATTCTCTGACGTCAATTGCAATAAAACTTGACGCCCTTCAGGTGCATAAATCTCATTAATCGATGCAACACCATATTCAGGATAAATAAAAAGCCATTTCCAATCAAGAGAAACGGCATCTATCTGTAATGGCTTTCCTTCACCTACAACTTCCACTGGGAGAGGATTTGTAGGTTCCAGCTTATAAGTATAATAAGCTGTTAATGAACCTAAAACCATTACAATTACAATTGGAATACCCCACATCAACGCTTCAATTTTATTTGAATGCGCCCAATCAGGAGAATAGTCCGCTTTCATATTCGATGCACGATATTTTATAGCTAAAAATACCACACTCACCATAACTGGGATGACAACACAAAGCATCACCACCACACAAACAACTATCAAAATGAGCTGTTGACGTGCAACATAACCTGATGGCTGTATAACATCAATTTTACAACCAGATAAAAGCAGTGCTCCCCCTAAAATCACAAGCATTTCTAATTGTCGAACAAAGCTTTTCATCTCTATTTACCCCCGTCATATGCACCAAAAATTGTCATAAATATATACCTCGTATTGTACAGATTTGAAAATAATTATCAAGTGAATTCAATGCCTATATTACTCTTATCAAACGCTTATTCTTTACCTATCACAATTTAATTGTTTTGCTTAATTGTTTTGCAATATATTCAAGTGCAAACCAATATCCATCACCTCCACACCCAGTTATGATAGCGTCTACACCTGCAGATGTATAAGAGTAGTGACGAAAAGCTTCACGCTGGTAAATATGAGATAAATGAACTTCTACTTTTGGCCCTGAAAACATTTTTAGGGCATCAAGAAGTGCAACAGATGTGTGACTGTAAGCCGCTGGGTTAATAATCAATCCAGAACTTGCCTCTATTGCTTCTTGTATCCATGCTACCAACTGCCCTTCACAATTACTTTGATAAAAATTTATTATGATATCATTTTTTTTTGCCCATTCTCTGCATCTTTTTTCAATATCTTCCAGAGTCTCAGTTCCATAAATTTCTGGCTCACGTTGACCTAGAAAATTTAAATTAGGACCATTTAAAATCGTTATCATCTCAGACATAGCATGCCTTTTCTTTTAGACCTATCACTTATTTAAAAATAATATTTAGCATGTTTTTACGACAATAAAGCCCCATCCTTAATCTCAAAGAATTCTGCGCGTCCTTTTAAGTCATCAAATAAAAGACGATCTGTTCCTGTCATAAATGTTTGTACAGCTAAATCATCAAGAATATCAAATAAAGCAGCACGTCGGTGCGAATCAAGATGAGCAGCCATTTCATCAAGAAGAAGAATGGGGGCTTTTTCCGACATCATACCTGTTAGACGAGCATGACACAAAACTAAACCTGTCAGCAGCGCTTTTTGTTCACCTGTTGAACACGATGTTGCTTCTATATTTTTATCAGCATAAAAAACCTGCAAATCTGCGCGATGTGGTCCTTCTAACGTCCGACCAGCAGCACGGTCCATTGCGCGATTATGCCGTAATCGATCACAAAATTGCTCTTCAACTTCAATTGCTGATATTTCACTAAGAGCTGTTTCCAAAAAACCATCAATTTGCAAAAAAGCTCGTGGAAAAGGTATCTGTGATGGCATTTGTGTAAACATATCATTTAAAAGACGAATAACATCAACACGCGCCGCAGAAATAGCTGTCGCCAGTTCTGCCATCTGCTTTTCTAAAGCATCAAACCAAGCACAATCTTCATTTCCATCTAAAAATAAACGATTACGTGCGCGCATAGCTCTATCATAATCGGCTATGCGGCGCCTATGCAAGGGATCAATCGCCAAAACCATACGATCCAAAAAACTACGGCGCTCAAGCGAAGGACCTGTAAAAAGACCATCCATAGACGGTGTTAGGACACTAATATGACAATAATCTGTTAGGCAATCACCCGACTCATTCACACCATTAATATGGACTTTTCGACTGTTATCGCTAACCTCCAAAGCTGTACCAATCTTTACTTCGCCATAAAGAGCGCATTCAAGACGCGCAAATACAACAAATCCTCCACCGCCACCATCTACAAAGCTAACGTCAGAATAAGCAGCACGCCGCAAACCACGACCAGGAGAAAGAAAAGATAACGCCTCTAAAAGATTCGTCTTACCAGCACCGTTATGGCCGGTAAAAACCACATGCTGACCAGAAAAATGAATATTGAAAAAAGGATAATTGCGATAACGTAAAAGCTTCAGCTGCCTCACTGCCACTTTGTGCACATGACTGGCCATACATTGCAAAACAATTGCCCCTAAACGCGAATAGGCATTAGTACATAGAGCACATCCGCATCATCATTATCACGAATCAGAGCTGGTGCTCCAGCCTCAGCCAACATAAAAACCATCTCGTCACTTGGAAGCTGCCCAGCAATATCCAAAAGATAACGTGAATTAAATCCTATCTCAAGCGGTTCAGATGCATAAGTTACTGATAATTGATCTTCTGCACTGCCCGAATCTGGGCTATTAACAACAAGCCTTAACTGTCCATGCTCAATCGTTAATTTAACTGCACGCCCCCGATCACTTGAAATCGTTGAAACACGATCAACTGCAGAAGAAAAGTCCTGCCTATTAACAATTAATTCTTTATCATTTCCAAGAGGAATAACACGTTGATAATCCGGAAATGTTCCATCAATTAATTTTGATGTAAAAATCACAGAACCTACAGAAAAACGAATCTTTGTCTCTGAAAGCTCTATACATACATCGCTATCATTTTCTTCTGAAAGAAGTTTTTGCAATTCTCCTACAGCTTTACGGGGAACAATAACACCGGGCATTCCCTCAACTCCTGAAGGAGCTTCCATCTCAACTTGTGCCAAACGATGACCATCAGTTGCAACCAAACGCAATTTCAAAACACCATCATTAATAACATGTAAATAAATACCATTAAGATAATAACGGGTTTCTTCAGTAGAAATAGCAAATTGCGTACAATCAAGTAAATGTTTTAAGCTTGATGCCGATAGAGAAAAACGATAACCAAACTGCCCAGGAAGCGACTCTGGAAAATCTGCCTTCGGAAGACATTGAAGCTGAAAATGTGCACAACCCGAAACAACAGACATTGTGCCTGCTTGATTCTCATCGACGGATAAGACAACTTCATTGCTATCAGGAAGTTTTCGAATGATATCATAGAGCAAATGTGCTGGAACAGTTGTTGCTCCAGCTTGTTTAACATTAACTGCAAAAGATTCCGTAACCTCTAAATCAAGGTCTGTTGCTTTTAACTGCACACGACCATTTTCTGCATCAATCAGCACATTCGATAAAATAGGAACAGTATTACGGCGCTCTACCACACGGTGAACCCGACCAAGAGACTTGAGAAATTGACTGCGATCAACTGTAATACGCATAAAAGCCCCGTATGATTTACTAAAAACTATAAGAATTCCTTAGCATTAAAATAGATCCTCTTCAAAGAATCGCCTGCTAGACTTTATTAAACCTCTCTTAAAATGGCAAGTCACTCCTGCATAAGAAGAAAATAAATCTTTTCATTAAATTCTTTAAAGTTTCTCCAAAGAAAGAAACGATAAACACTATACAGCCTGTTCTCCAATCAAACGCTTAAGCAATTCAAGTTCCTTAGCCAAGGTCTGATCACCACAAACCAAATCTTCAATTTTACGCACAGCGTGTAAAACTGTTGTATGATCACGTCCACCAAAACGACGCCCAATTTCTGGCAACGAGCGAGGAGTTAATACTTTTGCTAAATACATTGCAACTTGCCGTGGCTTCACAACCGTACGTGTTCGACGATTAGATAACAAGTCCTGTTTAGAAACATTATAATGACGTGCTACCGTACGCTGAATTTCTTCAATCCGAATACGCTTAGGTTCACCAGGACGTGTCAAGTGACCTAATAACTCATCAATCCGCTCTAAAGATAAATCAGACTCAAAAGATTGGCGAAACAAGAGCTGATTAAATGCACCTTCAATATCACGCCCCGACCCTAAAACCGTTTTCGCAATATATTCCAAGATATCATCAGAAATTGATACCATGCCATCATCTTGTTGTGCCACCTTCAACCGCTGGCGCAACATTTGCAAACGCATTTCATAATCTGGTGCTTCAATTTCAAGAGCTACCCCTCCCTGAAGACGAGAACGAACGCGAAGATCAAGCGATTCTAATTCTGCTGGCGGACGATCTGCAGCGACAACAACTTGTTTTGCACTATCAAGCAACATATTAAGCAAATGGCAAAACTCATGTTGTATCGACTTACCCTGCAAAAACTGCATATCATCAATAATCAAAAGGTCGATATCACGAAGCTGCTCTTTAAAAGAAAGAGCATCATTATCACGAATAGCTGTTGCAAAACGCCACATAAAATATTCAGCAGTTAAATAAATAACACGCGCAGACGTTAAACGCTTCAATGCAGAAGCAGCAATTGCTTGAAGCAAATGTGTTTTTCCTAAACCAACAGATGCGTGAATAAAAAGAGGATTAAAACGCAAAGCACTTTTATGCCCCTCCGCAATTGAACGCGCAGCTGCTAAAGCAACACGATTAGAAGCCCCCTCAACAAAACTTTCAAAAGTATAGCGAGAATCAAGTGGAGATCCAAAAACTCCCGTTTGAGAACTCTTAACTGAATGCTCTGCACAACTTTCAACAAAAGATGAAGTCGCTTGCTCCTCTAGCACAGCAGAAGGAACACTTCTTTTACAAACGACGTCTCTTGAAACGCGTTCCATACCACGAACAATAACTTCAACACGAAGAATTGCTGAATTCTCTTGTTTCCATAAATGAGTCAAAAGAGAACCATAGTGATTATTAATCCATGAACGTAAAAAAGCTGTAGGAACAGAAAGCTTTACAAGAGTATGGCTATATTCAGCAAGCTTCACACGTCCAAACCAACTGGTATAAGCCTCAACACCAACCTGCACCTTTAATTGCGCCATAACACGTATAAAAGCCGCCGCACTTTCCTCCTCTGAAACAATAGAATGCCCTATAAAAGCATTTCTACAAACGTCCTCATCACTCTCTGTCATCCTATTCTTTATTATGTTCTCTGCCGACAGGATATTCACCGAAACCCTTTTAAAGGAACTAGCTTTAGAGTTCAATTTATCCACCATCTTTCATCCTGATAAAAATAAAATTCTGTCCTGCCAAACAGCTAAAATAAATCTAGCGAAGGCAAAACGCCCTACCCCAAATAAGATTACTCACCCTCCCCTAGGATAGCCTCACCACAACCCCACTAACAAAGATGACCAATAAGATTTACTTGCACTCATGATATGACCCACCCTTCTAAAATGGTAAACATATCTATTCAGAAAACTAAAAAATCGTCAGAAAACCTCCCCAGCACAAAAGCTTCAAAAAGCCTAAGTCAAAACATCTTGTACTCAACAAAATACAGAACAATGTGCTGGTGTGACCCCTTCATGCTTTTTAGTCTTCATAAGAACCATACAAAACAGCAGAGGTAAAATGCAAGAGGTCAAAATAAAATCAAAAAACCCGAAAAAAATGCTTGTATCAATGAGGAATGAAAAAAATATTGATTCAATTCATTTTTTTTCTCTAAATTTACCAACAATTAAAGAATCTCTTCAGATTTTAAAAAAAAAATAAAATGCTTGACAAAAAAGACTCGGTAAAAATCCACAAAGCTTGTGGATAACCATACCCCTCCTATAAACTTTCTCTCCTTTTTCAAGAGGAGAATCATTATCGATTCTTATTTTCGATAGAAACTTTTTGAAATAATAAACAAAAAGCCAGCATCCTCATGGATACTGGCTTGATTCTCAATAAAGGAGAAAAAGCTTAAACGCTGAGAGCCTTCAAACGTTTAGCTAAACGCGATACTTTCCTCGCAGCAGCATTTTTATGAAAAACTCCTTTAGAAACCGCACGCATAATTTCAGGCTCAAAATTCTTAAATGCAATCTCTGCAGATGCCTTATCACCACCCGCTAAAGCATCATCAAACTTACGTATAAAGGTACGAACGCGCGAACGGCGGGCCCTATTAACCTGTGTGCGCGCCGTAACCTTGCGCACCGCTTTTCGAGCAGAAGGTGTATTCGCCATAAATATAATCTCTCTTTCAACACCTTGGTAAAATGAGTCTAAAGAACAACTCTACCAATATAAATAAATTCAACCCAAGCAAAACTATAAAGCTGCCTATAACTGTGTGGCTTATAGCGCAATCCCAAAGCTAACGTCAATTAGATTTTCAAAGATAGTCATAAAAAAACGAAGCCAAACTCTTTGATCCGCAGCTTTATAGCTTAATAATAGACATTCCTTAACAAATAAAAGAATTTAAACGGCTAACTTACGCAAGACATATTGCAAAATCCCCCCATGATGCAAATAATCTAGCTCATCTTCAGTATCAATACGGCATAATAACGGAGCGGTTTTTATCGTACCATCAGAAAAAGTAATTTTCGCTACTGTCTTTTGACGAGGTTTCAAGTTATGAATTCCTTCAATTGTCACCTTTTCATCTCCCTTTAAGCCTAAAGATGTCCAACTTACACCCTCCTCAAAGACAAAGGGAACAATGCCCATACCAACAAGATTAGAGCGATGAATCCTTTCAAAAGACTGTACAATCACTGCTTTTATACCAAGAAGATTGGTGCCTTTGGCTGCCCAATCGCGCGATGATCCATTGCCATATTCAATACCAGCAAAAACAACGAGTGGAGTACCTTCTTGTTTATACGCCATTGCCGCATCGTAAATGGCTTGTTCTACCGCTGACGGATAATGAACCGTATAACCTCCTTCTCGACCATTTTCTCCCAACATGAAATTACGAATGCGAATATTGGCAAAGGTCCCACGCACCATAACTTCGTGATTCCCACGACGCGTTCCATACTGATTAAAATCAGCCACTTTAACACCATGATCCATTAAATATTTTCCGGCAGGAGAAGCTGCTTTAATAGAACCAGCAGGAGAAATATGATCCGTCGTGATTTTATCACCAAATAAACCTAAAATCCGTGCATCTTTAATATCTGGTAAGATATCAGGTGTTTTCTGCATATCATCGAAATAAGGTGGATTGCGTACATAGGTGGATTGCTCATCCCAAGAATAGGTAGAACCCGTAGGAATCTGAACTTTTTGCCAATTTTCATCTCCCTTAAAAACATCTGCATACTTTTCAGCAAAAACCTTACGCGTGACATTTTTTTCGATGAATTCCTGTATTTCTTGAGAAGTTGGCCAAATATCTCTCAAATAAATGGGTTGGCCATTTGAATCTTCACCAAGAGGTTCCTGGGTTAAATCTTTACACACCGTCCCGATGAGCGCATGTGCAACAACTAACGGTGGTGAAGCTAAATAATTCGCTTGCACATCAGGGGAAACACGCCCTTCAAAATTACGATTTCCTGAAAGAACTGCAGATGCAACTATACCATTGTCATTAATCGTTTTGGAAATAGCTGGATGCAAAGGACCAGAATTCCCAATACATGTTGTGCACCCAAATCCTACTAAGTTAAATCCTAATGCATCTAAATCTTTTTGCAGACCCGAATTTTGAAGGTAAGCTTCAACGACTTGTGAACCAGGTGCAAGAGAAGTTTTTACCCATGGCCTGCTCTTGAGACCTTTTGCCACAGCATTTCGTGCCAAAAGACCCGCTGCAATAAGAACACTTGGATTCGATGTATTCGTACACGACGTAATCGCAGCGATCACCACATCACCATGACCAAGCGTATATTCTTCACCCTCGACCTGATAACGCTTATCTTGTTCAGAAGTCTTCTTATAGTCTTCGACCAATGCCTTCTCAAAACCCTGCCCAACGTTTTCCAATGCAATACGTCCTTCAGGACGTTTAGGACCAGCCATAGAAGGAACAACAGTTCCCATATCCAATTCAATTGTATCACTAAAAATGGGATGAGCCACCATTTCGTCATGCCACATCCCTTGTGCTTTGGTGTAAGCTTCTACTAAGGCAATCCGATTTTCATCACGTCCTGTCATATTGAGATAACGCACTGTCTCCTTATCAATTGGGAAAAAACCACACGTCGCTCCATATTCAGGTGCCATATTTCCAATCGTTGCCCGATCAGCAAGCGTCATCTGCTCCAAACCAGGACCAAAAAACTCAACAAATTTACCGACAACACCCTTCCGGCGTAGCATTTGAGTCACCGTCAATACGAGATCGGTGGCTGTTACACCTTCTTTAAGTTTACCTGTTAGACGAAAACCAATCACTTCAGGTAACAACATAGAAACAGGTTGACCTAACATTGCTGCTTCTGCTTCAATACCACCAACACCCCAACCTAAAACCCCTAAACCATTCACCATAGTCGTATGCGAATCAGTTCCCACACAGGTGTCAGGATAAATCGTCTCACAGCCCTCTTCATTCTTCATCCATACACATTGTGCTAAATATTCTAGGTTAACCTGATGACAAATCCCTGTTCCTGGAGGAACAACGCGAAAATTTTGAAAGGCTTGCTGCCCCCATTTAAGGAAACGATAGCGTTCACCATTGCGTTCATATTCATGCTCAACGTTTTCCTTAAAAGCCATGGAATTGCCAAAAGCATCAACAATAACTGAGTGATCAATGATGAGATCAACGGGAATGAGAGGATTGATTTTTTCAGCGTTACCGCCAAGTTTAACCATAGCATCACGCATTGCAGAAAGATCAACAACTGCTGGAACACCTGTAAAATCCTGCATAAGAACACGTGCAGGACGGTAAGCAATTTCTGCCCCAGCGCTCCCTTTGTCGTTTAACCACTTAGCAACATTGAGGACATCCTCTTTTTTAACTGTGCGACCATCTTCAAATCGCAATAAATTTTCGAGAATAACTTTCATCGAAAACGGTAAACGAGAAACACCTTCAAGCCCATTCTTCTCCGCTTCGATCAAGCTATAATAAGTATATTCTTTGCCACCAACATTTAATACTCTGCGACAATTAAAGCTATCAATTTGAGTCATGACTGTCCACCCTCATACTATAACCACCCAATTTCCAGGAATGAACAACACAAACTACGATTCAAGGTCGCAGCTTGAGCGCAGACGCTATCACCTCCGCTATCCATTTCCCCCTCCACCTCTCATAGGCAAATGCGGAAATCAGCGCCAGAAACCATTTTACACCAGATATTGATGTAAGGTATCCCTTATAGAACTATTTCTAGAACTATTCTAGGTACAATTGCACAAAAAATGTGTTTTTTATTCTATAATGCAATAAAGAATATGAAAATAAAAACAAAATAGGTAATCACATGGTGTTATCAGGCAAAGATTTAGCCGCTTACAGAAACGAGGAAATTCTGTTTAAAGGTCTTTCTTTTTGTTTATTTTCACAGCAACTGATGACAATCACCGGTCCTAATGGTATCGGAAAGTCTACATTACTCCGAATCATTGTCGGTCTTCTTGAAGCTGCTGAAGGTCATATAATACTTAAAGACCATGATCAAATATACCCTGTTGCAACTGCGTGTCATTATCTTGGTCCTCAAAATGCTATGAAACCTCTCTTATCTGTCATTGACAATTTGCAATTTTGGGCAGATTTTTACGGTCAACATTTACGCTTTGTGCATGAGGTTCTTGCCGATATTGGTCTTTCTAACCTTGAACATTTACCCTTTAAAGCTCTATCAACTGGACAACAAAGACGCGTAGCTATTGCTCGCCTTTTGCTCTCCTATCGTCCTCTTTGGATTTTAGATGAACCAATATCTGGGCTTGATAACCATGCTCAAAAACTCCTTGCTCGTATTTTCCAGCGTCATCTCAATCAAGGTGGTATGATTATCGCTGCAACTCATAATTCCCTAGGTATTCCAGAAAACCATAAAATCGCTCTGGAAAAATTTTTACCTCTCTAGGAGAAAATAAAATGAAAGCACTGTTCTGGCGTGACCTTAAACTATTATTAGCGCCACAAGCCTCTTCACTAACAGGACTATTGTTTTTTATCGCTTTTGTTGTCATAACCCCCTTTGCCATTGGACCAGATCCCAAAATTCTTGCACAAATAGGGCCTGGTATATTGTGGTTTGGAGCCCTTCTTGCAGGACTCCTCAATCTGAACAAACTTTTCCAAATCGATCGCGATGATGGTAATCTCGACCAATTTATCCTTTCAGGAAAAAGACAAAGTTTTACACTAATTGTCTTTACCAAATGTCTTGCCCATTGGGTAGGAACAATGCTTCCTCTTATTTTTGCTACACCTATTTTAGCCCTCATGCTCCATTTAGATGTAGCAATAACTTTTACAACAATACTTACCCTTTTATGCGGAACACCAGCCATTATTTTTATTGGCGCCATAGGTGCTGCACTCGCAACCTCATTGTTGCACAGTACTCTGCTTATTTTTATCATTATCTTGCCGTGGATCATTCCAATTATGATTTTTGGTGTTTCGACTGCTACAGCCCCAATAAATCCAAATATTTCTTTTCTCACGTCCTTGGCTCTTCTCAGCGCTTTTTCACTTCTTTTGAGTCTCTTTGGCTCTTTTGTTGCTGCGATAACGCTTAAACTTTTATCAGAATAATAAAAGATGATTGCCGCATTGAAAAACTCTGCCTATTATGAATTTCATGAATGAACTATCTCGTCCATATAAAATCAGGTCACTCCCTGAAAGTTTTATCCTTTTTATGAAAATAAGCAGTGTCGTCTTACCTTGGTTGGCCGGTATAACATTGTGTTTCCTTATTTTAGGGCTTATTCTGGTGATGCATTCCCCTGATGACTATCAACAAGGCATTACTGTTAAGATTATGTACCTTCATGTACCCTTTGCGTGGTTGTCTACATTCTGTTATGTAACGATGAGTGCAGCAGCATTAGGAAATCTGATTTGGAAATATCATCTTGCTGATGCGGCCCTTAAATGTGGGGCGCCTATTGGGGCAATTTTTACCGCCTTGGCTCTCATGACAGGAGCACTTTGGGGGCGACCTACATGGGGAACATGGTGGGTCTGGGATGCACGTTTAACATCAGTTTTAATTCTGCTTTTTATCTATCTTTCCATTATCCTGCTCGGACGTGCTTTTGAAAACCAAGTAAAAGGTGCTCGCGCTACTGCAATTCTTACACTTGTTGGATTTGTTAATATCCCTGTTATTAAATTTTCCGTTAATTGGTGGAATACATTGCATCAGCCAGCATCATTGTTACGTGCTGGAGGATCAACAATCGACAATGCTATGTTATGGCCTCTTATAACAATGCTATTTTGTTTCATCTTTATGTTTATTGCGCTCTATTTGATGGCTATGCGAAATGAAATCAATAGTCATTATATCCGAATACTTCAGATTAAAAAATCCCGCCGTGCACAACAACAGGACTCTTCATCATGCTCGACCTAAATGGCATCCAGGGCGGACTTTTAGGAAATCTATCTCAGAAAATTGATTTTTTCCTTAGCACCCTTAAACACGAGCAAATTGTTGTTTTAAGCTATGTGCTTTCTGCAATATCCCTCTTATGTCTTATTGGATATATTCTTTGTAAAGCCCTATACCAAAAAAAAATTCTCCAACAGCTAAACAAAAAAGAGCTGCCACAAAAAGAAAAGTATAATGAAAAACATCCCTCCAAAACTTAAAAAAAATATATCTTTGCCTGTTCTGCTTGTTTTTTTTGGACCATTTGTGCTTTTTCTTCTTCTCATGGTGTTTTTTTTCAACTTTATGGATAAAAAATACCTTCAAGATTCTTCTCTTCTCCCAAACGCATTAGCTGAAAAATCTGCTCCCAATATTCATCTTCCTCTTCTTGATAAAGAAAGTTATCTCAATTCAAAACAGTTTAAAGGACGTGTCACATTGGTTAACTTTTGGGGCTCTTGGTGTTTGCCATGCCGCGAAGAGCATCCTATTCTTATGAAAATTGCACAAGATAAACGTTTTGATCTGATTGGTATTAATTATAAAGATAACAAAACAAACGCCCTACGCTTTTTAAACAATTTTGGTAATCCTTTTAAATTTATTGGCTTTGATGTTTCAGGATATACAGCCATTGATTGGGGAATATATGGACCCCCAGAAACCTTTCTCTTGAATAAAGAGAGCATCATTATTGTCAAACATGTTGGTCCCTTAACATGGAAAATTTATCAAAAAAAAATTCTACCAAAAATTGAACAAGCGCTCATGACAGAAGAAAAATAAAATATCAACATATTGATTTATAAATAATAATTTACCATTTTTATCTATTAAATGAAAATGCCCTATACTATGAGATTTTTAAAATTTCTATATGTTGAATCAAAAAAACATTTAAGATAAAGACTAAAAATACCTTTTATGAATTGTCTAAACGTGAAAATAATTGGCAATATTTTAAGTTGAAAAATATAATAATGCAGGTTTGTAAAAACATAACGTTTTATCATGCTATGTATGCTATTTTATTTATATGGATCCTCATTCTTCTTAGGAAAATTTGACAAGAGCATTACCATTGTTGATTCAAAAACATGTGCAAAGAAATATCTGTAGAGCAAACCTCCCAAGTATGACAAAAATTTAAGTAGTTTTCATTTTTTTATCGATTAAATATCTGTTTAGGAGCTTTATTTTTGATTATTTGGACAAAACAATATTGTTATAGAAACATCGTTAGATTAGTGAAAGAAACCAACTATTATTTTCAAAATCATATAGTGTTCTGTCTCCGCTTTTTTATCTGAAATGCACATTGTTATGAGGGGACTTCACCACTATTTTCATCTTTATAAAATAACAAATCCATTCCTTCGCAGCGTTATTGGTATATTTATTCCCATTATACTATCTGTTCGTAATAGACTCCATAAATTCCATATTGAGTCTATACATTCTTATTCTTTCGATAATTTATCTTATGATTATAACTAATAAGCTTTTTTGACTCTTAATAAGATAAATTCGAGTAAGCAAATATGACTATAATCAAAAAATCTCATTTAACAGAAAAGATAAGTTATGAGTACATGATCAATCTATCAATGAATATTATAAAAGAATTCATTGTAAGAAATAGGCTTTTGAGATGAAAAAAATAAACAAGAAGCTTTTTCGAGAGGAGAAAATATATTTTACAGAGAACTCTTTTTTAAGCACTCTGTGACGTGATTACTGATTTCAACAGAAAGATCACTCGTATACATTAAAAAACTCTAAGACAAGAAATATTCTAGAAGTTTATATGAGCTTATGGGTAAACTTTTATAACGCAAATAAAATAGGCTTTTGTTGCAATCATCATTTTTTTATGAAAAATATTTGATTATGTTTTTTCTTCTAAAAAATCTTGCGGTGTAAAACAATACGTTTTTGAGCAAAATTCACATGTGACTGAAATATATTTATTTTTAACCATTTTATTGCGTTCATCAATAGAAAATCCTTCTAGGATTCCTTTAATTTTTTCGTGTGAACAAGAACATTGATCGACAAGAGAAAAAGGATTAAAAACTCTAACACCTTGTTCATGAAAAAGACGGAACAAGAGCTGTTTACTACCAACTTGGGGATCTGTTAATTCTGAACTTTCAATCGTTGCCATGAGTATTTTAGCTTCCTGCCATTGGTTATCCAATTGGGTGTGGGTTTTCGTTTCTTCTCGCTTTTGATGAGAGACATCTATTTTATGATGAGAGGATTCTTGAGGTAAAAGTTGGATCAAAATACCTCCAGCTCGCCAGCTTTTCTGCGTTTTTCCTTGTTGGTCACGATTAATTAATATAGCAACAGCCAAACGGATATCGGTAGGAATTTGTTCTGATTGATCAAAATAAATACGAGAAGCTTCTTGTAAATTTGATCCATCTAATGCAACTATCCCTTGATAGGGTTGCATATGGGGACCTTGATCAATTGTGAAGGCTAAAGTGCCTTTCCCTAAAAGGGTTTCTGAAGAGATTTGATTATTGTCTATGGCTTGTTTAAGCTGTTCTTTATCAAAACGAGCGTATCCACGTAAACTGGAAGGAGGCGAAAAATCGCATACCAACATATTAACCGGTCCATCGGAATGAGTTTGTAAAATAAATTTTCCCGTAAGCTTTAGAGAAGTTCCAAGCAGAACAGTTAAAAGTAAAGCTTCTGCTAGAAGATAAGAAACCGGTTCAGGGTATTGATGTCTGTTAAGAATAGAATTTAAAGTTTCCCCAAGTTGTACGGCACGTCCACGGATATCAAGTTCTTCGACTTGAAAGGGAATAACAGTATCATCTTCATGCAAGAAGTTGTTGTCGAGAGAGGCTTCATCTTTAGCTTGTTTACTCATAGCTTTGCCTTTTTTATATAATTTGTTGTAGAGGAGCTATTGTGGAGAGAAAAACGCATCTTGTAAACACCAAGAAAGAATTGCTTTTTGAGCATGAAGACGATTTTCAGCCTCATCGAAAACAACGGAGTGCGGTCCATCAATCACAGAATCAACCACTTCTTCACCACGATGAGCAGGAAGACAATGCATAAAAAGAGCATCAGATTTTGCTAATTTCATGAGAGCTTCATTGACTTGATAAGGCTGAAAAATAGAACGACTGCGAGCACGAAATTCTTGTCCCATGGAGACCCATGTATCGGTCATAATACAATCAGCATCTTGAGCTGCTTTTTGGGGACTATGAGTTAGTGTAAGGTGTGCTCCTCGTTCACGTGCCCAATGTATAAATTTTTCTTGTGGTTCACTGCCCTTTGGAGTAGCAATACGCAAATGAAAATCAAAAAGAGCTGCGGCCTCAATTAAGGAATGGAGCACATTATTACCATCCCCCATCCACGCGAATATTTTGCCAGCAATTGGCCCCCGATGCTCTTCATAGGTTAATATATCTGCTAAAATTTGGCAAGGATGTGTATCATCTGTAAGGGCATTAATGACAGGAATTTGTGCATATTGTGCCAATTCGAGCATACGTTGATGTTTTGTTGTTCGTAATATCACGATATCCACAAAACGGGATAAAACACGAGCTGTGTCAGCTATAGTTTCACTATGACCAAGCTGCATCTCTGAACCCGTGAGCATGATTGTATCTCCCCCAAGCTGGCGCATACTGATATCGAATGAAATACGGGTTCGTGTGGATGGTTTTTCAAAAATCATCGCAAGTGTTTTACCCATAAAAGGTTTTGAACCTTTCCCTGCTTTAAAAGACGCTTTAAGGATTTTTGCATAATCGATCAGTGCGCGCGCTATTGCTGGCGTTAAAATGGATAAGTCCGTGAAATGACGAAGAGCATTTGTCATGTGTGTAATATTTGTCTTTCTTTGTTTACTTGCGAAAGATAAGCTATTGCTTTTTCAATACGATGCAAACTTTCATCTATTTCTTCTTCCCTAATGATAAGAGGAGGCAATAAGCGCACAACGTTGTTGTTGGCAGCAACACTTAAGAGATATTCATTTTCTAAAGCATTAACGACAAGATTTGAAGGCACAACACACTGAATACCCACCATTAGGCCCATCCCCTGAACTGCGCAGATAATATCAGGATAGATATTGAGAATGTGCAAAAGTCCACTTTTTAGTTTATCCCCCATGCGCTGAACATGGTTGAGAAAATTTGGCTCTAACAAAATATCAAGAACACTATTTCCTACAGCCATTCCAAGAAGATTTCCTCCAAAGGTTGAACCATGGGTCCCAAGTGTCATGCTTTTTGCAACTTTATCAGTTGCAAGGCAAGCACCTAATGGAAATCCTCCTCCTAATCCTTTTGCGAGGGTAAGTATATCAGGAAAGACATCACTCCATTCATAAGCAAAAAGCTTTCCTGTTCGTCCTATACCCGTTTGGACTTCATCCAAAATCAATAACAGACCATTATCATCGCATATTTTGCGCAAAAATCTTAAATATTCATGAGGGACCGTTCGTATTCCTCCTTCTCCTTGAATAGGTTCAATAAGAATAGCGGCGGTATTTTTATTAATAGCGTTACGCAAAGCGATTTCATCACAAAAAGGTACTTGAATAAATCCACCAGCTTTAGGTCCAAAGCCTTCAAGATATTTTTCATGCCCAGTCGCAGCAAGTGCTGCAAGTGTACGTCCATGGAATGCCCCTTCAAAAGTAATTATTTCAATGCGTTCTGAATGACCCGCAGCATAGTAATAATGACGCGCCGTTTTGAATGCGCATTCCAATGCTTCAGTGCCTGAATTGCAGAAAAAAACCTTATCCGCAAAGCTATTTGCACAAAGCCGCGTAGCAAGAGCTGATTGTTCAGGGGATTGAAAAATATTAGAAACATGCCAAAGTTTTTCAGCTTGCATTTTGAGCGCATCAACTAATTTTGGATGTGAATACCCTAATGCATTAACAGCAATGCCAGATGTGAAATCAAGATAATGTTCTCCCTTATCGGAAATAAGCCATACACCATGCCCCTGTTCAAAATGCAAATCTCGTCGTGCGAAGCATTCATAAAGTGGTTGTATAGAGACGGAATCCATCATAATTTCCTTTATATTTTAACCTTTTCAATATATATACAAAGCAACACTACAAATAAAATAACATGGTACATTTCGTTACGGTGCTTTCAACATTTCATTACGATTAATGATTACACCTATGGAATAGATCATTACACCAATTGAAAAAAAGTCAATGAAGGTTCTACAAATAAGCATTTTTGGAAAAATCCTTAAACAAAAGTAAAAGTTTAACCTATGATTGATTTGCAAGTTGGGGAAAACATTCTAAATAAACTCTCCAAGAGGTAAAGACTCTTGTCATAGAGTGAGTGCATATTGTAATTTATTATATAATAAGCAAGATGATGTGTTTTGGTTTGTAAGTCCAAAGGTTGGATGATTTTCTTATGCTCGCTTAGAGTGTAAAATTCTTTCATTCAGCGTAGTGAAAACATTATTAAAACATTTGAAGATGCAAAGGGGGAGAGCATCTTAGTGACGTGATCGGAATGGAGTGCTGGTATGGGTTGGACATGTGAACGCGTTGAGCTTCTTAAAAAGCTTTGGAGTGAAGGGTTAAGTGCAAGTCAAATTGCTGCTCAATTAGGTGGGGTCAGCAGAAACGCAGTCATCGGCAAAGTACACCGATTAAAGTTGCCAGGACGCGGTAAAACACCACAAGGAAGTGCGCATACGCAAAAAACCCCCGTGGGAAGCAGCCCATCATCTCCACGTGTGCGTCGCAACACATCCACGGTATCGCCAATAAACACATCATCTGTAGGTATTGAAGAACCAGTTTTAAAGACAGAATTTGTAGCAGAAGATGTAAAAGAAGTTGATATGTCCACAAAATCCAATGTAGTTGTGCCTATATCACGTCAACTTAATCTTTTACAATTGAGTGAAAATACATGTAGATGGCCGGTTGGCGATCCATTATCAGCAGATTTTCATTTTTGTGGTGCAGATTCTGATGAAAATAGCCCCTATTGTGCCTTTCATGCTAAGCTAGCATTTCAACCAATATCTGAAAGACGTCGGATAAGAGTGTAATATCCTCGACTGAATCTCATATTCTAAACCTTCTGCGCTTCGTTATTAAATTTTAATTATCGAATTATTATGAGAAAGAAATTTAATAAAGCTTTTAATGAGTGAAAAAATTTCTTCATGAAACTATTCAACGAAATTGTATCTTTTGGCGCTATTGCACAATTGTGTATTGTAAAGTTATATTCCTGTTTATTTTCAAGATTCTCTTTAATTTAGTTGCACTACTTTTAACACTATCCATAGCAATATCTTTTGAATAAGATAATTTCTCATGTTTTTATTCTTCATGTATTTAATAGAGTAATGCTGTGGTTTATAAAAATAATTTATCGCGTTGCAACCTAAATGAGACCCATCAATATCTCTTTCATTTTAAGCCTCTTATATTGAATCAATCAAAATCTTTCGTTTAAGCGTCACGAGCAAGATGAGAGCTGCGAAGAATAAAAACACTTAAAGAAAAGCATGCCTTTTATAAATGCTTTCAAGGAACAAGGGCTTCAAGGGGTGTCGCAACATTGGAAGCTAGCAAAGTGTGTGATGATGCCATCTTGCTCTTTTATTAAGTATAAAGATAGGAGTGCTTAATGGATTTATCGTTATACCCTTCACGGATGCTGTCGCAAAATAGGCTTGGGAGCGTTGAGAAATGTTTCTTTAAAACAAGCCTGTGAATATATGCAACAATGTCATTCTGTTTTGCGTGAGGGATGTGCTCCATTAAAGAACGCGATAAACAAAAGCGTGAAGCAATACGTAGAATGTAAAATGATATATTTATAATTATTTATAAAAAATTATAAATAAGGGGATATTGTATTCAAGACTCTTACGAAATATACGAAAACAATAAATTATTACGTATAAATAAATATTAAACCTAGAACGACCACAATAACATCACTTTCCTTTTCCCGACACAAAACGGCGCAACCAAACATAAAGTGCACCTTCTCCGCCATGTTGACGCCCTGCTTGCTCAAACGCGTGGACATAATATCGAAAAGCTGGTGTTGATAACCAATACGGAACAAATCTATACAAAGTTCCATCGCTCCCAACGGATCGTCCTTTTCCTGTAATCACAAGGACATAACGTAATCCTCTCTGCTGAGAGGATTGTAGAAATTTTTTTAAGAAAAAATAAGCTTCTTCCTGCATATAACCGTGGAGATCAAGGCGCGCCTCAAGAGGATAACGACCTTGGGAAATTTTACGATGTGCAACATGATCAAAGAAATGAATCTTTTGTGCTTGTGTAACTGCCCTCTTTTCGCTTTTAATAATTGTCGAGGGTTGTTGATTTTCCTGAGACAATGAGGAGATTTGAGTTACTGGCTGTTTTTTATCATTAATATTTGCAATAGTTTCTGAAGTAGAAGAGAGCATCTTACCGTGAAGCGGTGTTATCGTACGACAAACCATCTCCCATAAAAGGCGATCTTGTGAAGCCAATAAATCTCTTTTTTGTCTCCATTTACTTGAGGACATTTTAATTTCTCATAAATCATTGAATGCTTATGGAAGAAAAACAAAAAGTATTTTAATTTTCATTTTCTGTAGCAAAAAGCTTCCAGTTTGGATCTGATGATAAACTATTGCGAACAAAAGTCCAAATATCTCTGATTTCTACAATAGCATCAGGATCACCGTCTATACGCTCGCCCTGTTCATTATAAGTAACAGAAATCATCTCACTGACAATACGTATCGTTAGAAGTTCATCCTTTTCTTGTATTGCCGCCGCAACAAATTCGATCTTATTAATTCCAACAAAAGTGAACTCTATTCTCTCTTTATTTTTTTCTCGTTGCTCAATAGCCGTACAAAAGCTCTCAAAAACATCCTGACAAAGCAAGCTTCTAAGTTGATTGCGATCACCTTTGGCAAAAGCTGTTACAATCATTTCATAAGCAATTTGTGCACCTTTTATAAAAAATTGAGGAGAAAATTGAGGATCAATTTTATGCAATTCCCGCAAATTTTTATTCAAAATACTCCCCTCCGGTGCAATTTTATCAATTTCACTAAAGTCGTCTTTTTGTGAATTTTTCTGATGAGGGAACGAAACAATATTATCAGTCGTTTCTGCTTCAACCTGTTTTTTAGAACGACGTGAATAAGGATCAAAGGGGGGCTTTTCAAACCCAATTCGTTTCCCTAATACATTACGGAGCTGCACAAAAATAACAACCATAACGACAAGAGCTATGACAAGTATAACGTCAAATTCCATGGGCGCTGTCAATCTCCAAAGCTTAAATCTCTAATAAACATTGCAGTCAATACCATTTATCAATAAATATGTAAAATAAGGAATCCTACCATTCAAATATTTTTATAGATTTTATATTAAATGGAGTGCTCTTAAGAATTTCTCCCCTTACTCATCCAGAAGGAAATTTGCATGTGATAAAATTTTATTCTATAAATCCTCGTTTTTTTGTTGTTATCTTTCTTTGCAGTCTTTTAATCGAGATCGCTGGTTTTATCTTTGTTGGTCAAGAAATTGGTATTTTAGCAACTTTGAGTTTGGTTATTCTCACAGCCATAGTTGGGGTTGTTTTATTGCGAGTTCAAGGGTTTAGCCTTTTAAAAAACATACAAACTGAACTTATCCAAGGACGCACATTAGAGAATAATATTATTAATGATGTTTTCATCATGTTTAGTGCAATTTTACTTATTCTTCCTGGCTTTGTAAGTGATCTCTTGGGAATATTACTTCTTATTAAACCAATTCGCTCTGTTGTTTGGCATTTTTTTACATCATTACAAAACAAAATGAATCTCAATACTAAAAGAAAAAATGACGCTGAAAAAATAATTGATCTTAACGCAGAAGATTACACAATTTATGATACGACAGAATCTCCATGGCGCAAAAATGATGATAACCATTGAAATGCCTAAAAAACCTGTAACAAACTAAAAAAATATTCAAGATAAAGAGCGCATTTCTTGCAACCTTTTGCAAGGCGTGATAACCAGTTTGGTCTTTAGATCTAAAATAAATATACATATTATAATGAGAGAGGTTCGTCGTATGGCCGAAGATGAAATGAATAACAGTGGTGGAGAGCCGGTTTTTGCTGTATTAACTCAATATTTAAAAGATTTATCATTCGAAAACCCGGGTGCTCCTCGTTCATTGCGTACACGTGAAAAATCACCACAAATTGATATCAATATTAACGTCAATGCTAACCCAATTGGTGATGACAATTATGATGTCGTTTTGTCTCTCTCCGTCAAAGCCAATGATGAAACTGAAACCTTATTTCATGTAGAACTGATTTACGGTGGTGTTTTCCACCTTAAAAACATTCCACAAGAACATGTTATGCCATTGGTCTTTATTGAATGTCCCCGTCTTTTATTCCCATTTGCTCGCCAAATTATATCTAATGCTACTCAAAATGGTGGTTTTCCACCTTTATGGATTGATCCTATTGATTTTGCAGCCCTCTTCCAAAAGCGTCTCGCTGAAGAACAAAACGACAATCAAATACAACCCTCTTAAAAAATTTATTCTTTTGCTATCATAAAGCCCCTTAATATATTATTGGTATATTAGGGGCTTTTTTTCTTTAGACGACTTTTGCGGCATGATAAGCCGCAACCATTGCGATATTGACAACATCTGTATCGCTTCCACTAAACGGTACAATTTGGACAGATTTTTCCAATCCAATTAAAATAGGACCAATGATGGTTGCTCCACCAAGTTCTTGTAACATTTTGCTTGCAATGGAAGACGCGTGATATCCAGGCATAACCAAAATATTAGCGGGCTCTGTTAATCCCATAAATGGATATTGCTGCATCAATTTGGAATTGAGTGCCACATCAGCGCTCATTTCTCCATCAAACTCAAAATCAACCTTGCGTTCATGCAAAATATTAATCGCATCCTGAATTTGCTGTATGATCTGCCCTTTCATATAACCAAACGTAGAAAATGCTAGAAATGCTACCCGTGGTTGATATCCAAATCCACGTACAAACGAAGCGGTTTGTTCCGCTATATCCGCAAGTTCTTCAGCATTAGGATTTTCATAAACGGCTGTATCCGCAATAAACACAGTTCGTCCACGGCAAATAGCCATTGAAATACCAATCAATCGTTCTTTTGGTTTTTCATCAATCGCACGACGTATATCGATCAGCGCTGTTTCATAATTGCGTGTCACCCCTGTAACCATTGCATCAGCATCTCCTAGTGCCACCATACACGCAGCAAAATAATTGCGATCATTATTGATACGACGATGACAATCACGCAACAGCCAGCCTTGACGCTGCATCTTTTTATAAAGATAATTCGCATAAGCATCTGTACGGCAAGAAAGCTTAGCATTCATAATAGAAATACCTTCACGCTCCAGATCAATTCCAGCGATAACAGCCGCTTCTCTTACTTGCTCTTCACGACCAACCAAAATCGCTTGTCCTAATTTTTGATGAACATAGGAAACGGCCGCCCGCATAACTTGCTCTTCTTCACCTTCTGCAAAGACAATTTGTTTTGGCGCTTGACGAACATGATTATAAATCCCACGCATCATCGAGGAAGTAGGATCACGTCTCGCATTCAAATCGCGCTCATAGGCCTCTAAATCATCTATGTTCTTTTGCGCAACACCACTTTCCATTGCTGCTTTTGCTACCGCTATTGAAACAACCGTTAATAAACGCGGATCAAAAGGAACAGGGATGATATAATTAGGACCAAATTTTAATCGCTTTCCACGATAAGCTTCTGCAACGCTGTCAGGCACTTCTTCGTGCGCTAAATTAGCAAGAGCCTTTGCCGCAGCAATCTTCATGTCTTCATTAATAACTCTTGCACGCACATCAAGTGCACCACGAAATATATAAGGAAAGCAGAGAACATTATTAATCTGATTTGGATAATCGGAACGCCCTGTTGCGACAATGGCATCATGACGCACTTGCATAACCTCTTCCGGCGTAATTTCTGGATCAGGATTAGCCATAGCAAAAATGATCGGCTGTGGTGCCATGGATCTTACCATTTCAGGAGTAAGAGCGCCTTTAGCAGAAACCCCAAAAAATATATCTGCTCCTTCCATTGCTTCCATAAGCGTACGTTTATCTGTTTGAATAGCATGCGCAGATTTCCATTGATTCATTCCCTCTTTGCGGCCTTCATAGACCACACCCTTTGTATCACATAATATGATATTTTCGGAACGAAAGCCCATCGCTTTAATCAGTTCAATACAAGCAATCCCTGCAGAACCAGCACCATTACAGACTAACCGCGTATTTTGCATATCGCGCCTTGTTAAAGTCAAAGCATTGAGAACACCAGCAGCAACAATAATTGCTGTACCATGTTGGTCGTCGTGAAAAACAGGTATATTCATCACCTCGCGTAGGCGGCTTTCAATCATAAAGCACTCTGGCGCCTTAATATCTTCAAGATTAATTCCACCAAAAGAAGGTTCTAAATGACGCACCAAATTGATAAAACTTTCTGTATCGTTTATATCAATTTCTAAATCAATGGAATCAATATCCGCAAAACGCTTAAACAGCACTGCTTTGCCTTCCATGACCGGCTTAGAGGCAAGGGCTCCTAAGTTACCTAACCCTAAAATAGCGGTTCCATTTGAAATAACAGCAACAAGATTGCCTTTTGCTGTATAATCATAAGCTAACGCTGGATTTTGAGCAATTGCCTTAACTGGAACTGCAACACCTGGTGAATAAGCAAGTGCTAAATCATGCTGTGTTGCCATAGACTTTGTTGCAACAATCTCAAGCTTTCCTGGTCGACCACGACTATGAAAATCTAGAGCTTCTCGTTCGCTCGCACTGTAAACAGTTTGAGACATTTTCTGATCCTGCTCGCTCTCTTTCATCTCACTTTATTTTCTCCAAAAACAGTGTAAATTTTGCTTGATAATGCGTATAGTCATTAAATTTGATTCATATATTAGAAATCGCTATTCTTGCCTTAGCAAATCTGATGATGCGTTGCAATTTAGAGATAAATAGATATTGAAGTAAACAAAAAAGAGTAAAAACTTCACTTAAAGGAAACAGGCCTCATACAAATGGATAAAAAAGACAACCATAAAAATAATTTAATTCCACAGCCTGCCTCCTCATCTGCTTCCTCTCAAGAACGTCTGACACCTATGATGGAGCAGTACATAGAAATCAAAGCCGTACATCATGATTCTCTTCTCTTTTACCGAATGGGGGATTTTTATGAATTATTTTTTAATGATGCGATTGAAGCTGCTCAGGCTTTAGGAATCACACTCACAGCACGCGGAAAACATTTAGGACAAGATATTCCTATGTGCGGTGTTCCCGTTCATGCTGCTGATGATTATTTACAAAAACTGATTGCTTGTGGTTACCGAGTTGCTGTTTGTGAGCAAATAGAAGATCCTGCTGAAGCAAAAAAACGTGGCTCAAAATCTGTTGTTCGGCGTGATGTTGTTCGCCTTGTAACACCTGGAACTATAACAGAAGAAAAACTCCTTGATCCAACACGCGCAAATTATTTGATGACACTTTCCCGTATAAAAACTAGCGATGGAGAGGAATTTGCTCTTTCTTGGATTGATATCTCAACAGGCATATTTCGTGTAACAGAAAGCCGCCAAGAAAAACTTTTAGCAGATATTATGCGTGTGGATCCACAAGAAATCATTGTTGCTGATTCATTCTTTCATGATAAATCTCACAAATCACTTTTTAATGTTCTTGACCGTATCATTTCACCTCAACCTGCTTGTCTCTTTGATGCACTAACCGCTGAACGCGATATTTGCAATTATTTTAAACTCTCAACTCTTGAAGGTGTTGCTGATTATTCACGTTCCGAACTCTCTGCAATTGTAGCTGCTATTCGTTATATCGAAAAAACACAAATAACGCATCGTCCTCCCCTCATGCAGCCTGAGCGCCAAAATGAAAGTGCAACTCTTTTTATTGATGCCGCAACCAGATTAAGCCTTGAACTTATTCGTACGACATCAGGTCAACGGGATGGAAGTTTATTAAAAGCTATTGATCGCACTGTAACAGGAGGAGGATCACGCCTTCTTATTGACCGCCTTATTGCTCCCCTCACCACTCCTTCAGCTATTGATACGCGTTTGGATTCTATCGATTTTTTTCTACGTAATCCTTCTCTTGCAGAAGCGATAAAGCTTATTTTAAAAGGGGGACCAGATATGCCCCGCGCCGTTTCACGTTTGGCTCTTGGACGAGGAGGTCCCCGTGATATGGCGACAATCCAGCGCGGCTTTGAAATCATTCGTGAATTGCATCAACTTCTTGATAATGAGCTTCTGCCTCAAGAAATAAGTGATGTACAACAGATGTTCTCAAACTTACCCACAGCGTTATATTTTCATTTAGAACAAGCATTAGCTGATGATCTCCCGCTCCTTAAACGTGATGGTGGTTTTATTCGTTCAAATTATCATAAAGAGCTCGATGAAATGCGTGCTTTACGTGATGAATCGCGCCGTGTTATTGCTGAACTTCAAGCGCAATATGCTCAAGAAACAGATATTAAGACGCTTAAAATAAAGCATAATAATATTCTAGGTTATTTCATTGAAGTAACCAGTACACAAGCATCTGCTCTTACAAATAATCCACAAGCTAAAGCACGTTTTATTCATCGGCAAACAATGGCAAATGCTATGCGTTTTACGACAACAGAGCTTGCTGACCTTGAAAGCCGTATTGCCCATGCCGCCAATCACGCATTAACACTTGAACTAGAGATTTTTGATATTCTCGTTCATGAAATTACCGAACAAGTTGATTTTATTCGTAAAGCCTCTGAAGCACTTGCTATTTTAGATGTCTCTGTCGCTTTAGCATATCTTGCTGAAGAACAAGGATATTGCCGCCCTAAAATTGATCTTTCACTTACCTTTCGTATCACAGCAGGACGCCATCCTGTCGTCGAGCAAGCACTTCGCAAACAAGCAGCAGAACCTTTTATTGCCAATGATTGTGATCTCTCTGTGCAAGAAAATCAGCAATATGCAGCAATCTGGCTGTTGACAGGGCCTAATATGGGAGGAAAATCAACTTTTTTGCGGCAAAATGCTCTTATTGCTATTATGGCGCAAATGGGGTCCTTCGTTCCAGCAAGTTCAGCACATATTGGTGTCGTTGATCGCTTGTTTAGTCGTGTTGGGGCTTCCGATGACCTTGCACGGGGACGCTCAACCTTTATGATGGAAATGGTTGAAACAGCAACGATTCTCAATCATGCTAGCCACCATTCCCTTGTTATTCTTGATGAAATAGGGCGTGGGACATCAACCTTTGATGGACTTTCTATTGCTTGGGCTGCCGTTGAATATCTCCATGAAGTTAACCATTGTCGTGCTATTCTCGCTACCCATTTTCATGAAATGACTGCACTTACCGAAAAACTTGACAGACTGCATAATGTAACCATGAAAGTCAAAAATTGGGATGGTGATGTAGTTTTTCTTCATGAGGTCACACCAGGAGCTGCTGACCGTTCCTATGGTGTACAAGTCGCAAAGCTTGCTGGACTTCCCCCAGCAGTTATTACACGAGCAACAGATGTACTCCATCAATTAGAACAAGGTGAAATGGCTGGAAAAGGACATAAACTCATTGATGATTTACCGCTCTTTTCTCTTAAAGCAACATCTCCCATCAATGAAGCAAGAAACAAACATTGTGTACTTCACGAAGCTTTAAAAAATATCCATCCCGATGAACTCTCTCCTAAACAAGCTTTAGAAGCAATTTACCACCTCAAACAGCTTGAAAAGAGCAACCCTTTATAGAAAACGGATGTTATTTTTTATTAAAAAGCTTTCTTAATAGGAGATAAAGTATCCCTTTTTGATATGCCACAGCATAAACTGTTGTTTACCGTATTCCCATCGCTTTTCTACACAATATATTTTGATAAGTGTAATGCATATAGAGGCAAAATCCTATGTATTATATTTCATATTTCCTTAGATCAATATTGGCCCGTATACAAAAAATTGGTCAATGTCGAATATTTTTACAAGATAGTCGTTTTTTGCAAAGATTGTCATGAAATCTCCTCCACCTTGCAAATACGCAATATTTAATGAATTATGCTTTTTCATAATCAATATTATTGTTATCATAGCAACAGTTTTAGTTTAAAGCTGTCGGTGTTGGGATGCCACTCCATTTTGCATAATAACTTCACAGATAATGGGTCTCGCATTTTCTTCACATTTTAAGTTATAAAGAGCTCTTTTACTGTTTTCATATGAATCATATAATCAGATATATCGCAGCAGCATTTTATTTTCCTAAACATCCTTTGAACTCCTTCCCGCACCTCAAAGGATAAGGATTTTCATTCGAATCAAGTCTGCAAACAGTCCAGATTCTAAGAGATTTACCTTGACTTCCTAGTCATGTGATTCACTTAAACTCAAAGTTTGATAAACAAGTTTAAGAATATTCACCACACACTAAAAAAATACTTAAATATATTAAGAAGAATACCATATATCACAGCTCTAAATGACAGTGTTTTACGGTACTGCAAGATAATGCCACCACTACAATAAATATCTTTCATAAATATGAGTAACAAGAAATCGTAATTTCGCATAAAATTGGAATATGATATGAAAAGTAATCATACCATATCTATCTTTATCTGTCTTACCTAGCTGCTAAAATAAGCAATCCTCAGCAGCTTTTAGTTGTATTGATAGCTTTTTAATCATACTCATCATGACTCGAAATATTCTGTTAAGTTCATAAACTCATAAAATAATTAGCTTAGAATATCGTGCAAAAGATGCAAAAAATCAGAATACTATCTCTCTTTTATAAGACGCGTCATTCATCTCATCAAATATTACGTACTGCACCCTTTGCAGCAGATGTGGTCATCGCTGCATAGGCTTTGAGAGCCTTTGAAACTTTACGCTGACGCTTCTCAATCGGTTGCCAAGCACCTTTTCCTTTTGCTTCCATCTTAGCACGGCGCTGCTTCATCTCAATATCATCCACCAACATATGAATTCTACGATTTGGAATATCAATTTCTATGATATCCCCCTCCTCTACCAACGCAATTTCTCCTCCTTCAGCAGCTTCTGGTGAAATATGTCCTATCGAAAGCCCTGAACTTCCCCCTGAAAAACGCCCATCTGTAACAAGTGCACAAACCTTGCCCAATCCTTTAGATTTGAGATAACTTGTTGGATAAAGCATTTCTTGCATTCCAGGTCCACCACGTGGACCTTCATAACGGATTAAAACAATTTCACCTGTTTTAATCTTATCAGTTAATATAGCTGAAACAGCTGAATCTTGGCTTTCAAAAATTCTTGCCGGACCTTTAAAAGTTAAGATTGATTGATCAACGCCTGCTGTTTTTACAATGCAGCCATCTTTTGCAAGATTTCCATAAAGAACTGCCAATCCTCCATCTTGTGAATATGCATGTTCCCTATCGCGAATCACACCTTTTTCACGATCAAGATCAAGGGTCTCATAGCGACAAGATTGGCTAAAAGCTGTCTGTGTTGGAATACCACCAGGAGCAGCACGATAAAATGTACGAACTGTTGGTTCATTAGTTTGTTTCACATCCCAACGGTAAAGAGCTTCTTTCATTGTTTTTGCGTGAACCGTATAAGTTGACGTATCAATGAGTCCTGCCGCATCCAGTTCACCTAAAAGCCCCATAATACCACCAGCGCGATGAACATCTTCCATATGTACATTCGCGACAGCAGGAGCAACCTTACATAAAACAGGAACACGACGTGAAAGATGATCAATATCCGTCATGGTAAAATCCACTTCACCTTCTTGCGCCGCGGCTAAAAGATGCAGTACTGTATTGGTTGATCCCCCCATAGCAATATCAACGGTCATTGCATTTTCAAAAGCCTTGCGTGAAGCAATAGAGCGCGGCAAGACTGTTTCATCATCTTTTTCATAATAACGTTTAACCAATGCAACAATCTGTTTTCCAGCTTCTTCAAAAAGCATCCGTCGATCTGCATGTGTTGCTAACATTGATCCATTTCCGGGAAGCGAAAGCCCCAATGCTTCCGTTAAGCAATTCATGGAGTTGGCTGTAAACATTCCTGAACAAGAACCACATGTAGGACAAGCAGCACGCTCCATTTCAGCAACTTCTTCTTCTGAATTCTGTTCTGAAGCTGCTGCGACCATGGCATCGACCAAATCAACCCTTAGATCTTGATCCTTCCATTTAATCTTACCTGCTTCCATAGGACCGCCAGAAACAAAGATTGTCGGAATATTCAACCGTAAAGCAGCCATTAACATACCAGGCGTAATTTTGTCACAATTAGAAATACAGACAAGTGCATCCGCACAATGTGCATTAACCATATACTCTACAGAATCAGCAATGATTTCACGTGAGGGCAAAGAATAGAGCATTCCATCGTGCCCCATCGCAATTCCATCATCTACAGCAATGGTATTAAATTCTTTCGCAACACCACCGGCAACTGCTATCTGTTGTGCGACTAATTGCCCAAGATCTTTTAAATGGACATGCCCTGGTACAAATTGTGTAAAAGAATTCGCAATCGCAATAATGGGTTTACCAAAATCAGTATCTTTCATCCCTGTTGCACGCCAAAGTCCGCGGGCTCCTGCCATATTACGCCCGTGGGTCGATATTCTTGAACGGTAAGAAGGCATTATTTTTTTCCCCTCAAATAATTCCATTTTGCTTGTTGTGCTGTAACTTCATTATAAAAACAAGAGCTTTAATATTCAAAAGAGAAAAATACCTTGTACTGAGGCATTTGAAGCACAAAATTAAAAGCTCTGCATAAACTTTTTCATAAAGCCTTTGTTTTTCTTATTACCTGTTAATCAACATCTAATCCCTGTGCAATTCCACGTTTGAGACAAATATCAAAACGCTTCAGTGTGGCACGAACTGTTCCAGATTTTTGTATGCCAGATTTGGCCAGATTTGGTAAGTATATTGCATCTATCTGTTTGCGTAATTTCTGGAACAAGAAGACAGCCTAATTTGGAAAGAATATAAAAGCATCATGTAAAAATCTATCATCTCCTTACAATTCAGCTTTACACTTTTCAAAAGCATTCATAGCAATATCTTTTTAATAATGATGACGCATTATCTCATGCTTTTGTTTTTACACTCTTCAATGGAGTTACTCCCCTTAGGAAGAACAGAACACCCCAAACAAAATACACTTTTATAGCCTTCATGTACTCATTTTAAAGAAACATCTTTCAATGCGCTCGAGCCCATTTCACGATAGCGCCCATGAATGGTATAACAGCCCCCGTGAATAATATAAATCTATAAGGGACATCTTCACATTTATGAAGAAGCAAACTGACACCATCATACATTTTTTCATCCCCAATATTGCGAACATCCTTGGTAATTAAGACAATTAACAAGAGATATTTTTATTCCTTCCTTCAAGCGTTTTTATCTAAATGGCTTTCCCTGCGTGTGACATACAAGCAAGTGACTTTAATTGTTTTAATACAAGAGGATCTAAAATGAGAGAACCTTATGATATTCGGGACTCTCATTCCAGTTGTAAAAAATTAATTATGAATATAAACCAATACTTATCTCATTATAACTCACATTACACCCTTTACGAAAAAACAGATAGAATTTATAAAGAGTACAGCTTTTTCTCGTAAGATAATCTAGTGCAGAGTTACAATTTGTAGTTCATGCTCATTGGCTCCAGCAAGAGCGATAGAACGCTCATCGGATAAAATGATAGGATAACCTGTTTCACCAAAGAGAGCCCATATCGTAATTCCTGGGGTCATTGGTGGAAGATCTGGAAAATTTTTAGCCAAATCATCTGTACAAACTTTTTTTAAATAGGCAATCTGTCCCGCATCAGAGTAGGATGTGTTCTGAAACGACAAGTTCTGTTTATGTTCTCCCATTTCACTGTTCCTTTACGCCTTAACTTTTATGACTCACCACTACTGACTTTAATTGGAATCTGTTTTATTTCTTTTTTTAACTTTGGTTGATACAGATTAATTGATAAAAGACCATTTTTCAACTCTGCATTTGTAACATGCATCCCTTCCGCGAGAACAAAGGTTCGCTGAAATTGTCGCGCAGCTATACCGCGATATAAATATTGATGATTTTGGTTGTCTGTTTGTTTACCATGAATAACCAATTGATTATCATCGAGCAAAATATTAAGATGGTTAACCTTAAATCCAGCAACAGCCAAAGTTATCCGGATATGATTTGCATCATCATTTTTATGTAAACGTTCAATATTATAGGCTGGGTAAGCCTCATCAGCTTTACCGATACGTTGCAATATTTTTTCTACGGTTTCAAACCCTAAAAGAAAGGGATTGGAGAAAGGTGTCACATGTGTCATTCATGAGTATCCTCTTTAAAACGGCTTTACTTGACCAAACTCTATAAAAGTGTTCGCTGCATTCCTCTCATATGGCGAGCGTAAATGATAACTTCAAGAGAGAAGATTTAAGAGAGTTCAATGCCTCAAAGTACCATAAAATTGTCAAAAGTGCGAAATTTATCTGGTATATTATATAATGAAAATGAAATTGCAGAAATATTTCGCCGTTTTTCTGTGCAACGCCCAGCGCCTAAGAGTGATCTTATCTATACAAATATTTTTACGCTTTTGGTTGCCGTTGTGCTTTCGGCTCAAGCGACAGATGTAAGCGTTAATAAAGCGACAAAAGAATTATTTCGCCTTGCTGATCAACCGGAAAAAATGGTTGCATTAGGAGAAGAAGAAATAGCACATCATATCCGTTCAATTGGTCTTTGGCGAGCAAAAGCACGCAATGTTTATGCACTTTGCAACTGTTTAATTGATTGTTATGGCGGTCAAGTACCTGATACGCGTGAAGCACTTATGTCCCTTCCTGGAGTGGGGCGCAAAACAGCTAATGTTGTTTTGAATGTTGCTTTTGGTCAGCCTACATTGGCAGTGGATACACATATTTTTCGCTTAAGCAATCGTCTTGGTTTAGCGCCTGGCAAAACACCAGAGATTGTTGAGAAAAAATTATTAAAGATTATACCAATCCATTATCTTCGTCATGCACATCATTGGCTGATTTTACATGGACGCTATGTTTGCCAAGCACGTAAAGCACAATGTAGGCAATGCATTATTGCTGATCTATGTAAAGCAGCTATCAAAACAAATGCTATTCCGGCACCTTTAGTTGAGCTTCAAGGCAATGGAGCTCCGATTTTTTTGTAATACGGTCTTGCTATTTTGTGTATACTAGCTTATGGAAACACTATTAGAACCGCCCGGCAGGGCATGCCGTGGCTGTTTAAATGCTTGTTCAAGCGTTGGTCCGCTTGAGTGAATAAGATGTTTGATTGAATAAATTAATGTATGGAGTAGCAAAATGCCCAAGATGAAGACCAAATCATCCGCTAAAAAGCGGTTTAAAATCACTGCGTCAGGCAAAATTAAAGTAGCAGCTGCCGGTAAGCGCCACGGCATGATTAAGCGTTCGAATAAATTTATTCGCGATGCACGTGGAACAATGGTTTTGTGTGAACAAGATGCTAAAAAAGTCGTTCAGCATTATTTGCCGAATGGTGTTTAAACCTTACGCTTTTGATTTTGAGGAGATTATAATATGGCACGTGTGAAAAGAGGTGTGACAGCACACGCTAAGCACAAAAAAGTTCTTAAACAGGCTGAAGGTTTTTACGGTCGTCGTAAAAATACCATTCGTGCGGCTAAAGCAGCAGTTGATCGTTCAAAGCAATACGCTTATCGTGATCGCAAAAATAGGAAACGTACTTTCCGTGCTTTGTGGATTCAGAGAATTAATGCGGCTGTTCGCGCAGAAGGTTTAACTTATGGACGTTTTATTGATGGTTTATCAAAAGCCGGTATTGAGGTTGATCGTAAGGTTCTTTCAGATATAGCGATCTATGAGACAGAAGCATTTTCTGCTTTAATTGCCTCGGCAAAAAAGGCTTTGGAATATTTAAAAGATACGACACCTAATGCTTTCGAAGGCGCTGTCAAGTAAGCCAGTCGTGTTCTCTTAAAGCATTTATTTATTCGAGGTCCCGTGCTGGCTGTTGCGAGTGCGGGTTTTTTTATTAAAAAAATAGGCAAAAATATGAACGATATTGAGCGTCTGGAACAAGAAATTTGTTTAGCCTTAGAGGCAGCGGGTGATGAACAGGCACTTGAAGCAGTGCGTATTGCAGCATTGGGTAAAAAAGGTAGCATCTCTGAAAAATTAAAAGCATTAGGAAAAATGGATGCTAGCGAGCGCCATAAAGTTGGACCAGTTCTTAATGGATTAAAAAATCGTATTTTAGAATTATGGGCGCAAAAGCGTGATCTTCTGAAAAGACAGGCAATGGATGCCCGTCTTTCTCGTGAAACGGTTGATGTTACCTTGCCTGTTCGCTCTTCACCTATAGAACGGGGACGCATTCATCCTATTTCACAGGTGATTGAGGAAATTATTGTCATTTATACGAAGTTGGGTTTTTCTCTTGCAGAGGGACCTGATATTGAAACAGATTATTATAATTTTACGGCATTGAATTTTCCTGAAGGGCATCCAGCACGCGAAATGCATGATACCTTCTTTTTTGATGTCGATAAAATGGGAGAACGAAAATTATTGCGGACCCATACATCACCCGTACAAATTCGCACACTAGAAAAACAAAAAGCACCGATACGGATCATTATTCCTGGAAAAACTTACCGCATGGATTCGGATGCAACACATTCTCCCATGTTCCATCAGGTAGAAGGTCTTGTCATTGATAAAACCTCCACCATTGCTCATATGATGTGGTTACATGAAACCTTTTGTAAAGAATTTTTTGAAGTTCCCTCTGTAAAAATGCGTTTTCGTCCCTCTTTTTTCCCTTTTACCGAACCATCTATGGAAGTGGATATTCAATGTGATCGTTCTGGTTCAGAAGTAAAATTCGGAGAAGGACAGGATTGGTTGGAAATTTTAGGATGCGGAATGGTGCATCCTCATGTGTTGAAAAATGTTGGTTTAGATCCCGATGAATATCAAGGCTTTGCTTGGGGAATGGGCATTGATCGTATTGCCATGTTGAAATACGGTATGCCTGATTTACGGGCTTTTTTTGATGCCGATCTGCGTTGGTTAGACCATTATGGCTTTCGTTGCTTTGATATGCCTGCTTTTTTTCCTAATAGAAATATGTGATCTTAGTCATCGCTTTCATGTGAGGTTTTAAAATGAAATTTACATTGTCGTGGTTAAAAGATCACTTAGAGACAAATGCATCTTTGGATGAAATTTGTGAGAAACTAACAGCTATAGGTCTTGAGGTTGATTACGTTGATGATCGGTCTTCTTTAAAAGGTTTTGTGATTGCAAAAGTTTTAACTGCAATAAAACATCCTGATGCAGATAAACTCCAGATTCTGTCCGTCGATACAGGGACTTCTACACCTGTTCAAGTTGTCTGTGGAGCACCAAATGCGCGTGCAGGTCTTGTTGGTGTTCTGGCACTACCAGGCACTTATATTTCAGGACTCGATGTGACATTATCTGTAGGAAAAATCCGCGGTGTTGAAAGTTTTGGGATGATGTGTTCGCAAGCGGAACTTGAATTATCAAATGAACATGACGGGATTATCGAACTTCCAAAAGATGCACCTATTGGAGATTCATTTGCAGCTTATGCTGGTTTAGATGATCCGATTATTGATATTGGTTTGACCCCCAATCGCTCTGATTGTACAGGTGTTCGTGGTATTGCCCGTGATCTTGCTGCCACCGGAATGGGAAAATTAAAAGAATTATCCTTGTCAAAATTTGAACCTTCCTTTGAAACACCTCTCGATATTTCATTAGATTTTTCACAAGATTCATCATTATGTTTAGGTTTTGCTTGGCGTGAAGTTCGCAATGTTCAAAATGGAGCATCGCCACAGTGGATGCAACAGCGTTTGAATGCAATTGGTTTGAGACCGATTAATGCGCTTGTTGATATGACCAATTACATCAGTTTTGACCTTGGTCGTCCACTCCATGTTTTTGATGCAGATAAAATTAAAGGTAATTTGTGTGTACGTTGTGCTCGTGAAGGAGAACAGCTTCAAGCACTGAACGGAAAAATCTATCATTTGGGCGCTAAGAATTGTGTCATTGCAGATGACGATGGGATTGTTTCGATTGCCGGTATCATGGGCGGTGAAAGAACGAGTTGTGATGAAACAACACATCGTGTTATTATTGAATCGGCGCTTTGGGATGCGAAAAACATTGCACAAACAGGAAGAGCATTAGGTCTTATCAGTGATGCGCGTTATCGATTTGAACGAGGTGTTGATCCGGCTTTTATGGAAACAGGGCTTGAGATTGCAACAGAATTGGTCTTAAGTCTTTGTGGTGGTGAAGTATCTAAGAAGAGGATCGCTGGCTATCAGCAACAAGAAATCAAACAGATCGTTTTTCCTTTTTCTGAAATTAAACGTTTAACCAATTTGGAAATAGAGCCTGAAAAAGTCATCTCTATTTTAACAAAACTTGGATTTTTCGTTGAAGGAAAAGGAGATGTCGTTACAGTAAAAGTACCATCATGGCGCCCTGATATTATGGGGAAAGCCGATTTGGTGGAAGAAGTCATGAGGATTTATGGGCTAGATAAAATTAAACCTATTCCTTTGGAAAACTTCGCAGAAGGAAAAGATCAAATTTTAACATGCGCACAAATTCGTTCACGTGCTACACGTTTGGCTTTAGTGCAACGTGGTATGAAAGAAGCGGTAACATGGTCTTTTATTTCTGAAAATCAAGCTCTTGCTTTTGGAGGAGGTCAAGAAGAGCTTAAATTGGTTAATCCTATTGCTGCTGATATGTCAATGATGCGTCCTTCCCTTTTACCTGGTTTGATTATGGCGGCACAGAGAAATGCTGATCGTGGTTTTTCCGATCTTGCTTTGTTTGAAGTTTCCAATATTTATGAAGGCGATACCCCTGATAAACAACACCGTGTTGTTAGTGGGATTCGTCGTGGAACAGAGCAATTTAAAGGGGCTGGTCGTTTTTGGAATGGAAATGCAACCGTCGTTGATGTTTTTGATGCCAAAGCAGATGCTTTAGCTATTTTAGAGGCATGCGATATGGATGTTGGAGAAGTGCAGATTGAAGTTGGAGCGCCCGATTGGTATCATCCTGGTCGTTCAGGTGTCATAAAACTTGGATCAAAGATTATTCTTGGTTTTTTTGGTGTTTTTCATCCTGCTACATTAGAAAAGTTAGATGTCAGTGGCCCTTTATGCGGCTTTGAAATTTTTCTAGACAGAATTCCAGAATCAAAGAAAAAAACGACCAAAAGCCGTCCTCCTTTGAAACTCTCACCTTTTCAAATGGTGCGGCGTGATTTTGCCTTTATAGCGGATAAAACTGTTGCCTCTTCTCTTATTATTCGTGCGGCAAGTGGAGCCGATAAAAAACTTATTCATTCAGTGCAGATTTTTGATATTTTTGAAGATTTAAGCTTTGGCGAAGATAAAAAATCTGTTGCGATTGAAGTAACTATTCAGCCCATAGAACGGACTCTAACAGATGAAGATTTAGAAAAGCTTGCCTTAAAGATCGTGGATAATGTTACCAAAATGACAGGTGCATATTTGCGCTACTGAGTATTTTCATTTTTTATGAGATATTTTACATGAAGTGGGAGCATTTTTGAGTGCTCCCTTTTTATTTGGCATTCAAGAGCGATAGAGCTTCTTGAAAGCGGTGCTCCTTACCAAAACAAGCTGCTTAAATCATCAATTTTTTCAATATGAAAAAAACTATTTCTAAACATCTTGAAAAGTTATTTTTTCTCTTAATCCTTCATTGCAAATGTAAAAGATAACTGCTATTGCTAAATGATAATGCAAATTATTTGCAATAAAAAGAAAGCATATAGAGGAAAGAGAGAATCAATGAACGTAAAAACGTTTTTCAGCATAGTTTTTGGAAGTGTTATTTTTTTTACACCCAATTTTGCTTTGTGTGCTGGTAAATTTAAAGCTGTTACGACATTCACTATCATTGCTGATATGGCACGCAATGTAGCAGGTGATGCCGCTGAGGTTGAATCCATTACAAAACCAGGTGCGGAAATTCATGAATATCAACCCACCCCACGCGATCTTATGCGTGCCCAGGGAGCTAACCTTGTATTGTGGAATGGATTAGAGTTAGAGCTTTGGTTTGAAAAGTTTTTTCAAAACATCAAGGATGTTCCAAGTGTTGTTGTTTCAAAAGGTGTTGTACCCATTAAAATTGGTGATGGCCCCTTTAGCGGCAAACCCAATCCTCATGCGTGGATGTCACCGACCTCTGCTTTGATTTACGTTGATAATATTCGCGATGCTTTTGTAAAATATGATCCTGAACATGCTGAAATTTATAAAGAGAATGCTGAAATTTATAAACAGAAAATTCGTGCAACAATTGATCCAATTAGGGCTGAATTAGAAGCCGTACCACAAGATAAACGTTGGCTTGTGACCAGTGAGGGGGCTTTTAGCTATTTGGCGCGTGATTTTGATCTAAAAGAACTTTATTTATGGCCCATCAATGCTGACCAGCAAGGAACACCACAGCAAGTCAAGCATGTTATTGATATGGTTCGCAAATACAATATTCATGCAGTTTTTTCTGAAAGCACTATTTCCCCTGCACCTGCTAAGCAGGTTGCCAGAGAAACAGGGGCTAAATACGGTGGTGTTCTTTATGTTGATTCTTTAAGTGAGAAAAATGGTGAGGTACCCACTTATATTGATTTATTACGTGTCACGAGTGGGCGTATTAGCAATGCTTTATTAGAGGGAGTAAAAAGCCAATGATGGAATCTGGAATATTTGCCCAAGGAGTAACGGTAACTTATCGTAATGGACATACAGCTTTACGCGAAGTAAATTTTGAAAGTCCAAAGGGTTCTATTACGGCATTAGTTGGTGTTAATGGATCCGGTAAGTCAACGTTATTTAAAGCGATTATGGGGTTTGTACGCCCCTCAAAGGGAAAAATTCGCATGTTTGATTTGCCCGTTGATATAGCTTTGAAAAAAAACCTTATTGCTTATGTTCCTCAAAGTGAAGATGTTGATTGGAATTTTCCCGTCTTGGTCGAAGATGTTGTATTGATGGGGCGGTACGGTCATATGAATTTCTTTCGCTATGCCCGTACACAAGATTATGAAGCCGTTCGTATTGCCTTAGAACGCGTTGATATGTTGGCTTTTGCCAAGCGCCAGATTGGAGAACTTTCTGGTGGACAGAAAAAGCGTGTTTTCCTAGCACGCGCTCTTGCACAGAAAGCAAAAGCTATTTTATTAGATGAGCCATTTACAGGGGTTGACGTTACAACAGAAGATAAAATCATTGCTTTGTTACAAGATCTTCGTAAAGAAGGAGCAGTGATCTTGGTTTCAACTCACAATTTGGGTTCTGTTCGCGAATTTTGTGATCATACAGTTTTAATAAAAGGAACCGTTTTAGCTTCTGGGTTAACAGAAAAAATCTTTACAAAGGAAAATCTGGAGAAAACTTTTGGAGGGTCTTTGCACCACCATATTTTTGATCTTCAAAGCACAAAAAAAAATGATGTTTTCATAGGAAGAAAGCAGGCTGCAGTTTGTGAAGATATTGAAAGAGTGGAGAACGTTGCATGATTTCTTGGTTGCTTGAGCCACTAAGCTATCAATATATGGTGAATGCAATGTGGGTTTCTGGGTTGGTTGGGTGTGTTTGTGCCTTTCTTTCAGCTTTTTTGATGTTAAAAGGTTGGTCATTAATTGGTGATGCTCTTTCCCATTCGATTGTTCCTGGTGTAGCAGGAGCTTACCTTTTAGGGTTACCTTTTTCACTCGGTGCTTTTTTTTCTGGTGGTCTTGCAGCAGCAGCAATGCTCTTTTTTAACCACCGGACAAAGCTGAAAGAAGATACCATTATTGGACTCATTTTTTCTTCCTTTTTTGCCTTTGGGTTGTTTCTCAAATCATTAAAACCAATGGCTGTTAATATTGATACGATTGTTTTGGGAAATATTTTAGCCGTCAGTTCATCAGATATTCTACAATTGGCTTTTATCGGCTTTTTTTCGTTGCTTATATTGCTTTTGAAATGGAAAGATCTTCTTGTTTCGTTATTTGATGAAACGCATGCGCATGCCATTGGATTAAATGTAAAGTTTTTAAAGATTCTCTTTTTCACATTACTTGCTGCTTGTACTGTTGCTGCTATGCAAACCGTTGGAGCGTTCTTGGTTATTTGTCTTGTTGTGACACCTGGGGCAACAGCCTATCTTTTAAGTGATCGTTTCGTGAATATCTTGGTTATTGCAGTTATAATTGGAACATTCACGAGTGTTTTGGGTGTTTATGTGAGTTATTTTTTAAATGCACAAACGGGGGGGGTTGTTGTGCTTTTTCAAGCATCTTTATTTGTTTTGGCTTTTATTTTTGCTCCTAAACATGGGTATATTGCTGCGCGCTTACGCATAAATGCGGCAAAAAAGGGTGTAATATTATCATGATTGGTCAATTACTGCTTCCGTTTCAGTTTTCTTTTATGCTTAAGGGTATGCTTATTGTCATGATTCTTTCTATTCCCATGGCGATGCTTTCCTGTTTTCTTATTTTGAAAGGATGGGCGCTGTTAGGCGATGCCATTTCTCATGCAGTTTTTCCAGGTGTTGTTGTTGGCTATATGACAACACCATGGGTAATCGCATTTTTAACTTCTTTGCCATTTGCTTGGTTTCAGCATATGCGTCCAGAGAACATTACAATGACTTTGATTACTTGCGGTGCTTTTGTTGCAGGAATGGTGTGTGCACTATTAACGGGTTTTTTAGGGAGCAATAGCCGTATCAAACAGGACACGGTAATGGGTGTGGTATTTTCTTCGATGTTTGGTTTGGGGCTTGTTTTAGCCACGTCTATTTATAGTAGCTTAGATTTGAATCATATTCTATTTGGTAATCTTTTGGGTGTTAACTGGCTTGATATAACACAAACGGCGATTATTTCTGCTGTTGTCACTTTCATTTTAGCAGCAAAATGGCGCGACTTTATGCTGTATATTTTTGATACAGTTCAAGGACATGCAATGGGGTTACCAATATCTCTACTCCACTATACCCTTCTAACGATGATTTCTCTTACAATTGTTGCGGCTCTGAAAGCTGTAGGTATCGTGCTCGTTATTTCTTTACTGATAGCACCAGGAGCAATTGCTTATCTTGTTACAAAGCGGTTTTCTTTTATGTTAATGATCGCGATACTTGTTGCAGCTTTTTCTGGTTTTTTAGGGATTTATCTCAGCTTATTTATCGGCTCTGATTCTGCTTCCACAATTGTGTTGATCTTGACGTTGATTTTTATGGCTATTTTCATGATGATTTTCTTTCGTCAAAACACAGTTCAAGAAACTTGAAAGTGTTAAATTTCATGCATATCAGCCATGCATTTTTATATATTGTTTCTCATTTTTATTTTAATTAGAGTTCGGGGTGCTAGGTTATTTTTCCTCCTAATGTCTAGCAGGTGAATGCAGTGCATTTTCTCCCCCCCCCAACGCTGCATTCTTAATTAAGAGGCTGCATTGATTTATTCTGCAGCCTTTTTATTTTTTTGATTTTCTAAAATCTCTTCTCTTTTCTTGAAATCATTTAAAATGATTATCATATTGCGTAAGCTATTCGGTATTTTCAAGGAACTTATAACAGCAAAGACGCTTACGCATAAAAGGGTAGAACGTAATTGTGCACTCGGACATGTAAACAGAAAAAAACAGATACAATGTTTTTGTAGAAGGTTTTGCGTAGAGGAAAATAGTACGAGAAAATGAAAAACGATTTGAAGATATCGCATCTTTTGCGTATCTGCTATTATATAGCAGGTTGGATAATGGTTATATTAGGTATTATCGGTGTAGTATTACCTATTATGCCAACTGTGCCTTTTTTATTGGTTGCCTCATGGTGTTTTACGCGTTCTTCTCCACGTTTTCATCAATGGTTGAATAATCATCGTATTTTTGGTCCCCCTCTTAAGCGATGGGAAGAAAAAAAAGCAATCTCTCCATTCGTTAAAGTTTTTGCAATGATGAGTATGACAGGAGGATTTTTATCCTTTTTCGTAATGGTACACCCTCCTTTATGGATTTCCTTACTTGCTGCGGTTATATTATTGCTAATTGGCATTTATATTGTAACACGTCCATCTTCATAAGGATAGAAAAGGCTTTATGAGATATTCTTTTTAGCTTCGACTTATTTGTAAAAACTATGAGGACTTTTAAGTTTTGAATATAAGCTCTCCATATCCAAAATGCATATGAAGTAGTAAGCTTTTTGAAAGCAATTAATTAATAATATGTTTGTGAAATGATTTTTATGAACAAAGAAGACTGTTTACGCACACTCAAAATGTTCTCACTTGGATAAACCACATTCATGGAAGAGAGTCATTATTTTTATAAAACATGTTTGTATGAATCTCTATATATACGTCATTGAAAAGTCATTGATATGATAGCCTTTTCTTTCTAAAAAGACGTTTCGTTTGTTTTCATATCTCTTAATGAGGATATAATACAAAGCTTACTAAACATCATCATTTTATACTTATACAGTTAAGAAACCGGTCTATTATATCAATCTTTAATGTTACATCTGTTCTTAGCTTAAGGATAATTCTTAAAAAACAACAGAATTTTTCAGATGGTTTTATGCATACACGCATTCTTATTATAATATGCGAATAAATAAATTCTCTATCTTTGTATAAGTTTATTCGAAATAAAAATATTATTGCATTCTCTGTTTGTTAATGAGGTCATGCCCCCCATGTAAAACAAAAGGTCTCCCAAATCATGTTATTTACACATTTATTTTTATGAAACATTTCTCAACGCTTTACGCATTTCATGATAGCAGACCATACATTGGATAAAGTAAAATCTCCTGTAAAGTTTATAAAATCTATTTGGGCACTATCATCCTTGCCTTGCAAAATGCACACTGATAGTCACCATGCTATTTGTCATCCTCCAATGTTGCCTTAGCAATTCCTAATGTTACAATTGTAGCTTATCATTTGGTTTTGTATATTTTGACGCTAGTTTTTTTACCAATTTATTTTTTTTCAAAGAATTTTAAAGGTGTTCTCAAAGGGGTTTCAAAGCCTTTTTTCATTTTTACTATGGAAACGCATTTTTTCTGATTTTCGGTAATTTTTGCAATTTTAGGCGTCAAAATTTATTTTGACAAAATGCGCATTTAATGGTCAAAATTGTACATAAAAACAACAAATTACCACGTATTCCTACTTAATCCTATCTCTTCCCACTTAGTACAAAACCTACTGTCGAGCTACAACAACAACCCTTAAAAATTGAAAATCTTCATACACGCAAGGAGATTAGTGTGCTTGATTTAACAGGGTTGAAATGAGAAAAATTTATGATATTCGCGCTCATTCAACATGCAAAATGATAGTATCTTGTTATGCCGTATAACACCGTTATTTATGAAAATGATATAAGGAAGCCCCCTTGGCTAAACTTCCCTAGCACGTTAAGTATTTTTTTAAATCTGATCTGTCGATCCTTATGTAAGTGAAGCGTATGCGTGGTAGCCCAAGTAGAATCTGCTCAAAAAACAGCCGAACTATTTACAGATCAGCAAAGGTTAAGAACCCCATCTTTAGGGCAGGACAAAAATCAATCTTATAAACAATATGGTGAGTCAATATACTCGTTTTAAAGAACCGGAAACTACGTCTTTATAGATCTAGCAATTCGCTTTTTATTACTAAAAAAATTGAGATAACGTTGTACTTCTTTTGAATTACCGATCGTTTTTTCAGGATTATCTGAAAGTTTTACGGCTGGTCGACCATTAGCATAGGTCACCTTACAAACAAGGGAAAGAGCATCAAGAGTTTCGATTTCCTGAGGTGCACAGCCTGTAAAGTCATTGGTAAGATCCGTGCCCCATCCAAAACTCATGCGCACTCTACCATGGAAATGATGATAGGTTTTTTCAATTGTATTGACATCAAGAGCATCAGAAAAAATTAAAAGTTTTTCGCGTGGATCTTTTCCTTTTTCTTTCCACCATTGAATAATACGTTCGCCACCTTCAATAGGGGGCGCACTATCGGGTCTGAAACCTGTCCAATCAGCGACCCAATCTGGTGCATTGCGTAAAAATGCTTCTGTACCAAAGGTATCAGGTAAAACAATGAGAAGATTTCCACCATAATAACGGTTCCAATCTTGCAAGACTTGATATGGAGCTCTGCGTAATTCATCATCGTTGTTGCTGAGAGCCGCAATAACCATGGGCAATTCGTGTGCATTGGTTCCAAGAGCTTCTAAATCCGTATCCATGGCAAGAAGAACATTAGAAGTTCCAGTAAAAGAATTACCAATGCCTTCTTTTAATGCTTCCACACACCAGCGCTGCCATAAAAAAGAATGGCGACGCCTTGTCCCAAAGTCAGATATTTTAATATCAGGCAATTTTTTGAGACGTTCAACTTTACTCCACATTTTTGCTTTAGCACGCGCATAAAGTACATCAAGAGCAAAACGATCTAGTTTTTTGAGAGCTGCACGTGAACGTAATTCACTGATAATAGCAAGGGCTGGAATTTCCCACATAGAGCTATGAGCCCACGAACCATAAAAATGAAGCATATATTGGCCATCTTTGCGGGTTAGTTCATATTCTGGGAGTTGAAAATTCTCAAGCCACTGAAGAAAATCCGGTTCAAAAATTTGTTTGCGTCCATAAAATGTATTACCAGCAAGCCAGATCATTTCTTTTTTTGTAAAGCGCAAACTAAGAGCATGATCAAGTTGAGCACGTAATTCACTCTCATCAATATCATCGGCAAGACGTATTGTTTTAGAGCGATTTATGAGGGAAAAAGTAACATTAACATCAGGATACAACCCCCAAATCATCTGTACCATAAGAAGCTTATAAAAATCCGTATCGAGAAGTGAACGAATAATGGGATCAAGTTTCCAAGTATGATTGTAAACACGTCTAGCAATATCCGGATGATTCATAACCCTTTTTCTTTCAGTCTCATAGAATCTAAAATTATTGTGCACCAATATGGTCAATATAGGGAGTGCAGAAAATATAACAATTCTGTGGCTTTGAGCAAGAATAAAAAAGCCTGTTATTTTTTCTGTTTTTAAGATTTAAGAATACGTATGATTTCATGTTGACCTATTTTTTTTAACTTTATTCCTGCGTTAAGTTTGGCATATTTCTTACCGTCAACACTAAGCATATTTTCAGATCCCCATTTTACTTTGATAGTATAGATGGCATCATAAAATTTTATTTTTGTTTCATATTTAGGCCAAGAGGAGGGTAAATGTGGTTTTAAAAACAACAGATTGCCTTGACGTTGAATCCCAAGAATGGCTTGTATCGCGGTATGGTAGAACCATCCTGCTGAACCTGTATACCATGTCCAACCGCCTTGTCCACGACGTGGTTCAATGGCGTAGATGTCTGCAGCCATAACATAGGGTTCAACACGATAAACTTCAGGATTTTTACCATGGGTGATTGGATTGATCATAGAAAATAGAGAATAAGCTTTGTCTGCTTCACCCATCTCAGCAAGCGCTAGAATGCTCCAAATAGCACCATGCGTATATTGACCACCATTTTCTCGAATGCCTGGAGGATAACCTTTTATATAACCAGGTTCGAGAGTACTTTTATCAAAAGGAGGCCAAAAAAGACGTATAATGCCGGCTTTTTTGTCCCATAGATGTTCAAGCATAGAAGCCATTGCTTGTTTTTGGCGCTTAAGTGATGCCATTTGAGAAATGACAGCCCAAGATTGCGCAATGGTATCAATTTGGCATTCATCATTTATTTTAGAACCAAGGGGTGTTCCATCATCAAAATAACCACGTCGATACCAAGCGCCATCCCAACCATTTTTTTCTAAAGCTGTAGTCAAATGTTTAAGGTATGCACTCCATGTGTTAGCATGGTTATGGTCGCCACGTTTTTTGGCAAGAGGAATAAATGCTTGTAGTGTAGTGCCAAGAAACCAACCCAACCAAGTACTTTCCCCTTTTTCTCCAATGCCCACTAAATTCATGCCATCATTCCAATCTCCGCCTAAGATGAGAGGAAGACCATGTTGACCACAACGTTTGATGGCAAGATCTAAAGCTAAAGAACAATGTTCATAAAGTGTTGCTGTTTTTTGAGATTGCGTGGGTTGAAAATAAGCATCTTGTTGTTCTATCTCTAGAGGAGGGCCTTCAATGAACGCAATGGGAATATCAAGAAAGTCGTACTCACCAGTGGTGTTAACATAAAGGGCGCTACCATAGGCTAGCCAAACAATGTCATCAGAAATGCGTGTGCGAACGCCTGCGTTGGTGTCAGGCAACCACCAATGCTGTACATCACCTTCGGGAAATTGATGGGCTGCAGCGTTTAACAATTGTTCACGTGCCAGTTGTGGTTCAAGGAGGAGTAAAGACAAGCTATCTTGCAATTGGTCACGGAAGCCAAATGCACCACTAGCTTGGTAAAATCCTACGCGTGCCATGATGCGGCATGCATAGGTCTGATAAGGGAGCCAATGATTGACCATAATATCAAAAGAGGGATCCGGTGTTTTAACTTGAAAAGGAGAAACAAAATCGCTCCATTGCTGTTTTTGTTTTGTGAGCAGAATTTCAAAATCACTTGCACGTACTTGATTGAGTAATTTTTCAGCTTCTTGTCTATTTTCAGCACTACCAAGATAAAAGATGATTTCTTTTGTTTGCCCTGCTTGAAGATCAATATCATAGGAAAATGCTGAACAAGGATCACATCCTGCTTCAATGGTATTCGAAAGAGCACCAGCTTTACGGATCGCAGTTGGATGCGTTACGGTTCCCGTTGCACCAATAAATTCAGCACGATTGGTTGTGGTGCTGGTTGGCATTTCAGATGCCGATAAGAATGTGACTTGTTGAGATTTTTCAATGTGATAAGGATTTTGAATAAAATGTACACCCCTTTTGTCCTCATAAGAGGAAATAATGAAGGGGGCATATTTTGTACGGGTATTTCCCAAAACCCATTCAACATAATTATAAAGGCGTAAACTGCGTGGTTTTTTCCCTTCATTCGTAAGGATAAGACGTGAAAAGCGAATAGGTTTTTCGGGATCAAGTGTATGAGTCAGTTCTAATGCGATTTCTGAATGTGTTGATTTAAAAGTTGAGAATCCAAACCCATGACAAGCCTCATAGACAATATTTTCATCACATTCTACAGCAGAAACGGGTGAAAAACGTTTTAAAGACTGGCGATCAACCAGATAAAGTGCTTCTCCTGGCCGGTTAGATGTTGGATCATTTGCCCAAGGAGTTAATTTATAATCGCGGCTATTGTTAACCCAAGTAAAAATTGCACCTTCAGCAGAGACATGAAAACCAAATTTGTGATTAGCGATGACGTTAATCCACGGGTGCGGTGTAGTTGTACGTCCATGAAGACGTATTACATAATGGTTATACTGGTTAAAACCACCGTAACCATTCCAATATTTTAGATCTTCTCCATTTATGGGAAAAGAAGATGGTTTTCGTTGGCTAATAAGACCAATGGAAGCAAAAAAATTTTGTTCAGTTTGTGTTGTAACTTGCCTTCCTTCGTTATATTTTTGGTAATCTAATTGATCATAAGATTCTTGATAATTTTTACGAATTGTAAGATCAAAATCACTCTCATCAAATCGTTTAAGCTGTTCAGATAAAGAGCCATTTTGGGCATCAAGAACGATGCGCGCTGATGCAAGAAGCGTTTTAAAGCTTTGTTCACTCATTTGATCGCGCCGAAGCATGAAAATATGTTGGCGTTCATCTGCTTTTTGCATGTGGTGATAATAAGATTCACAGACCCACTCAAGAGCGCGTTGTGTATTTTGTATATAGGAAAATGTTTGTTCATTAAGAATGACCAAATCCACAATGAGTCCGCGCATACGCCAATATTCATGTGCTTTAAGGAGCTCGCGCAGTACGGTTATATTTCCCTCGTTATTTAATCTAAGAAGACAGAGTGGATTGTCTCCTGAGATAGACATGGGCCAAAGATCAGACTGTTTTCCTAGCGTTTTTGCTAATATTTCAGAAGGAAGACGCCACGTTCTTTCTGGATAAATAAGCGGTGTTGCATATTTTTGATAGATAATAGCTTCTTTAAGCTGGGTTCCGCTCTGATACAGTGCAACTTGTGAGCGCGTCCATGCCATTGAAAGTTCTTTTTGAAACATATCAGGTTGTCGATAATGTTTAATATGATTATTTAGTGCTTCTTTTGTATGAGCAGCAAAAGTCCAAAAAATAAGTTCTGCTTTTTCATGGGCTGGAATTTTTATACGGCATCGCAATGACATAACAGGATCAAGAACGCAACCTTGACTGTTACTGAAACGAGCATTTTGATCAAATGCAGCGGGCCGATGAATGGATCGGCCCCGCCCAATAAACAGAGAGCGATCCGTTTCAGCTTCTGTCTCTCGGAGAGTATCTGTTGTACTGGAGACAAAATGAGCAACATAGATTTCAGGATCGCTAGGTGAGCGTTTGCGCCTTTTGGCAAAAATTGTTTTACCTTCCTCAGCAATTTCTGTCTCTATAAACATGCGGGAAAAAACAGGATGAGCTTGGTCTGTGCCCATTGTGGCAAGCGCTAATTCACTATAAGAAGTCACTTCAATGAGGCGCTCTTTATTTGTCGTATTCATCAGTTGAATACGTCTACCTTCGCCACATCCTTCAGATGTAATAAGACATTCAAGTGTTGATTTTATACCATCAACCATTTTTGTATATTCAGCCTTTTCATCTGTAAAAATGCTGACAGCTTCTTCTTCAATAACACGTGTTGGTTCACCAGTAACAGACCACCACCGTCCACTATGCGTATCCCGTAAGAAGAATAAAGTACCTTGTTGATCTTCTGTTGCATCGGGAATAAAACGCGTAATCGCATAATCGCGCCAACGGCTGTAACCAGAACCATTCGCTGTTAACATAGTAAAATAAAAGCCATTAGACAAAAGTAAAGTTGCTCGTGGTTTGAACAACGGGTTTGTAATAATGCGCAAAGGGGCGGCGTCAAATGCTTGAGACTTGTTGCGCATACGATTAACAGCTTTGGTATGAATAATAGGAATAAGATGAGGCGCTCTTTCCTGTAACAGCAGTTGCGTTGCTTCAACAACGGGATCACGGTGAAAACGATCACGCATTCGCCCTTGAAAAATAACATTGTTAAGAGCAAGGATAGACATGCCATGATGGTGCGCATAATAATTGCGTACAACAGCGTATTTTTCCCCTGTTTTCACGCGTGAAGGGGTAAAATCGACAGAGTCATAATAACCATATGTTCCTAAAGCTCCAAGATCACGGAGTCGTTTTAAATTAGCAACAGCACAAGCAGGAGCATATTGTGCCGCTAGAAGGCTGGCATAGGGAGCTATGACAGCATTGCGTGAAAGACCACGTTGGAGTCCGAGGTTTGGAACACCAAAATGAGCGTATTGGTAATTCATTAAATGATCGCGAGCGTTAAATGCAGCCTCTGAAATACCCCATGGCAATTCCCGTTTATGGGCATATTGTATTTGACAACGAATAATCAATCGATTTGTTTGATCTAGGAGAGATCCTAAAGGTTCATGCATTATGAGAGATGGCATAAGATATTCGAACATCGATCCAGACCATGATAGGAGCGCACCTTTCCAACCTATGGGTACGAGGAGTCGGCCAAGACGAAACCAATGTTTAAGTTTTATGTCTCCTTTTGCGATAGCAAAAAAACTTGCAAGACGTGCTTCTGAAGCAAGTAGATCATAACAATTGTCATCGAGTTTGTTTTCTTGAACACGATATCCAATAGATAAGAGATGCCGTTTAGGCTGTTCTAAAAAGTCAAATTTCATATCAAAGGCTACTTGCCGTGCCACTATAGCCAGTCTGTTTAATTTTTTACGTAATTTGTCAGTATCACAATGAGCAGTCGCATCATAATGATAAGCGTTACAGGTATCGATAAGGCATTTAGCCCAAGAAAGCGCATGAGCAGATTCTATCGTTTGAATTTTGTGGTCAAGTTCACTGACTAAGTGCACAATATCGTGGGCTGCATGTGAAAGGTCTGTGATGTGAGAAGGAATCGTATTTTCTTGTTCTACAAAAGTGAGGACAGAGTCATGAAAACGAGTGATGTTTTCTTCAATTTTTTGACGTAAAGAGCGTAAATTGGGTTGATGATCTGGAATTTCTCTGACAGTTTCTTCAAGAATAGCAAGAACATCCGATAAGCCTTCTCGATCACTTTGAAAAAAAAGATGCGGTTTTTCAGCCCATTCACTTAAGGCAGAAGAGAGTGTTATCAAATGACCGGCAAGATTTCCTGAATCAACGGTTGATACATAAGTAGGCAAAAGAGGCCTGAGTGTATCCGTTTCATACCAATTATAGAGATGACCACGGAACTTTTCCATTTTTGTAAGAGAGCGTAATGTACATTCAATACGGGTAATGGTCTCTTCAAAACCAATCCAGCCAAAATCACGTGCCGCAATAATAGAAAGGAGATAAACGCCAATATTCGTAGGAGATGTACGTTGAGCAACAAGAGGTTCAGGATCTTCTTGAAAATTATCGGGAGGCAAATAGTTGTTTTGTGCATTGACAAAGGTTGTATAATAAAGCCATGTACGCCGTGCAATAGAGCGAAGTTTTTTTTCATCTTTTGAAGAAAGATCAAGGCTATCTTGAAAGGTTGAAGGTTGACTCACAATCCAAGCAATGAAGGGTGAAAAAAACCATGCTATCCCAAAAGGCAAAGCAATCAAGCTTGCAAAACTATCAGAAAAAAGAGGGAGTGCTATAGTAAGGATACCAATAAGCGATGCTGGTGCCATTGTAAAAACATAGAAACGCAAACTATTGGGCATTGATTTTGTTGCGGCAGAAGTTTTCCATTCAAGAAGATGCTGTTTTGAAATCGTCATACGATAGAGTGTACGAATAATCGCATCGGTCATAAAATACGCCGAATGAGCAAGAAACGTCGTTTTAAGAAATATATCAGCGCTTGTAAGAGCAGTTTTGTTCCAAATTAATTGAAAATGTCCACGCAAAGAATGATCTATATTGGACGAGACTAGCGTTTTTAATACACATAGAATGGGAGAAATGAAGGAGCTAAACAACAAGAATATTTGCCAGACAATTGCACTCTTGAAAGACAAAAAAGCCCATCCTGCAAATGCTGCGATTAACCACATAAGTGGAGTAAGAGAACGACGTAAATTATCCTGCATTTTCCAACGCGTCACGAAACTTATTTGACGGTGGAAAAAAAGATAAGGCAAAAGCTGCCAATCACCGCGAATCCAGCGATGATAACGCATAACATCAATATTATAAGCGGTTGGATAATCTTCAATGACTTCTATGCTACTCACCAGAGCAGTACGAGCATAACCTCCTTCTAAGAGATCATGACTAAGGATAGTATTTTCTTTAATTTTGCCATCAAGCGCTTGTTCGAATGCATCAATATTATAAAGACCTTTACCGATAAAGGTGCCTTCTCCTAAAAGATCTTGATAAGTATCAGAAACAGCAAAAACATAAGGATCAATGCCACGGTTGATAGAAAAAATCCGTTGGAGAATTGATGTTTTTTTTCCTGTTGTAAGCGAAGGAATAATGCGTGGTTGTAAAATGCTATAGCCCTTTACAACCTTTCCACTTTGCGGATCAAAAATGGGATGATTGAGTGGATGGTTAAGCTTTCCAACAAGTTTTGCGACGCTCTCTGGAGTAAGACGTGTATCACAATCCAACGTCATAACAAAACGGCAATCCATAGGAAGATGTGGATTGGGAGGATAAAAGCTTGTGTTTTTATCGCCTCTTAAGAGCCGATTGAGTTCATGAAGTTTTCCTCGCTTTCGTTCCCAACCCATCCAACATTTTTCGCTTGTATTATAAAGGCGTCGGCGATGTAAAAGGAAAAAAAGAGGAAGTTCATCACGATGATAACGACTATTGAGTTTATCAATACTCTTTTGCGCATAGTGCAATAAATCAAGATCATCTTGCGTTTCTCTCAATGGAGCATCCACCCAATCTGTAATGAGTGCAAAATGAATGGCACCTTTAGGATTGGAAAGATAGTGCACTTCAAGACTGCGTACTTGTTCATCAATATCATCGCGTGATGTCATCAAAGTAGGTACAACAACCATTGTCCGTGCATGTTTTGGAATACCTTCTTTATATTCATAGCCAATGAGTTGTCTTGATGGGACAAACCATGAAACAACAGTGTTAAATAAAGCAAAAGCAGCATCGATAGCAGGAAAAAGCGCCAATACAGTAAAGCAAAAAGACATCCATTGTGTCATGCCAGATATTTGTAAAAGGGCGTAAATTACAAACAAAAGAGCGAGCGTCAGAAAAGAGACAGGAATGGCGATGACTCTCAATTTTGAGCAACAAGAAGCGCGTGTCCATTTTATGAGAAAGTGCGGAATATATCCACAAGCCTTTTCAAATATGCCACGACCATCATCAACAAGGTACCACCCCACACAAGAATGATGAGGCATATCTTTAGAAGTGGAATTTGCCATTTCTACAACTTTATGTGCAACTTCCAGTTCATTAAGAGGCGAAAAGCGTGAAACTTTTTCAATGACTTGTCGATAAATATTGCGTGAGTGAGAATCAATTTCAGAAAAATCACTATTTTTACGCAAAATAGAATCGACACAACTCACTGTTTCAAACCATGCTGTCCAATCAACATCATCTATAGCTTTAAGAGCACGGATAATATTTCCCATGGTCACACCATCTGCTGCTTGTCTGGTATGTTCATCGGCTGTTGCAATCTCTAAGCTACTGCCTTGGCTTTTCAATTGATTTTCAAGCCAAGTTAATGCTACGGTTGAATCGACAGATGCACTGCGCAGGCGATAGAATAAATGTGCTGAAAAAGTTGGATCAACAGTAAATAGTTTATACTGCGTAAAAAGAGAGTGTAGATTTGTTTTATTTTCTACAAGAGAAATTTTATCAGCCACTTGACTAGCAAGATGGCGCATATGTCGCGCTTTTTCGATACGGACTGAAAGACGACGGACATTTTCAATGAGCAGCATTTGCATAACAGAAGGAAGAGCCCACAATTCACCAATTGTGAGCGCACAAACTTCTTGAAATCCGTTGGTTATAGCAGTGAGTGTTTCTTGTGAAAAGCTGCTATCGGTATGCGCAATATAAAGCCAAGTTAAAGCAAAAATTCGTGGTATTCCCGCTTTGTGTGTAGAAAGAGGAAGTTGCTTTATGAAGGACTTGGGCAGATTACGACGTAGCTTTTGTATGGTTTTATCAATGGTGTAATGATTATCAATGAGCCATTGAGCAGACGGTGCGATGGTCTCATCATTTCGGGCAGAAAAATCACTGGTATGAAAGGCATGAAGAATAAGTTTAGCATTTTCATTCAATCTCTTGCGAAAATCTTCTACTCCGTCATATTCAGGGAGTAAAATTTCTTTACCAGAAGCTATAGCATGCCCTAAGTTATAAAGATCTTCCTGTACCTTATAAATTGCACGAAGAGGAAAATCCGTATTAATAAAATAGCCTTTTTTCTCTTTTTGAGAAAAAAAGCACTTTATAAAAGGTATTATGCACGTCATAATGTCCCATTGTTATCCAATTACATCGTTTTTATTTAAATTGTAAGCATTTTATCTGAATAGTGAACCGTTGATAGACAAAAAACAAACTTTTTGTTTTTATCTGCAAGCATTTATAATTTTTGACGCCAATAATTAGAAAATAAGCAGACAATTTTTTAGAAAATAAAAAGGTCACCCTAAAATGAGTGACCTTAATAACACCGTCAACTTTAATGATTGATGATTAATCTTGTTCTTGTTTTTTTAAAGCAGCACCAAGAATATCACCAAGAGAAGCGCCCGAGTCTGTAGAACCATATTGTGCAACAGCTTCTTTTTCCTCTGCAATTTCTAAAGCTTTAATCGATACTGAAATTTTACGTGTTTTTTTATCAAATGCTGTGATGCGAGCATCAACCTTTTGCCCAATTGCGAAACGCTCAGGACGTTGCTCATCACGATCACGCGCGAGATCAGCACGCCGAATGGTTGTCTCAAGGTTGTGGTCAATCAATTTCACACCAATGTCATTGTCGTTAACAGCAATCACTTCGCATGTTACAACAGCACCTTTTCGCAATTCGCCAGAAGCAGCTGCTTCTCCAACTTTATCGCTGGAAAGCTGCTTAATTCCAAGAGAAATGCGCTCTTTTTCAATGTCAACATCAAGGACCACAGCTTTAACGATATCGCCTTTATTGTAAGTATCAATGACTTGTTCACCAGGACGGTTCCAATCAAGATCAGACAAATGAACCATACCGTCAACATCGCCTTCAAGCCCAATAAACAGACCAAATTCTGTTTTATTTTTAACCTCTCCTTCAATTTGCGAATTGACAGGAAATTTATTGGCAAAAGCTTCCCATGGATTTTCAAATGTTTGCTTTAAGCCAAGAGAAATACGCCGTTTAGAAGGATCAATCTCAAGAACAACCACTTCTACTTCTTGTGATGTAGACAGAATTTTTCCAGGATGAACATTTTTCTTTGTCCAGCTCATTTCAGAAACATGGATCAGCCCTTCAATTCCTGGTTCAATTTCAACAAAACCACCGTAATCAGTAATGTTGGTAACAGCACCCGTAATTTTTTTACCAATCGGATACCGAACACTGATGCTTTCCCAAGGATCACTTTCAAGCTGTTTCATTCCAAGAGAAATACGGTGCGTATCTTGATTAATGCGAATAATCCGCACTTTAATCGTTTGGCCAATTGTGAGCACTTCAGATGGGTGATTAACACGCCGCCATGCCATATCTGTAACGTGCAAGAGACCATCAATCCCACCAAGATCAACAAAGGCACCATAATCTGTGATATTTTTCACCACACCTTCAACGATTTGGTTTTCTTCAAGATTTTGTACAATTTCTGAACGTTGCTCAGCGCGACTTTCTTCTAAAACAGTGCGACGTGAGACCACAATATTGCCACGACGACGATCCATCTTCAAAATTTCAAAGGACTGTGAATTATGCATGAGAGGTGAAACATCGCGAATGGGACGAATATCAACTTGGCTGCGCGGCAAGAAAGCAACGGCACCATCAAGATCGACTGTAAAACCACCTTTTACTTGGCTAAAGATCACTCCATCAACGCGCGCACCAGCATTGAATTTTTCCTCTAAACGGACCCAACTTTCTTCGCGCCGTGCTTTTTCACGCGATAAAACAGCTTCACCCATCGCATTTTCAATGCGTTCAATGTAAACCTCAACTTCATCGCCAACTTGCAAAGAACCGTCTTTTGCTTTAGCTCCAAATTCTTTGAGAGGAATACGTCCTTCGACTTTAAGACCAGCATCAATAATGGCCATGTCTTTTTCGATTGCAATAACACGACCTTTAACAACAGATCCTTCATTAAGATCATTAGTTTGAAAAGATTCTGTTAAAAGGGCTTCAAAATCCGCTGTTGTGGGATTGTATTGTGACATAAGAACTCCTAATATATACCTTGTATTATAAGGTATGAGCGCTAGGTTAGTGTTAACATAAGCAACTCCTAGCCTTTTTCCTTGAATAAAGGAAGAAAAGTTAGCGCTAGGCTGGAAGTTACCTTAACGAATTTATCCAATTATATGCATTTTTATGATTGGATCAATAAAACTGCATGCAATTTCAAATGTTGCTTCTATACTCAATTCTGACGTATCAAGCAAGTGGGCGTTTTTTGCTGGTTTTAGTGGACTTTGTTTGCGCGTTATATCGCGACTGTCGCGCTGTTCAAGTTGAGCTAGGATTTCATGATAATTTGCCTGAACACCTTTTTTTAAAATCTCCTGATAGCGACGTTTGGCGCGTGTTTGAACATTGGCTAGAACATAAAACTTGATATCGGCATCAGGACAAACAATAGTTCCGATATCACGCCCATCAAGCACACAGCCGGGTAAAACTTTAGAAAAGTTGCGTTGTTTTTCGACAAGAATTTTGCGTACAGCAGGGTTAATCGCTATTTTTGAAGCTGCTTCACCAAGTTCATGAGAAGAAAGAAGAGAAGGATTTAAGGTATTACAATCAAGTTCTTTAGCATAAATAATAGCATTTTTTTCATCATTAAGAGTTAAATTTTGCTGTAAAAGCGTATGAGCAACACTACGATAGGTAAGACCAGTATCGAGATAGCGAAGACGATAGCGTGCAGCAATTTTTCGTGCTAAAGTTCCTTTGCCTGAGGCTGCAGGTCCATCAATGGCAATAACAAAAGGCTTCAAGCGATTTTCCCCCCAAGTTGTTTTATAAAAGGAATAAATTCTGGAAAGCTCGTAGCGATCATTCGTTTATCATCAATGGTGACAGGTTTTTCTGATACAAGCCCAAAAATGAGAAAACACATAGCAATTCGATGATCAAGATGTGTGGAGACATGTCCACCACCCAAACCTTTGGCAGAACCTTTCCCATAAACAATAAGAAAATCTTGACCTTCTTCACAGTCTACGCAATTAATTTTGAGTCCTTGAGCAACAGCAGACAGCCGATCTGATTCTTTTACACGCAATTCTTCAATTCCTAACATCACTGTTTTGCCTTCTGCAAAGGCTGCTGCTACTGCCAAAGCAGGATATTCATCAATCATCGATGGAGCACGTTCTTTGGGCACCGTAACGCCTCTAAGGACCGATGATTTTATTCGTAGATCAGCAACATCTTCTCCACCTGTTTGACGTCGGTTCAAAAATTCAATTTGAGCACCCATTTCCCACAATGTTTCGATAAGCCCTATTCGAGAATTATTTATCAAAACATTCTCAATGGTGATATCAGAATCTTCTACAAGAAGGGCTGCGATAATTGGAAAAGCAGCAGAAGAAGGATCACCCGGAATATGAATCGTTTGCCCAGTAAGATGGGGTTGACCATTAAGATGAATCAAACGCGCACCTTCGTTATCTTTTTCTATTTCAAGTTGTGCACCAAATGCTTTTAACATTTTTTCCGTATGATCTCGTGTCAGAACTGGTTCAATAACAGTTGTAATGCCGGCGGTATTGAGTCCAGCAAGCAGGATTGCTGATTTAATTTGGGAGGAAGCTATTGGAACACGGTAACGAATCGGATTAGCCATTTTGGGACCATAAAGCGTTAAAGGAAGGTGATCGTCGTACGTTGCCTCAATTTCAACCCCCATGAGACGCAGTGGATTAAGGATACGTCCCATTGGACGCTTAGAGAGAGAAGCATCACCGATAAAGGTTGTTTTCATATGATATGGACCAACCATTCCCATAACCAAACGAGCACCTGTTCCAGCGTTTCCAAAGTCTAAAGGTTTTTGTGCAGCTAAAAGGCAACCATTCCCTGTTCCTCGTATAATCCAGAAGTCATCTTTTTTAATAATACAGGCACCCATAGCTTGCATAGCAACAGCTGTATTGAGTACATCAGCACTTTCAAGTAATCCATGAATATATGTCTCACCACTTGCTAATCCTCCCAATATAAGAGAGCGATGAGAGATTGATTTATCTCCAGGTATTTGAATTTTTCCAGAGAGACTACTCGATTTATAGGTGGTTATAGGTATTGCTTTTTGCATGGAAATTCTATTTAATTCTATCTAACTTTTATGAAATTGTGCATCCTTTAGCACATGCTTTAAAAGACGTCATGAAAAAATCACTGTGGAACAGTGTATTTATCTTTGACAAAGGTATTATTTTTCGATTAAGCACCATAAAATTTATCTTTTAATGGAATAATAGTTAATCAAAGAGGCGCGGTTTATGGCAAAACAAGAACTTGGAACTAAACGTGTTGATCCAGAAACAGGAAAAAAATTTTACGATCTAAATCGCGACCCTATTGTGTCGCCCTATACAGGGATTTCTTATCCGCGTTCTTACTTTGAAGTTGCAGCAGCTGAAGCAAACAATGAGGAAGAAGTTGATACTGAAGAGCTTGATACAGCACTTGAAAAATCTGCTTTTATGCTTCTTGAAGAGGATGATGAGGATTCTAAAGATGACGATCTTCCTGATTTAGAAGATAGTGATGTAGATATCGGTGATGACGATGATGCATTTTTATCTCATGATGATGATGATGATGATGACGTTACTGATATTCTCGGAGGTGGTGTTTCTAACGATGACGATGCTTAAGAGAAGTAAAAGAGGACATCTTTTCCATTGAATGTAAATTCTTCTTGATCTTCAATTTTTATCGTTCTAGAAAAGCTAAAATTGTATACTTTACCTTTTGGAAAAATTTGTTTTTATAGGGGCTATAGCTCAGCTGGGAGAGCGCTTGCATGGCATGCAAGAGGTCAGCGGTTCGATCCCGCTTAGCTCCACCAAAAGAACCAGCTATTCTATCAAGGAATATTATAATAGGGAATGTGTGCATCAATTTAAAAGTTTTATGTGTTATTTAATCATCATTCCAATAGCGCCTGTTCCTTGCATTTTTATGATATTATAACACATTTTTAATCATTTGTTGGATTATAAAATTTTACTGTCGTAACTGTAAAAGTAGATAATTTTTATGCTTTGCACAGAAACAGAAAATGAGCTGTTTAACTTACGCCTTATTTTAAAGAACAAAATTTGAATTCTCTTTATCACAATATTCCACAAAATCATAATATGTTGGTTATCTATATCTTTTTAAAAGGTACGAAGTATCTAAACGAAGATGAGAGAATAAAATATTAAAATATACTTTTCAATTATTGCGAATCAGAACTTTTTTCGAGTATTTTTAGCCTGATCAGATGTCTTGCCAATTTAAAAATTGCCCACCTTGAGTAGCATCTACCTGCTCAATATTAAGGTATATTCACGCTTAAATAACATATTGAATCAATTAATTTTGTTTTCTTGCCCGTCACAAGAAAGGTTGAGTTGTGAAAGCAAAGTGGCGCTATCATTATATGTGCTAATTCCCAATGTTGCCAATAATTCTTACTTTTGAGAATGTTCATAAGAAACATTTTTAGTCTTTTCTTTCACAGTTTTTATCCACATGCCAATTACGCTTGTTATGTGCAAACCAATTGTTTTTATTGATTTAACCTCAAGAGATCTGAAATGATAAAACCCTACGCCATTCGAGATTCTTACTTTGAATATGATGCTCGAATTGCATTTTTTTGATTGCTATTTTATACGCTTAACAAAGAAAATATTCATGTAATAATCAGCCAGTAATACGCATAATGAAAATAAAAAATGATATTAAACTTTAAAATTTTTCTTTAATAATCTCTGATATTTAGACCTGTGCGAAATGCCTGAGCCAAATAGGATATAGTTTCCATTGTAAATTTTTTAAACAAAGAAGGTAAAAATATCGAGAGTACAGTCAAATATATTGAGCATTGCAAAAGCTTTCTGTCTCTTGGGTTTATTCTAAAAAATAACAATTTATTTCATTTAACAATCAGAAAAACGATACAACCTTATTACGCCATAAGAAATTTGGCTCTCAAATAATTTTACCGCAACAATTCCCTAATTGAGATTTTCAAAAATCTTCCCTAACGCCATCCACATCTCTTTAATTGCTGTTCATAGAGCCTCGATATCCTTGCCATGCGCTGTGCTGCCTGTGAAAGCGCAGCAGAGGCATGCCCGCCACTACGCGCATAAGCACCATGTCCCATATGATAATTTAAATAAAGGCTATATGCATCATCAAATCTCACCCCATTGCGTTGAACACTTTGGCGATGGTACCAAGCAACAAAATCAGCAGAATCTGCAAAATTCGTACGCCATGCAAAAGATCTGCCCGTAGAGCGAAGATACATTGCCCATGTACTGTCAAGCGCTTGAGAATAACCATAAGCTGTCGACCGACGCTTCCATGGAATAAAACCAAGTAGTTTCTTGCGTGGAGGACGTGCATTGTGACGAAAGCTCGATTCCATCTTAATAGTTGCAAGAATAATCGGCATAGGAATCCCATAGCGCATTTCCGCTCTTTGAGACACCTTACCCCAATTGTCAAAAAAACCATTTTTTTGTGCTAAAATAGCACAAGCATTGTTTGTGTGGGTGGGAGTAGTCGTTGCACACCCATCTAGCAGAAACACCAGTGCCCCTAAAAACAAAAGGTGTCGCATATTCCTATTCCTCTCGTTTAAGAAATAAAACAAGATAGAGATACTAAAAAAGTATTACCAATCAATAAAGAACATGATCTGACTTGTGATTTTAAAAAGCTTTCTTTGCTTTATTCCTCGTCAGCAAAACGCAATGTTTGCGACTGAGCCAATGTTGTTATTTTTGTTTGTTCAGAGTGATTCTCTTTTAATTCGACAGTTTCAATGCGATTTGCCCGTTTCATAATTTTGGAGGATGATATCAAAATTCCCTCTATATCTTCACCTGCTTTGTGAAAGTGCTTCTGTAACGCACGAACACGCGTATCCATTCGTCCAAAATCTTCCATCAACTTTGCTACTTCTGATTGAATTAAATGCGCTTGTTCACGCATCCGTGCATCTTTCATAATGGTTTGTACCACTTGGACAGAGAGCATCAACAAAGATGGTGAAACAATAATCACATGGGCTCTATTGGATTTTTGTACCAATGCCTCAAAGTCCTCATAAATTGTTGCAAAAATCGATTCAGATGGCACAAAAAGGAAAGCAGTGTCATGGGTTTCTCCGGGAATCAAATATTTTTGTGCAATATCACGAATATGAACTTCCATATCGGTACGAAATTGGCGTTCTGCCTCTTGACGCTCTTGCGCTGATTCTGCCTTACGCATAGCATTCCAAGCCTCCAGAGGGAATTTAGCATCAACAACAAGAGAAGGGGCTTTATTGGGCATATGAATGAGACAATCTGGGCGCTTTCCATTGGAAAGAACAGCCTGAAAAGCATAAGCATTTGTTGGTAAGGCATCGGCAATAATGGCTTCCATCCGCCCCTGACCGAAAGTACCACGTGTCTGCTTATTGCTTAAAATGGACTGCAATTGAACAACTTGTCCCGTAAGCGATTGAATATTATTTTGCGCCGCATCAATCACTGCTAAACGCTCTTGCAAACGATTCAAATTTTCATAAGTGGATTTGGTCTGTACCTGAAGTGTTTGGCCCAAGCTTGTTGTCATCCCATTGAGTTGCTCACTGAGTGATTTATTCAATTCAGCCTGCCGTTGACCAAAAATTTCCGCCATCGTTTGCATTCGCCCTTGCATTTCAGCTTGTGTTTTCAGCAAGGTAGCCATCTGCATTTGTGCCTCACGTGCGCGTTCAGCAATTTCATTTTCCAAAAATGCTTTTTTTCGATGAGAATGTATCAACATAAAAAATGCCAAACAGACAAATATAAATAAAAGCAAAAGCATTAGTTTAGAAAAAAACTCACCAACGAGTATGGAAAAAAACGAATCAAACATAAATTGTAATATAACGCTCTTGTTGTAAAAAAACGCAAGAATCCGTTATTCAATATTGACCAATAACAAACCATTGATTAATCTCTACTTATGCCAATGAGATCTTTAGTTACTTTACCTGATCCGATTTTACGGGAAGTGTCCAGACCTGTTGAGCAGGTCGATTCAGCTCTCCAAAAACTTGCGGATGATATGTTGGAAACCATGTATGATGCTAAGGGCGTTGGTCTTGCTGCTATTCAAATTGGTATACCGCTACGTATGTTGGTTATAGATGTCTCTGGAAATTCTGAAGATGAGCAGAAAAGACCATTTGTTATTATCAACCCTGAAATTTTATGGCTTTCAGATGAGCGTAATATTTACAAAGAAGGTTGTCTTTCTATTCCTGATTATTTTGCAGAGGTTGAACGTCCTAAACGCCTTCGTGTTCGCTATCAGAACCGTGAAGGAAAACAAACAGAAATTGAAGCAGACGATCTCTTAGCAACTTGCTTGCAGCATGAAATTGATCATTTAGATGGGCGCCTTTTTATTGATTACATTTCAAAGATCAAACGCGATATGGTGATACGAAAATTTAAAAAACGCGCAAAAGAAAAAAACATGCAGGAAGCAGTTTTGTAATGGCTTTACGATTAGCTTTTATGGGGACTCCAGATTTTTCTGTTCCTATTTTACATGCTTTATTGGATGCAGGTCATGATGTTGTTGCTGTTTATAGTCAACCCCCTCGCCCAGCAGGACGTCGAGGACTTAAATTAATCCCCTCAGCTGTTCAAAGTGCAGCGCAAGAAAAATCTATTCCCATCTTTACGCCACAAACACTCAAAACAATCGAACAACAGGAGCAATTTGCAGCACTTTCTGTTGATGCTGCTATTGTGGTGGCTTATGGACTCCTTTTACCCAAAGCTATTCTCGAAACGCCGCGTTTTGGTTGTTTTAATGCCCACGCTTCACTCTTACCACGTTGGCGTGGTGCTGCGCCTATTCAACGAGCAATTATGGCTGGTGATAAAGAAACAGGTATTATGATCATGAAAATGGATGAAGGACTTGATACGGGACCTATCGCTCTTTCTCGCTCCATCCCCATTACTGATAACACCACCACTGCTGAGCTTTTAAACAAACTTTCACATATTGGCGCAGAACTTATGGTAGAAACCCTATCAACTCTTGAAAAAGGACAACTTAAACTGACCCCACAATCAGAGGAAGGCATCACCTATGCTGCCAAAATCAAAAAGGAAGAGACCCGCATTAATTGGACAAAACCTGCAGAGTTTATTCATAGGCATATCCGTGCGCTCTCTTCTTCTCCTGGCTGCTGGTGCAATATGAATATTGGGGGACGAGAAGAACGTGTAAAAATTCTTGATAGTCGCTTAACAACAGGTCCTTCTCTTGAAATTGGACGAATAGAACCAGATTCTTTGATTGTCCATTGTGGACAAGGGCGGATAGAAATAACCTCTCTCCAAAGATCGGGTGGTAAAGTCCTTGATAGCGCAACCTTTTTGCGAGGCGCTCATATTTCTGCTGTTTTTTAAGATGCCACGTTTTAAACTCACTCTTGAATATGATGGCTCAAATTATGCTGGTTGGCAGCGTCAAGCAAAACTTCTCACTATACAAGGAGCTCTTGAACAGGCGCTCTTTTCCTTTAGTGGACAACAATTGACCATAACAACAGCAGGAAGAACCGATGCGGGCGTACACGCTACGGGACAAGTTGCGCATGTTGATTTCATAAAAAACTGGCATCCCCATACTGTACGTGATGCGCTCAATGCTCTTTTACGTAAACAGGGAGAAGCGATTTCAATCTTAAACGTACAAAATGTCCCTGATGACTTTGATGCACGATTTTCCGCAACCAAACGCCATTATCTTTTTAAAATACTTAATCGTCGCTCTCCACCAGCCTTAAATGCCAAACGCGTGTGGTGGTTGCCAAAGCCTCTTAATGCTGAAGCCATGCATGAAGCTGCTCAAAAGCTTGTAGGAAAACATGATTTTACCACTTTCCGTTCAGCACATTGCCAAGCCAAAAGCCCTATTCGCACCCTTGAACGCCTCGATATTCAAAGAGAGGGTGAAGAAATTTTCCTTTATGCGCAAGCTCGTTCTTTTCTTCATCATCAAATCCGTTCATTCGCAGGAAGCCTCATGGAAGTGGGTATTGGACGTTGGACAGCTCAAGATCTCGAAGCAGCTCTTCATGCTAAAGATCGTAAACGTTGTGGTGTTGTTGCTCCTCCTTCAGGACTTTATTTAACTAAAGTAGAGTATTAATTATCCTTCAAGAATGAACGTCTTAAAAGTCGTTAAGGCAGTTTATAAAAAGAACGAATTTCTTCAAAAGCTTCTGCTGCTGTATTGACAAATTTCATATAATTAACATCAGTAGGAGAAATTGTACCTTGTTCAGACAGATACTCAAAATTGATAGCATTGCTCCAGAACTCTTTGCCAAACAATAAAATTGGTACCTGTTTCATACGCCCCGTCTGTACTAAAGTTAACGTCTCAAACAGTTCATCCAGAGTCCCAAATCCTCCAGGGAAAATAGCTAATGCTTTCGCTCGTAATAAAAAATGCATTTTGCGCATCCCAAAATAATGAAAATTGAAACACAAATGCGGCGACACATACGAATTAGGCTCTTGCTCATGTGGTAAAATAATATTCAAGCCAATCGTTGGGGCACCAACATCACAAGCACCACGATTTCCCGCCTCCATGATTCCTGGTCCGCCCCCTGTAACAACCACAAATTCACGATATTCTGTCGTAGCGGAATAAAGTGAGCACAAACGCGCAAACTCTCTTGCTTCATCGTAATAATGTGACATAGCATGCAAATTTTTCTTTTGTATTTCATTTTTTGCAGCCCACGCTGCTTGCCCAGGTTCAGGAATACGCGAACCACCAAAAAAAACAACTGTTGATTGAATGTCATATTCTTTAAGGGTTATTTCCGGCTTTAAAAATTCAAGACCAATACGTTGTGAGCGCAACTCTGGACGCATTATAAAATCTTGATCGATATAGGCTAAACGATAAGTAGACGAACGCATTTGTGCTGAATTAGAGATTTTATGTATTTGTTGTAGAGCATCCTTCGTATGGAGAAGTGGTGTCCAATTTTCTTGCTCCTCTTTTCTTTTTTCTTTACAGCTTTTTTTCATGCACCTGTCCTACTTCCTCATCGTTTTATTGACTGAACACATTTCTTCGCGTAGTTCATAGAGAATAAACCTTGAAGCTTTCAACTTGTTTAACGGAACTCTCGTCATGACCCATCTCACACAACTTGAAATGATTATCGAACAAGCTTTTGACGATCGCGATTCTGTCAATACTACCACAAAAGGCGAAATCCGTGAGAGTGTCGAACATGCATTGAACCTTCTTGATAAAGGTGAAATCCGTGTTGCAGAACGACAAAAAAATGGACAATGGCATGTTCATCAATGGTTGAAAAAAGCGGTTTTGCTCTCTTTTCGGCTTAATCCTATGCAACTTATTACTGGTGGAATCAATGGAACACATTGGTGGGATAAAGTTCCTTCAAAATTCTCTGGTTGGCAAGAAGCAGATTTTAAAAGTGCTGATTTCCGTTCCGTTCCTGGAGCCATTGTACGCTATTCTGCTTACATTGCACCCAACGTTATATTGATGCCATCCTTTGTTAATCTTGGTGCTTTTGTAGATGAGAGCACAATGGTTGATACATGGACCACCGTTGGTTCTTGTGCACAAATTGGTAAACATGTCCATCTTTCTGGCGGTGTTGGTATTGGAGGTGTTTTGGAACCACTGCAAGCAAACCCAACAATCATTGAAGATCATTGCTTTATCGGTGCTCGCTCTGAAATTGTTGAAGGCTGTATTATCCGTGAAGGTGCTGTTTTGGGAATGGGAGTCTTTATTGGAAAATCTACAAAGATTATTGATCGTACAACAGGTGAAATTTTTATAGGTGAAGTACCAGCCTATTCAGTGGTCGTGCCAGGTTCTTTCCCTGGAAAACCTTTACCAAATGGTGAAGCAGGACCAAACCTTTATTGTGCTGTTATTGTAAAACGCGTTGATCAAAAAACACGAGAAAAAACATCCATTAATGATCTTTTACGTTCTTAGACACAAGATTAATTCATAATAATATTTCATCGTTTTTTAACTTGAATAATAACCTCGAATACAAGGATTCTCTCATTTCAAATCCTTTCATAGTGAATCAATCACTATCATTTCCTTGCACGTTACAAACGCAGTTAGTGTGTGGGTAAGAAACACTTTAAGTAAAGAGTAAAAATATCTTTAATGAATTCTCTTAAGTGATAAGGATTGCCATAATATTTTGAGCTGAAAAAGAGTATTATAGGTGCGCTTTGCACCTTTATGACGCGTAAAGACGCTGATGCCAAAGGGATTTTATATTATTCACTGTGTATTTTACTTTATATTTTTCACAGCCCCCATTGCGAAATGAAGTTGATACATTGAGTGATGATTCACTAAAACAAGCGCGCCAATATGCAACATAAATGTATTTCGTTTAAAGTATTCTTTTTTACGTGAGAAGCATGACACCATTACGCAATACACAAAAATATGAAGCACAGCGCAATTTTATTTAAAAGTGTTCTTTAAGCATCTGAACCAATCGACAAAAGCAAAAGCACAATCAATGAGAGACAATACTCCTTTTTTCATTATTTGTTCATTTTGAGCGCTTGAATAAATGCCGATTGTGGAATTTCTACTTTTCCAAATTGGCGCATCCGCTTTTTGCCTTCTTTTTGCTTTTCCAAAAGTTTGCGCTTACGCGTGACATCACCCCCGTAACATTTCGCTGTTACATCTTTACGCAAAGCACGAATTGTTTCACGCGCTATAACTTTACCACCAATAGCCGCTTGAACTGGAATCTGAAACATATGCTGGGGAATAAGATCTTTCAGTTTTTCACACATGGAACGCCCGCGCTTTTCTGCAATCGTGCGGTGCACAAGCATAGACAATGCATCTATAGACTCTCCATTTACCAAAATAGACATTTTAACTAAATCCCCCTCCGCATAATCGGTCATCTGATAATCAAAAGAAGCATAACCCTTTGAGATCGACTTTAGCCGATCATAAAAATCAAAAACAACTTCATTCAGTGGTAAATCATACGTTATCATAGCACGGGTTCCAACATAGGACAAACCAACCTGTACCCCCCGCCGCTCTTGGCATAGTTCTAAAATTGACCCAAGATAATTATCAGGAGTCATGATTGTCGCCCGAATCCATGGTTCTTCAATGGAAGAAATTTTAACCACATCAGGCATATCCGCTGGATTGTGCAACTCTTTAACAGAACCATCATTCATATTCATGCGATAAACAACCGAAGGTGCTGTCGCGATTAAATCCAAATTAAACTCACGCTCTAATCGCTCTTGAATAATTTCAAGATGAAGAAGTCCCAAAAAGCCACAGCGAAAACCAAATCCCAAAGCCGCAGATGTTTCCATTTCAAAAGAAAAACTCGCATCATTTAAGCGTAATTTGCCCATGGCTGCACGCAAATCATCAAAATCGGCAGCATCTATTGGAAAAAGACCACAAAATACAACTGGTTGCGCAGGCTTAAAACCAGGTAAAGCATTTTCACAAGGACGGCGCTCTTCAGTAATCGTATCCCCAACCCGTGTATCTGCTACCTCTTTGATAGAGGCAGTGATAAAACCAATCTCGCCTGGTCCTAACTCATCAACCTGTACCATTTTAGGTGTAAACACCCCAACGCGCTCAACTGGATATTTTGCTCCTGTACCCATCATACGAATGGTTTGGCCTTTTTTTAAAATACCATCTATCACCCGTACCAAAACAATGACACCAAGATATGCATCATACCAGCTATCAACCAACATTGCTTTCAAGGGATTTGCAACATCGCCTGTATGGGGAGGTGGTAATTGTGCAACAATTGCCTCCAAAACATCAGGAACACCCAAACCTGTTTTTGCTGATATTTCTACTGCTTGAGATGTATCAATGCCTATCACATCTTCAATTTGTTCTTTAACACGCTCAGGTTCTGCTGCTGGAAGATCAACTTTATTGAGTACAACAACCAATTCATGCGAATTATCAATCGCTTGATAAACATTTGCTAACGTCTGTGCCTCTACACCTTGGCTTGCATCTACCACCAACAGAGAACCTTCACAAGCTGCCAATGAACGCGAAACCTCATAAGCAAAATCCACATGACCAGGTGTATCCATAAGATTTAAAATATAGGTTTCACCATTCTTTGCCTTATAGTGTAAACGTACCGTTTGTGCTTTAATAGTAATTCCACGTTCACGCTCAATATCCATGGAATCGAGTACTTGTTCTTTCATCTCACGTGTATCAAGTCCACCTGTTATTTGGATCAAACGATCAGCTAAAGTGGATTTGCCGTGATCAATATGCGCCACGATGGAAAAATTACGAATATAATTACGATCTATTGTCATATAAGGCGATTTAGCAAAGAATAATACAAAACGCAAAGACCAATTATGCTCCGGCTTCTATCAAAAGAATATAAACCTAAAAAGCTTCTCAAAACACAACTTTTCATAACCTAAAAAATAAGGCTTTTATTTGCTAAATTAAATCCAACGGTGCTAAAATGATATTTTCACATCTTATTTTATGACTCATATGCTGGATAAACCGATACCATCACACATTTTGCCAGCCTCCAATGTTGCAACAATCCTTTACACTTGAAAAAGTTTATAAGAGATATGCCTTTCTTGTACAGTTTTTACCCACATGGACTACCTGCTTGTAACGTGTCAGCAAGTAAATTTGGATTGATTTAATATGAAAACGATTTGAAGTGAGAAAATTTTACGGTATTCAGGGTTCTAATTCAATGTGAATAATTCTATATTATAATTATAAATCAATGTGTTATAATATTTATATGATGGGCGTGTATATCACTTAAGCTTGCAATAAAATTCGCAAGAAATGCTTTTTTATTTATACGCAATAACCTGCTTTTTTTAGCAATCTTATATAAAATAACATGAATATCGCGAGCCTTTCTCATTTTAAATCTTTTCATAGTGAATCAATCAAATTTTGTGCTTCCCCATTATAAAACAGGGCTAGTATATGGATAAAAACGTTTAAGAAATGAGTAAACATGCCTCTCTCTCTTTCAAATGCCAAAGGCTGTCATAATATTGAGAACTGACAAAGAAAATGCTAGTGCCTTTTATTTAAGTAAAACGATGATGCTCTGTAGTTTTTCTATACTTCACGCGGACCGTCAATGAATATGATGTATATTAAGAAAATTGTCTTTTTAAAAAACGCGTTAATATACAACATTATGGGAGGCTGCTTTAGGCGTTCTATTTTACGTGAAAAGCGTGATCCCATGAAATAACAAAAGAAATAAAGTGCGACAGTGCGTAATTTTCATTATTCAAAAACATTACCATGGATGTTTTTGAAAATTGTAAAGCTAAATTTAAACATGATCGTAAAGATGAAAGCTGTTTTTTGTCTTTACCACTTCATGCTTTGACTCAATGAACGTTGACTTCCCGTTTCAGAGGTTAAGCAAACAGATAAATATTATTGCTCCAATTTTCTATACAAAAGCTGGAATAGCTTATAAAGCCTCCTTTATCTTCATATTAAAAAAAGCCTCAAAAATGAAAACTTTGCAAGCAAAAATCTCATGTAATAAAATCATAATAGAAAAGGTGCATAGCTAATCATTTTTTTCAATTGCTTTATTTTTTTTACGCCATTGTGAAGGTTGTAATTCAGCCACAATGATCCCAATCAGAATAAGCAAACCGCCCAATAAAGCTAAGGGAGATAAATGTTCTCCAGCCAAACGCCCAACAATACCAGCCCATACCGGTTCACCTGCGTAAATGAGTGTCGCACGTGTAGGGGAAATGGACTTTTGTGCCCAATTCATAGCTAATTGAATGATGGCACTCATTAATGCCAATCCTATACCAATATTAAACCATACCCACGAAAATTCAGGGATGCTTTCACCCATCAAAGGCATACAAGCAAATGAAAAAAAACCACTAAAAAATAACTGAATAATGGTCACACGCCGACTATCAACCTTATTGGCAAAAATTCCGATGAGTATGACTTCTCCAGCAATCGCTAAAGCACCTAACAAAGTCAAAATTTCGCCTTTTGAAAAATCAAAATTTCCCGGCTTTTGTCCTGAAATAAGTACAAGCCCGATAAAAGCGAAAACAATACCAACCCAACAAGCAAAACGGGGAGGTTTTTTAAAAACAATCCATTGCAAGATTGGAACCATAGGTACATAAAGCGCTGTAATAAAAGCCGACTGACTACTAATAATCGTTTGAAGTCCAGCTGCTTGAAAAGCATAACCTAAAAACATGGCTAAACCAATCGCCATCCCAGCGAAAACTTCATAAACCGTTATACCTTTTATAGAGCGCCAAAAAATTGCTCCACATATAAGAGATGCAACAATAAAACGAAATCCAACAAAAAACAGGGGACCACTATAGCGTACCGCGATATGAATGACTAAAAATGTAATACCCCACAATATTGTTGCAACAAATATTGCTAATTCTGGCTTACTTAATAAAGGATATTTAAGCTGTTTTATATTTGTCATGAAAGGCTTTCTCCTCCAATTTTCCGCACAATTTATGAAACAATAAGCGTTCCAACTCCCTGTTCGGTAAACAGTTCTAGTAAAACAGAATGAGGAGTTTTACCATTTAAAATGACAACACCTTCCACACCATTTTGAAGGGCTTTTATACAAGTCTCTACTTTTGGAATCATGCCTCCTGAAATTGTCCCATTTTTGATAAGTTTCTCTGCTTCAGAAACTGTCAATTCTTTTAAAAGTTGGCCCTGTTTATCCAAAACACCAGGAACATCAGTGAGAAATAAAAGGCGTTTAGCTTCTAATGCACCAGCAATAGCTCCAGCAAAAATATCAGCATTAATATTATAGGTTTTTCCATCGCGTCCTGGAGCCACAGGAGCAAGAACTGGTATCATTTCAGAACATGCTAAAAGATCCAGCAATGTGCGATCAACTTCAATAGGCTCACCAACAAATCCCAAATCTAAAACACGTTCAATATTCGAATCAGGATCAATGACAGTTTTATAAGCCTTTTCGGCAAAAACCATATTGCCGTCCTTGCCACATAATCCTATTGCCCATTCACCCTCTGCATTGATGAGAGCGACAATTTCTTTGTTTATGGAACCGGCCAAAACCATTTCAACGACTTCAACGATCCGCTCGTCGGTTACCCGTAAACCGTTTTCAAATCGTGATTCAATCCCCATTTTCATCAAAATTTCAGCAATTTGAGGTCCTCCACCATGAACAACAACAGGGTTAATCCCCGATTGCTTTAATAGAGCAATATCACGCGCAAATGCTCGCCCCAAGGCAGGATCACCCATAGCATGACCGCCATATTTTACCACAACCGTTTCATTTTCGTATTTTTGCATATATGGTAAAGCAGACGATAGAAATGCTGCTTGTTTTTCTAAAACATCTACAGCACCGTTTTTAGCATCATCCATTAATAGGGCCTCCTCATCACTTTTTACCATCTCTTAGTGGAATTTAGGAAAAGTAATAACGAAATGAAACAAGAAAACAACTTCCTCAAAAAATTGACAGCGAAAAATTAAACAAAACAGGCGTACAAAACGTCATTATTTTATGATTTTATGTATAAAATTGAAAAGCAAAGTTCTGAAAAAATTTTAAGCTATGCCGTACATTCGACTCGTTAGTTTACGCCTATGGATACTTAACAATGAATAAGAATATATACAACCATTGATTTTGTAAGATAAAAACAAAATTTTCTTATAATAATAAAATTAACAGATCACCAAGATAAGAAATAGGTTGACTTAGCACTGTAACCTTATCCAAGCAATTTTTAAGACTATCAAAAATGCCAAAAATAAAATTGGTTATGAGGAGTTGATATTTTATTTGAAAAAAATGGATTGTCTAACAGCTTATTTAGCTACTTTTTGGTAGGCTACTACCTATTTGACAGTTTTAGCATAGGGCTTTTAAAAAGGCATTTTGAGTAAAACAATAAATACAAAAAATGCCGAATGCATAAAGGCAGTTATCATGACACTGGAAATTAGTCACTCAATTGCGTTCTTCTTGTATGGATAAGTCCTTTTTAAAATATCATAGATACTCAAAAATAAGACTTATCCATAAAACTCGTTAAATGTAAAAAACTATCAGCGGCAGGCACTTACCCTAAATTAATCGTTTCTCTCTTTTCTTTTCAAGAAAAAAATGCTTTTCACAGATGATAAGGCTATAGAAAGCTTAATTAAAATAACCTTCCAAAAGTTTTTTCTAATCTATTCTGAGAACATTCACATATTTTAACCAGAAATATTTTCAAAAAATTCTTTCATACGTGAAAAAAAGCCATGTGATTGCGGTGAATTCTCATGATTTGAAAGTTTTTCAAACTTTTGCAATAATTCACGTTGCTCTTGCGTTAATTTCTGTGGTGTCTCAATCGTGATATGGATGTAAAGATCACCTCTTGCTTGCTGCCGACGCAACATGGGCATACCCTTGCCCTTAAGACGGAATTGACGTCCATTCTGTGTCCCTTCTGGGATCTTAACACGCGCTTTAACACCATCAAGATCGGAAACTTCAAACTCTCCTCCTAAAGCAGCTGTTACCATTGAAATAGGAACGCGACAGTGAAGGTCTGCTCCTTCTCGCTGAAAAAATTCATGCGGTTTAACGGAAAGGAAAATATAAAGATCACCATTGGGGCCACCACGAATACCAGCATCACCCTCACCAGAAAGGCGAATACGCGTTCCATCTTCAATACCAGCTGGAACATTCACGCTCAATGAACGTTTTTTCTCTATGCGTCGTGTCCCCTGACATTTTGAGCATGGATCCATAATAGTTTCACCACGTCCATGACATGAAGGACATGTTCGCTCAATAGAAAAGAAACCTTGCGCAGCACGCACACGACCAGATCCATGACATGTTCCACAAACTTGCGGCTTAGAGCCCTTTCTCGCTCCTGATCCTTCACAAACATCGCACGTAACGGAACTGGGAATAGTAATTTCTGCAGTTTTTCCTGAAAATACCTCTTCTAAGGTTATTTCCATATTATAACTCAGATCTGCACCACGTTCGCGACCATCACCACGCTTACGGTGCGCACCTCCCATAATTTCGCCAAAAAAATCTTCAAAAATATCAGCAAAGCCACCACCAGCAGCAAAACCTCCAAAGGGATTTGCTCCCCCTTGACTACCGCTATTTTCAAAAGCCGCATGACCAAATCGATCATAAGCAGCACGCTTTTGGGGATCTTTAAGGACTTCATAGGCTTCGCCAATTTCTTTGAATTTTCGCTCTGCCTCTTTATCCCCGGCGTTGCGATCAGGATGATATTGCATTGCCAACTTACGAAAAGCAGATTTCAACTTTTTATCATCACATTCACGAGTCACGCCAAGAATTTCATAATAGTCAACCTTCATCATGTATTCCTGATAATTTCTCTGTCATCCATCTTCATGGATAAGATTGCTTTTAATTTATATTTTTAGCAACAAAGTTGCAACTCACTCAAATAATAAAGCCCAGCCTTATATTTCAAAGGCCGGGTTTATAAATTAATCAACACATATGCTGACACTATTTCTTCTTATCATTAACTTCTTCAAAATCAGCATCAACAACATCGTCATTCTTTGCTTCTGTTTCAGTGTCAGCGCTCGCTGCTTGTGAAGCTTCATACATAGCCTGTCCAAGCTTCATACTGACTTCAGCTAATTTTTGCATCTTTGTTGTTACCTCTTCAGTATCACTGCCTTCAAGCGCAGATTTCAAATCAGATATTGCTGTTTCAATCTGTCCTTTTTCTTCAGCTGATACTTTATCGCCATATTCATTGAGTGACTTTTCAGTTGAATGAATAAGAGCTTCGGCTTGATTTCTAGCTTCAACACCTTCACGGCGCTTTTTATCCTCAGCTGCATGCTCTTCCGCATCCTGTACCATTTTTTCAATATCAGCATCACTTAAACCACCTGATGCCTGAATACGAATTTGATGCTCTTTACCAGTTCCCTTATCTTTGGCCGAAACATTAACAATACCATTCGCATCAATATCAAACGTAACTTCAATTTGAGGTATACCGCGTGGTGCTGGAGGAATCCCAACAAGATCAAATTGAGCCAATAACTTATTATCACTCGCCATTTCCCGTTCACCTTGGAAAACACGAATAGTCACAGCACTCTGGTTATCATCAGCTGTTGAAAAAACTTGAGATTTTTTCGTTGGGATAGTGGTATTGCGCTCAATGAGACGTGTAAAAACACCACCCAAGGTTTCGATCCCCAAGGATAAAGGTGTTACATCTAGAAGCAACACGTCTTTGACATCGCCTTGCAATACACCCCCTTGAATGGCAGCACCCATTGCAACAACTTCATCAGGATTAACGCCTTTGTGTGGATCCTTACCAAAGAAGCTTTGCACGACTTGCTGAATCTTGGGCATACGTGTCATACCACCCACTAAAACAACTTCGTCAATCTCACCGGCCTTTAATCCAGCATCTTTTAACGCAGCTTTACAAGGCTCGATGGTGCGCTGCACTAAATCGTCAACCAGAGATTCAAATTTTGCCCGAGTCAATTTCATTGTTAAGTGCTTGGGACCTGATTGATCTGCCGTGATAAATGGTAAATTGATTTCTGTTTGCTGTGACGAAGAAAGCTCTATTTTTGCTTTTTCTGCCGCTTCTTTTAAGCGCTGTAAAGCGAGTTTATCATTTTTCAGATCAATTCCTTGCTCTTTTTTGAATTCATCTGCAAAATAACCAACCAAGCGCATGTCAAAGTCTTCACCCCCTAAAAACGTATCTCCATTGGTTGATTTAACTTCAAAAACGCCATCTCCAATTTCAAGTACTGAAATATCAAATGTACCACCACCAAGGTCGTAAACAGCAATTGTTTTTCCGTCTTTTTTATCCAAACCGTAAGCTAAAGCAGCAGCAGTCGGCTCATTAATAATCCGTAAAACTTCAAGTCCAGCAATTTTACCCGCATCTTTAGTCGCTTGACGTTGCGCATCATTAAAATAAGCAGGAACAGTAATAACCGCTTGTTCAACTTTTTCACCCAGATAAGATTCAGCTGTTTCCTTCATCTTTTGCAAAATCATAGCTGAAATTTGCGATGGAGAATATTTCTTACCCGCTTCTTCAACCCATGCATCACCATTGTCACCTTTAACAATTTTATAAGGCACAAGTGCTTTATCTTTTTCAACCATAGGATCATCAAAACGACGCCCTATCAAACGTTTAACTGCAAAAACTGTCCCTTCAGGATTTGTTACCGCCTGCCGTTTAGCAGGCTGTCCAACAAGCCGCTCTCCCCCATCAGTAAAGGCAACAACGGAAGGTGTTGTTCGTGCTCCTTCTGAGTTCTCGATAACCTTTGCGTTTTTGCCATCCATAACAGCCACACAAGAGTTCGTTGTCCCCAAATCAATACCAATTACTTTTGCCATATTATAATCTCCATTCAGCAAGCTACCTCAACCTTCATAAAGCATCTTTTTAAGACAGCTCCTCATAACACTCAAAGCCCATATATTGCTTTAAGCAACATAAAATAATTAAATTGCAAGTCGCAATAAGCCTTGCTGCCTCGTATATAAGAACAGGCTTTTATTGCTACAAGAGAATAATGAGAGAAACATCTCCAAAATAAAAAATTTATTTTAAAATAGGCACTCTAATGACCCATAAATACCATATTTATGAGAGACTTGAGATCATAATATATTTTTCTTGCAATTTTCAATAAATATATCTTTCTATAAAAATTAAAAAACAAAAGAATGATTACACTCTCGCTCTTAATTTTCTCATCATTAATAAAAGATACTCACGTAAAAGCTTTTTAAAAGGCGAATAATTTATATCACGAATATTATAAATTTTCCTTGGACTAAAATAGTCATCATATCTAATGCTCATATCAGTAGAGATATTATTTATCGATCTCCTTTCAAAAATTCTCCTTTTAACGGTCTCATTGTTTACTGCTATTTGAAAGATGTGCTTTAAACTCACCTAAAGCGTTTTTTCTTAACTGTATAATTTTGAATTTTGAAAATATATAAAAATGTCTCTGTATAAACGCTTTAAGATACCAAGAGCTGTCGTAATATTAAAAATTGGTAAAGTGGTTGATGATTGTTCTGTGTTATATCTTTATTAAGTAAAATAGTAGTGCATCATAGATTTTATACCATTTACAAACACTATTATGAGATGAACACGGAAGCGTTAAGAGGTGTGTTGTCATTGTAAACCTTATTATCTTCCTTTAAAATCAAAGAATTCTATGATTTTTATTCTCATATTCAAATCAATTTCATTTTAGCATTTCTTTCTTTTATTTTAAATAAAAGCTCTGCTAAAATAAACAGTTATTCAAAGTGTGAACCTTATGAAGGAGGGTAAATCAATGATGACATCTATTATTAAGAAAATAACAAATCTTATCTTTAAGAATATAATAAATACACAATATCCATACAAAAAGGTTATCATAAATATCGTGTGTGCTCTTCTCTTTGCTGGTATAACCCTGCCTGCAGGTGCTCAGCAATATCAACTTGGCGACATAGAAATTCTCAATCCTTGGACACGCGAAACACCTAGAGGTATAAGAGTTGGTAGCGGTTATCTCTACATTATTAATCACAGTAATACCCCAGACCGTTTGGTTTCTATTTCCACAAACGGAGTAAAAAAAACAGAGATACACTCTATGGCTGTCGTTAATGATATTATGAAAATGGAAAAAATGCACAATGGCATTGAAATTCCGGGAAATGGCGAAATTACGCTTAAGCCTGGCGGCGATCATATTATGTTTATGGGGCTTTCACAACCATTCAAGTTAGGTGATAAAATTAGCGCAAAATTGACATTTGAGAAAGCAGGAACGATTGATGTTGATTTCTCTGTAAACGCTATGAAAACACCATCACCTTCTAAATCCTCTCCTGGTCACTAAATTCCTTTTTTATAATACACACTTTTAAAATAAAGAAGCGTGAAACTTTTGCACGCTTCTTTATTTTTTGTTTAATGCCATCAGTAAAAAATTATCCCCTTTGATGAATTAACTATAGTCAATTTCAGGAATACGTAAAACTTGTCCAGGATAAATTTTATCGGGAGATTTTAGCATTGGCTTATTGGCTTCAAAAATAAAAGTGTTTTTATTACCTTGCCCTTTTCCATAAACCTCTTCAGCAATTTTCCAAAGATTATCACCAGATTTAACCTCATAAAAGCGAGAAGGTTTTCTAGGCGTTGTATCTATAACCTTTAATTGATCAACATCTACAGAAGAGATACCTTGTGAATTGCCAACAACCAGCAGTGCTTTTTCAAGTGTTTCCCTGTCTGGAACTTCACCGCTTAAAATAGCTTTACCGTCTTCAACTTGAATATTTACTTTTTCTGTACCGAGTTGAAAATGATCAAATGCCGTCTTAAAATCTTTTTCTTTTGGTTCATGGTCCCCAATACCTAACTTTTCCCCTACAGTTTTAATAAAATTAAAAAATCCCATTACAACCTCCTTCCGTGTAGCAGAAACAAATTTTTGTGCATATATTGCCACATTCTTTTCTTTGCTCTTAAAACACATAGGCAGATTTTCTAAACTTCAACAATCAAAACTATACCTGTTCAATTATGAGACAAATACAATAATAAACTTTGTAATAAACCTTGATAAAAAAAGCCTTTATGAAAATTTTCTCTCAAACGAAGGGATCTTAATAGACGTAGAAACATTATGAATTATGAAAGCAAAACAAGATTTTACAGTAATGACAAAAGGTTTTTTACTTTGCTACAATTTGTATCATATTTGTTTTGCAAAAAAAATATGAACTCCCATATAAACAAGTGTGGGTAATTTGCTACCACAGCAATAGAAAGGTCTAAGAAACCATGAAAGATACACCAACAATCACACAAACGATTGTACTTGTTGATGATGATCGCAATATTTTGACATCTTTATCTTTTGCGCTTGAGACAGAAGGATATCGGGTTGAAAGCTATACAGATGGAGCATCTGCACTCAAGGGTCTCACACTTCACCCTCCACACTTAGCTATTTTTGATATTAAAATGCCCCGAATGGATGGGATGGAACTCTTGCGTCGTTTACGTCAAAAATCTGATCTTCCAGTTATTTTTCTTACCTCTAAAGATGATGAAATTGATGAATTATTTGGTCTCAAAATGGGAGCTGATGATTTTATTACTAAACCTTTCTCCCAACGTCTTCTCATTGAACGCGTGAAAGCTATTTTGCGCCGTTCTAATGCACGTAACCAACCACTTTCTACAGGAACTTCTTCCACCTCTTCTCTCAAACGTGGAGATCTTGTGATGGATCAAGAACGCCATACCTGTACATGGAAAGATAAACCTGTTATTTTAACCGTTACGGAGTTTTTGATTCTGCAAACCTTAGCACAAAGACCAGGAGTTGTAAAAAGTCGTGATGCTTTAATGGATGCTGCCTATAGTGATCAAGTCTACGTAGATGATCGCACCATTGATAGTCACATTAAACGTCTGCGTAAAAAGTTTAAACAAGTGGATGATGATTTTGCAATGATTGAAACACTTTATGGTGTAGGTTATCGTTTCCACGAGGTATAAAACTACTTTGTCGCAAAAATTTGAACGGCAATCAAATCGATGACAGACAATTCTCAACTGGAAACTTTACAAAAAACAACCGTTAATGGTACATCCTCAACGCCATTTCTTATGTTTGCCCGTTTGCATCTTCGTACACAACGTCTCTTTAGACAATTGCTTTTTTCCAGCCTCACACGTCGCATTGTTATATTAAACATTGCTGCCCTTGCCATTTTAGTTACAGGCATTTTATACCTTAACCAATTTCGCGATGGTTTAATTGAAGCAAAAATTAAAAGTTTATGTACCCAAGGAAAAATTATTGCTGGGGCTATTGCTGCTTCTGCAACAGTAGATACAAATTCTATCCTCATTGATCCCCAAAAACTCTTAGAGTTACAAACTGGTGAAAGCGTTACACCCGCCCCTCAATCAACCGATTCTTGGGATTTCCCTATTAACCCTGAGCAAGTTGCCCCTCTTTTACGACGTCTCATCACACCTAAAACGACAAGAGCACGTATCTATGATCGTGATGCTACTCTCCTTCTTGATTCGCGCGTTCTTTATTCTAGTGGAGAAGTTTTCAGTTATGATTTACCCCCACTTAAAACAGAACAAAGCATGTGGGATCGCCTTACTTCATGGTATTCAAGCACATTTTATGGCAAAGGTATTGCTCTTGACAGAGAACAAACAAAAACCAGTGGTATTGCTTATCCAGAAGTGTACCGCGCATTAAACGGATCTCTTGCTACGGCTAAAAGACGCAACAGACAAGGTCAATTAATTGTTTCTGTTGCCGTTCCTGTTCAACGCTATCGCGCAGTGGTTGGAGCTCTTCTTCTTTCAACCACTGGTTCTGATATTGATAACATTGTAAAAGGTGAAAGACTGGTTATCTTTAAAGTTTTTGCCGTTGTAGGCAGCGTACTTTTGGTTCTTTCTCTCTTTTTGGCCCATACGATTGCCCATCCATTAAGTAAATTATCTGCCTCGGCTAATCGAGTGCGTAATGGCAATAATCAGCGTGTAGAAATTCCTGATTTTTCAATGCGTGAAGATGAAATTGGTCACCTTTCAACCTCTATTCGTGATATGACTAATGCCCTTTATATGCGCATTGAAGCCATTGAACGCTTTGCTGCTGATGTAAGCCACGAATTAAAAAATCCTCTCACCTCCCTACGCAGTGCTGTTGAAACGCTCCCTCTGGCTAAAAATGAAGAAGCACAAGAGAAATTGCTTGAAATTATTCAACATGATGTGCGCCGTCTTGATCGGTTGATTACAGATATTTCTGATGCATCGCGGCTCGATGCAGAGCTTGCACGAGAAACCGCAGAGATTGTTGATATGACACCGCTTTTGGAAAGTCTTGTTCATGCTGTTCAGGAAGTGTATCGTAATACGCAAACCATTGATATAAGCCTTAATATTGTCCCGCGTCCTCATGGAAAAGCCTATCTTGTATTGGGACATGAACTCCGTTTAGGGCAAGTGATTTCAAACCTTCTTGAAAATGCACGTTCTTTTATTCCTCGGAATCGTGGCAGAATTTGCATTACTATGAAAAGTCATGCTTCAACCCTTATTTTAACCATTGAAGATAATGGCCCAGGTATTCGTTCAGAAAATATTGAACGCATTTTTGAGCGTTTTTATACAGATCGACCAAACGAAGATGCTTTTGGACAAAACTCTGGACTTGGCCTTTCTATTAGTCGGCAAATTATCGAGGCTCATAATGGGACAATTACAGCCGAAAATATTATTGATCCTACACTTGGGAAGTGTAAAACTGGTGCACGTTTTATTATTATGCTTCCCCTCGCTAAATAAATCTTTTATCCAAAGTAAAAGACATGAAAACAAAATGTGAAATACTCCACGCAAATTGCCTTCAATTAGGCGGCAAGGGCCTGTTAATTATAGGTCCATCGGGATCAGGAAAATCAACCCTTACCCTTTCTTTGCTCGACCGTGCTGAGTGGTCAAAACGTGAAGCGAAGCTTATCAGTGATGATTATACAATGTTGCGTGCGGAAAATGGAAAGCTCCACGGATACACCCCTGATAATTTAGAGGGCGGTATCGAGATTCGTGGCGTTGGTCTTTATATGATAGAATTTGAAAAGCAAACAACTATCGATTGTGTTATTTTTCTCGGTCCGAAATATGAACGTTTTTCCACAAATAAAACTTTTCAGTTTGAAGATTTGCACATTCCTCTTTTAAAACTTCCCTCTCTTCGTGAAGCCGATTGTACAGCCATTTGTCAAGCTATTGAAGCATTTTTGTTTAGAAAAATATGGCGAAAATCTGTCTAATTTTTTTCTAAAGATAAAAAAATCACAATTTTTGCCTTTTTTTTGCAAATTTTTCTTGGCAGCAAGACAAAGCCTTGTAAAATGTGTTTCCCACCAATATGGTCGGATCTTATTAGTTAACAGGAGTTTGCGTAAATGATTGGACTCGTGCTTGTAACGCACGGTGAGCTGGCTGTTGAATTTTTACATGCCGTGGAACATGTTGTTGGAATACAAGAAAAGTTCGCAACAATATGCGTTTATCCCGATGACGATATAGATCAGCGCCGAGGTGATGTTATAGCCGCAGTAACCGATACAGATACGGATCATGGCGTAATCATATTAACAGATGTGTTCGGTGGAACACCATCGAATATAGCTATTCCTGCTATTGAAAAAGGACGCGTTGAAATGATTGCGGGTGTTAATTTGCCCATGCTTATTAAACTGATTTCTATTCGCAAATGTCCTGATATTTCATTATCAGACGCGTTAAGAATAGCACAAGAAGCAGGGCGTAAATATATTAATGTACCAAGTATGATTTTATAGTGGATAATAAAATACCAATGTTTTCCAAAGATACCCTCCCATGTATAAGTCGTCATTTCAATATCTGTAATAAACGTGGCTTGCATGCACGTGCTTCTGCAAAATTTGTACAAACTGTTGACAATTTTAATGTTACTGTTGAAGTTGAAAAGGATGGAAAAATCGTTGGTGGATCATCAATTATGGGACTTATGATGCTAGCGGCTTCATCCGGTTGCAACCTCACCATTCGTGTTTCAGGACCAGAAGCAACAGATGCTCTTAATGCTCTTGAAAAGCTTATCAATAACAACTTTGGAGAGGAAAACTAGCGCTTTCTCACCATAAATAAGGATGATGATTCTTAGAAAATAGGAACTTTCCATCATTGTTTTGAATTTTAATTTCTCTTCCCGCTTTTATACCAATATTCATATCCATTATGGATTGGCATAATTATCATAAATGTAAAAGCTTATAGTAATTTTATTATACTGGAGTTTTTCCCTCCTTTCCTAACATTATTTGATCAATTTGAATAGTTTTGCGTATTACGGCTATTACCCGACTTAACCGTATAATTAAATCTTTACAGAAAAAGAGAACTCTTCACCTTGTATTAGAATATGCTTTATTTTAGGCTAAAGATAGATGTCAAAATAATTTCGCACATCAAAAATCTATCAACTTTTCTTATTTTCTGCTCACTTTGTAGTCTTTATAATACATAAGTAATCTTCCATGCACATCATTGTGATACAGCTCATGAAAACGCAATTCTTATCGATATCATAACCATTTTTTAAAACGAATAAGCTTTGTACGCTCATAATTATAGTAAGCATTTTTTAGACATTCTTTTTCAATACTATTGCCTTATTTTCTATGGTACATGCCTCGCCCTTATTATCTATATTGTGCTTGGAATAGCATCTTTCATTATAAGGAGATAATATTATGGGTCGTCTATTTAGTGCCCTTCAGATTCCTCAACAAACAACACAACAACTTGTATCGTTGCAAAATGGCTTACCAAAAGCGCAATGGATCAACCCGCAAAATTTTCACGTCACCTTATCTTTTTTCGGTGAAGTTGAAAGTGCTACCGCAGATGCACTTATGCACGCCTTTGATACAATAAAGCTCTCTCCTTTTATGCTACAAATAGATGGTTTTGAAGTTTTTGGTTCAGAAAATGCTCCCCATTCTCTTGTAGTTCGCATTGAACCTTGTGAAAAGCTTAATCTTTTACATGAAAAGATGCAATATATCCGGAATAAATTAGAGTTAAAGCCTGATGAAAGACAATTTATTCCGCATATTACTCTTGCACGAATATTTGATATCAATCTTGAAGATCTTTCTTCTTATCTATCTTTTCAAGATAATTTTTTTGTCCCTCCTTTTGAGGTTGATCATTTTGTTTTATTTTCATCGTCATCTCCCTCAAGCGAGTCCGTGTATCTTGTAAAAGGAAGTTGGGCGCTTCAAAGATAAAAGGGTGTTTATAACACCCTTTAAAAACTCTTTGAGAAAAGACCTCATATATGTGTAATTGCAGGGAATACTGCATTTTATGTTGGAGATTTATTATTGATGTGTTTTAAGCAGAATCAGCTTCACCAGAAGCTTCTTTTGCTCCTCCTTTGGCTACACCCACTATAGCTGGACGTAACACCCTTTCCCCGATAATATAACCTGCCTGAACAACTTGTTGAACAGTGTTATCTGGAACATCGGCATTAGGAATTTCAAACATCGCTTGATGAAAATGAGGATCAAATTTTTGTCCCTCTGGATGAATTTTTTGCACCCCATGACGTTCTAATGCTGCCATCATGGCACGTTCAGTCATTTCAACGCCTTCTGCCAATGATTTCAAACCAGCATCACTTTCCCGCGCCCCTTCTGGAATGGCTTCCAAAGCACGATTGAGATTGTCAGAAACCGATAACATATCCCGTGCAAAATTAGCAATGGAATAAGCCTTTGCATCCGCCACATCTCGCATAGTACGGCGTCGAAGATTTTCCATATCTGCAACAAGACGTAAAAGCTGATCTTTCAGTTCTTTATTTTCATCCTGCAAAGACGCTAAAAGATCACTAACCTCATTGCTTTCTTTTTCAACGTTTTCGTGTTCCTCTGTTTTATGTGTTTTTAAAAATTCATCGGCTGCCTGTTTAAGTGTATTACGATCAGCTGGATTTTTTAAATCACAATTTTCAAATGAAGCGTCAGTAAATTTGTTTTTTTCATCAGACATAAAAATTTTATTCCTTCATAAGATTCGTTATTCTCGATATCGAAATTCTACAGACAAAAATCAAGGGGTATCGATGTATATAATACAATGAGCTTCTATAGTACAAATACTTACCTGCATCGTTTTAACGCAATAACTGTGACACAAGTTGAGCTGTATAATCAACCATGGGCACAATCCTTGCATAATTAAGCCTTGTAGGACCAATAACGCCCAAAGCACCAATGACTCTTTGTTGTGAATCACGATAAGGTGCTACAACTAAAGAAGAACCAGAAAGTGAAAATAACTTATTTTCTGAACCAATAAAAATTCGAACCCCAGAACCTTCATCCGTTAAATCGAGAAGCTGTGCCATACTCTCACGCGTTTCAAGATCATCAAACAAATGGCGTAACCGTTCTAAATCTTCTTCTGCTTTCACATCTTCAAGTAAATTGCTACGCCCGCGAACAATGAGGTGTATTTTATGATCAGCACCTTCTCCTCCCCAAAGAGCTAATCCCGTTTCAACAAGATGATGCGATAAATCATCAAGCGCAGCCCGTGTTTCTGCGCATAAGCGAGCAATTTCCCCTTTAGCTTCACTCAATGTACGTCCTTGGATATGGGCATTGAGAAAATTCGTTGCTTCCGTCAATTGTGCATGGGTAACCCCTTCTGGCAAATGAACAATACGATTTTCAACTTCACCTTGTTGAGTCACCAAAACGGCAAGAGCGTGCTCCCTATCAAGACGCACAAATTCAATATGTTTCAATGTTCCTTCTTGTTTTGTTGCTAAAACAAGCCCTGCCCCACGTGAAAGATCTGAAAGAACTCGGCTTGCTTGAACAAGAAAATGTTCAACCGATTGTGCATGACCAGCCTCTTTGACTTGCATTTCAATATTTTCTCGCTCTTCGTTTGGCAAATCACCCGCTTCCATAAATGCATCTACAAAAAAGCGTAAACCTGATTGTGTCGGCATTCGACCCGCAGAAACATGTGGTGCATAAATCAAACCGAGATGTTCAAGATCACTCATCACATTGCGAATCGTCGCAGGCGATAATGTCTGTCGTAAAAGCCGCGAAAGATTGCGTGACCCTACAGGTTCACCATCATTAAGATAAGCTTCAACAATATGGCGAAAAATATCACGTGAACGTTCATCAAGATATTTTAGTTCATTATCAATAGTTTTGTGCTTCATCACAATTGTTTCACTACTTTTAAAATCCTCATCTCTTATATAAGTTTTGCCAAGGTTTGGTCAAATAGTCTAAAGTAGTATAAAAACATATTATCCTATTGACCCGTAAAATGCTAGCTTCAGAGTGATGATTGATAAATTACGCAGGAGGTATTTTTTGTTAGAGTGTGTGAGAAATATTTAAGATTAAGAGTTGATCTGTAAAGTGGTCTGCTGTAGGAACTTGCCAAGATAATTTGACCAAGAGAATCTGGATTGTTCAAAAACCGCTGTAAATAGAAAATTTCACCCTTTAGAGCAAACAAGAAATTGGAAATTTACCATAAAAATGCTATCATAAGAAAAAGACATGTCTTTCATATCTTTGCAAGGTTATCTTCATACAAGATAAAAAATTTTATTGGAATAAAATATCATAAAACGTGTAAAATAATCATATTATGTAAAATCAAGCAGAATGTGTGTGTGTATGAGCATTTAAGCCGGTTTTTAGCACAAAAACAATTCCCCTTTCATTTTTGGAGAAATCTATATGAGAAGCATAGCAGATAAAAAACTTGTCATTGCTACACATAACACCGGCAAATTGCATGAAATCACTACTTTAACTAAGCCTTTCGGTTTAATAATACAATCGGCAAAAGAACTGGGCTTGCCAGAACCAAAAGAAACGGGAAAAACATTTGAAGAAAACGCTTATATTAAAGCTTTTTCAGCAGCAAAAAAGACAGGACTTCCTGCCCTCTCTGATGATTCAGGCTTAGAGGTAGATGCATTAGAGGGTGCACCAGGCGTTTATACCGCTGATTGGGCAATTCAAGCTGATGGTACACGTAATTTTCCCAAAGCTATGGAAAAAATAGAAAATGAACTCCAAAAAGTTGGAGCGCGAGAAAAAAGCCAACGAAAATGCCGTTTTATATCCGTCATTTGCATTGCATGGCCTGATGCTCATGCAGATTACTTCCGCGGATGCGTTGAAGGAACGTTCATTTGGCCTCCACGGGGAGACAAAGGCTTTGGTTTTGATCCTATTTTTTTACCAGATGGATATGAAAATACCTTTGGAGAAATGTCAACAGAGCAAAAACACAACTGGAAACGTAATGATATTCCGCCTCTTTCACATCGCGCACGTGCTTTCAAACTTTTGGCAGAAAACCTTTTAGCATTCTCATGAATGAACCTTTTGGCATTTACATTCATTGGCCCTTTTGTGCAGCTAAATGTCCTTATTGTGACTTTAATTCGCATGTTCGCATCCATGGTGTTGATCAACCACGTTTTGTCACCGCCTTTAAGCGCGAAATAGAAACGCAATATCACAAAATAGGCCCACGCCATATTACAAGTATTTTTATTGGTGGAGGAACTCCTTCTCTTATGGAGCCGCAAACTGTCGATGCCCTATTGCAAGCACTTGCAAAAAAATGGGTAGTTGATGATAAAGTTGAAATTACATTAGAAGCTAATCCATCCAGTGTGGAGGCAGAGCGCTTTCGTGGATACCGTGCAGCAGGTGTTAACCGCTTATCTCTAGGGATACAAGCGCTCAATGATAAAGCATTGCGCAAACTTGGTCGACTCCATAATGTGGAACAAGCTCTTTGTGCCATTGATTTAGCACGGCAAATTTTTCCACGTTTATCCTTTGATCTCATTTATGCCCGCCCCGAACAAACCCTTGAACAATGGAAATCTGAACTTGTACAAGCAATTGATTTGGCAGCGGACCATCTTTCTCTTTATCAATTGACAATCGAAGAAGGAACTGCCTTTAAACGGCTTCATGATGCAGGAAGACTTATCCTTCCCCCATCAGAGCTAGCAGCAGATCTGTATAATCTTACCCAAGAAATAACAGCATTGCATGGTCTTCCTGCCTATGAAATCTCAAACCACGCAATACCCGGTGCTGAATCAGCACACAATCTTCTTTACTGGCGTTATCACCAATATGCAGGCTTTGGTCCAGGAGCACATGGACGTTTTATTGAGCACGCACCGAATCATTCCTCTGCCTGTTCAAAAACATTGTCATCACACCTTGAAAACCGCGAACGTTATGTCACAATAAATGAAAAGCATCCTGAACAATGGCTTAATTTGGTAGAAACAACAGGACATGGCTGTATTGAAACGGAACATTTAACCACGGAACAACAGGCAAATGAAATGCTCCTTATGGGATTACGCCTTTGCGAAGGCTTAGAACTTATACGCTATGAAACCTTAAGCCATAAACGCATCCCAATGGAAAAACTGATCGATTTACAACACCAAGAATTGATAGAAATGGTGGATAACAAACGCTTAAAAGCGACAACCAAAGGACGTATTGTTCTTGATCACATCATCAGCCAACTCGCAAACTAAAGTTTTTATAACAACATACTGATTTTAATTATAATTATCATTTTTCATAGCAAAGGCGAGTTTAGAATATCGTGAGATTCTCTCATTTCAAAACTATTTATAGTAAATTAGTTACCACCATTTGCTTACACCTTAAAAGTAGAGAAACGTATGGATAAAAAAGCTATAAAAAAGAAGTAAAAAGGCCTCTTATGAACACCCTTAAGTGCTAAAAGCTATCGCAATATTTTGAGCTAGAAAGTGTGTGGTGGTCTAATTTTTTTTTCATAAACGTAAAGATGGCGAGGCACTGTAGACTTTATACACTTAACGGAAAATTTTATATTACACTATTCATAAGCACCGTAATGGCACGAATGTGACAAATATTGAGAAAATTTCTTTAAAACAAGTATGTGAATGCATAATACGATAATGTATTGTTTTTTATGAAATCGTGGCACCATTTAAAGAACCAGAGAAATGAGCATGAAACCATGTATCAATCTCTAATTATTTAAAAAGGTATTACTCTAGATAATTTTGAAAACTGTAAAACCGAATAAAAAAGGAGAGTAAAAAAGCACACTGATTTTCACCTTTATACCTTTATATTTTCCCTCAATCAGGTTGTGGTTGTATGTCTGTTTCAGAGATTACAAAAAAATAGATATACACAATACTTTTATCCTATTCTGGTATATAAAAGCTGTTGTCGCAAAAAAATACTGAACCAATATTTATTTGAGATACGCGGCTGTATGATTGGTATTGATCTATAAGTCACAGCAAAATCATGAGTTTTATTAAAACAAATAATGCACTCAAATGGCAAATATATCAGATATGAATCGAGATTATTTTGTTAGCGAGCGAAACGACATTAATCCCATATGATTTTATTTGTATGCATACATGCTTATGAGTGTCTGTACGCGTCCTTTAAGGTTATTTTATTAAAAAATTGAGAAAAATACTAGGCTAAAGAAGTCAACGTGATGCTACAAAAGAATTTCTGTGTATCTTTATCATAACCAATATTAAAGCTGATTAAATGAGCTCACCTTCTATCTCGTAATGATTTTGCAACAGAAGTTCTTGGGAACAAAAAGGCAGGGCAAAATATATGAAGTCAAACAAACTTAAAACGCGTTTCCTATGGACTTTACTCTAAGAGAGGCTAATTGAAATAAGAGGTACCTTTTATGAGAGTGCAGAAACCATATTAAGACACGAGCTATGAATGAGCGCATTTATGTTGTATGAATTTTTTACAATAGCAGCATGTTTTTGTGTGTCTTTATGGCTTCAACCGGTCATCACACAATTATGATATAATATTCATTGTTTTCCATTATGATTGCGTATTAACTTCCTTTCCAAACTTTAAAAAACAAATATTTTTAATCCAATATAGTCTGTAAACAGTTCTGCTTCTTAAAGCAGCTCCCTCTTGGCTTTCAAATTATGTAATTCACTTAACTAAAGACGCTACAGGCAAGAAGCCCAATTTAAGAAGATTCACCACTTACTCTAAAACCACTTAATATATTAAGTCTTACGAGTCTCATATCACCACACCTTAAATGGTAATATCTTATGGAACAACAAGACAAAGGTATTTTTGAACCAGCAATCATTTCTTCATGCAAAAAAATCAACAATAAAACGCTCATAAATAGTAGTAAGAGCTTCCACCGCATCAAGGGCTACACACTCATCTACCATATGCATCGTTTGCCCTGGTAAGCCAAATTCAACCACTGGGCAATAATCCTTAATAAATCGCGCATCCGAACTCCCACCTGAAGTGGAGCATTCTGGTATATTCCCTGTTACACTTTTAATAGCATTGGATAAAGTTTGAATGAGTTTATCATTTTTGGTCAAAAAAACATCCCCTAAACTTGGAATCCATTCAAGCTGATAAGAGGGATATTGATCACTATTGTTTTTTGATTGCACCAAAGCAAGACGCTTTTCAATTTCTTCCACCAGTGTTTCTTTTGTCCAAAGATCATTGTAGCGTATATTAAAACGAACTGTTGTCTGCGCTGGGATAACATTGACCGCTAAATTACCGGTGTCGATGCTTGTTAGCTCTAAGTTACTAGGTTGAAAATCCTCTGTCCCTTTATCTAAAGCAGTTTGTGTCAATGCTTGAATAAGCTTACTTGCTAAAGGCAAGGGATTAGCAGCCCGCTCTGGAAAAGCAACATGACCTTGGCGACCTCTCACGGTAATGATACCAGAAATCGATCCGCGGCGACCAATTTTGATGACATCCCCAACAGTCTTTACACTTGTTGGTTCTCCCACAAGAGCTGCAGTCCATTTTTCGCCCTTTTTTTCTGCCCATTTGAGAAGTTTGACGGTACCATTAACAGCAGGTCCCTCTTCATCACCGGTAATCAAAAAACTTACCATTCCTTTAATGGACCGTTTCTCAAGAACTCGCGCTAGCGCCGCAATAAAACAAGCGATTCCGCCCTTCATATCAACAGCACCCCGCCCATATAATTTCCCCTGATCTATGACAGCTTCAAAAGGTGAATAGGTCCATTCATCCAATGCGCCTGGTGGTACGACATCTATATGACCTGCAAACATAAGATGGGGTCCTTTATTTCCCATTTTTGCATAAAGATTTTCAACATTATCTGTATTTTTATCCGTAAAAATAGGGCGCTCAACATGAAATCCCATTTTTTTCAAAAATTGTTCCAAAGTTGATAAAGCCCCTGCTTCATGAGGTGTAACAGAAGGACAACGGATAAGTCTCTGTAATAGCTGAAGCGGATCTGTAAGAACAGGCATAAGCTCCCCTTCCCATTTTTTATAAGTCATAGCAACTTAAAGTTTTTACGCTGAATTACAAAAAAGATAAAGCAAAAACATTGAAGACACTCAGCAAACCAAGCAGGGGAAAACAATCGTGCTGAGAGCTTCAATGGCTTCCTCATTATGCATGAGCAAGTACACACACAACAAAACACTCAACAAAAAGTTCCGTTAAATATTGCCTTCATTTGAAAGTTTTTGACGCCTCTAAATTATATGAATCAAAATTAATTGCTTGCAATCTATGAGCATTTTCCTTCAACCAAGCACGATACGTTTTACTATCAGGACATAGTTCTTCACAAAGAGCCCAAAATCTTGGACCGTGATTCATTTCAACAAGATGAGCAACCTCATGAGCAACAACATATTCCACAACTTCTTTTGGTGCCATAACAAGGCGCCAAGAAAAAGAAAGACGCTTATCTATTGAACAAGACCCCCAACGACTTCTCGTATCTTTATAACAAATTGATTTGACTTTACGCTCTACTTTATGGGCATAATGTGCCACCAAAGGTGTTATAATACGTGCTGCTTGTTTTTTCAAAACGTCAGCAATGCGTCTTGGAAGGTATTCTAATTGACCATAAACGATAATTTGAGGTTCTTGTTCTGCATCTCCTGCAATAATTTCCGTTACCCCACGTCCTTCTCTATGCTTTATGGAATGGCAAACACCCAACAAAGGAATCGTTGCCCCCTCTTTGAGATAAGCATTTTCATGAGAGATTTGTACACGAGCAAGACGCGCCTCAATCCAAGACCGATGCTTTTCAATAAAACTTTGAATCGTACAGAGACTTATCGCTGGTGGTGTTGTTACACAAATCCTCTGTCCGCTCGCATCAATACGTAAGGTAAGACGGCGCGCGCACTTATTTTCCCGCACCTGTACAGGTACAGAGCGATCAGAAAAAATAAAATGCTGTTTAGAAATGCTCATACATTATATCTTCATCATCAATGAATTTGCCCCTTCTCCCGCATTAATCCGGTCAATCAATGACCTCAATACCGTTTCGAGGCAATCCAAATCTTGCGGACGAGAAAAGCGATGATCAGCATCACGAACGAGTGTCAATGTTACATCATGGAGAGGCAAATGATCAAGTAAAGTCATAGTATGCTGATAGGGTATCTCCACATCTTCCATCCCTTGTAGAATATGGATTGGACATCCAACATCTATACATCCCTTCATGACGCAGTTGTCTCTGCCATCTTCAATAAATACTTTTGTAAAGGGAACCGGCTCCGTATAACTAATCGCAGATCGTTCAATATGCTCTGTTTCTTCTAAAATTTTCCACCCCTTTCGACCCAACCCTGATTCTATCAATGTTTGTGTAAAATCAGGAGCTGGCGCAATCAAGATCATGCCAGCAAGCTTCTTATTTTTCTGTGCTAACATCATAGCAAGCTTGAGCGCAATCCACCCGCCCATAGAGGTGCCAATCAAAATTTGTGGACCCTCACAATAAGTTTCAAAAACCGCTAAACTTTCTTTAACCCAGCGTGAAATCGTTCCTTGAAAAAAATCACCACCTGATTCTCCATGTCCAGAGTAATCAAAACGTAAACAAGACAAATCATTCTTCTGAGCAAAACTATCAACCAACATCGCCTTATCCCCTGACATATCGGATAGATAGCCATGAAGCCAAACCAAACCTGGAGATTGGCGCCCCTTGCGATAGCGTACTGCAAGTGCGGTGTTCTCAAACGAAAAAAACTGACAAGGAATATTTTGATCCATAATTCTTTATCCTCCATAAAACGATTTCTTTAAATTAAAAGAAAAACTTTTATAATCTAAATCATTTCAAAAAGTAATAAATCAAATAATGAAAAAGGCGCGAATTATAGTTGTTTTTAGGCGCATAATTGTATATTAAATTAACTGTAGTTGAATCAAAGTTAAGGAGCATAAACCATTCGTAAACCGTTTAAAATGACACCTACCCAAAAAGACGGACCACGTTCAAATCAGGATATCCGGGTACCTCATGTTCAGCTTATCAATGATGAGGGGCAACATCGGGGAGTTGTTGCGATACAAGAAGCTCTTGCTATGGCTGCAGATGCGGGGCTTGATTTGGTTGAAATTGTACCAAATGCGGAGCCACCCGTATGTAAAATCATCGATTTGGGCAAATTAAAATATCAAACCCAAAAAAAAGCTGCTGAAACACGTAAGAAGCAAAAAGTCATCGAAATCAAAGAGATTAAGATGCGCCCAAATGTTGATGTCCATGATTATGGAGTCAAGCTTAAGGCTGTTCATCGCTTTATTGATCATGGTGATAAAGTGAAGATTACTTTGCGTTTTCGTGGTCGTGAGATGGCTCACCAAGATCTTGGATTAAAGCTTCTTCAGCGTGTGAAAGAAGATACAAGTGAAATTGCCAAAATCGAATTGGAGCCAAAGCTTGAAGGCCGGCAAATGATGATGGTGATAGCACCTAAATAGTTTTGCATTGGAATAATATTCGCATGCAACTCATCAGCATGGGCGTGTGGTATTTTTAGAAGCACCACATAGAGTTTTTGTGGTGCTTTTAAGGTTTTATAAATGTGTATAAAGCCTTTTAAGAGTTTAATAATGCTTGATCGACTTATAAGAAGAATTCGTTATTTTGCATATTAAATGAGAAAACTCAAACATCGTAAGGTCTTCTTATTTCAAGCTCTCTTATCATGTAATGCGGCAAAAATTTTTGTGAGCTATTTCAAGTGCCAAAGGCTATCACAATATGGAAATTGGTAAATACAATGGTGAAACTCGCCGTTACCTTTTATTGAAAATTAAAAATAATGATGAACAATAAATTTTCGTTATACCTTTCACAGAAACTTTGCACTACATTTTTCACTCTCACCGTCGTGAAATTGATATGATGAACCTTGAAAGAAAAGGCTATTTTTGTAAAAAAGATTAAGGGGCTTTTTAATTAAGAATGTTTCAATCTTGCATAAAATAATGAGAGAATATAGAAGCACTTCATGGCTAAAAAACAAATTTCCTCTTTTGACAAACATCTTATTATCCGCCTTTTACGAGAAAATTTTCGTAAACATATGCGTTGGTACAGTGCGGCTATCTTCTCAATGATCATCATTTCTTGTACCACAGCAACCAGTGCATGGATTATGCGGGATGTTGTTAATCAGATTATTGATGCACAAAATTTTCCTATGATTGTTTTGATTTCTAGCTTCATTGCTTTTATCTTTATTCTCAAAGGAGTTGCAACTTTTTTCCAAACTTACTTTCTAAACAAAGCAGGCAACAGTATCATTGCTGAACAACAGCGTAAAATTTTTGCACGACTTATGGAACAAGGAGTCTCTTTTTATCATAATAATACTTCATCTGATCTTCTTGTTCGTGTAACTCATAATGCAACAGCCGTACGTAATATAATTGATACTATTATCACAACTTTTGTACGTGATTTGCTTTCCGTTAGTGGTCTGTTGCTTGTCATGTTCATTCAAAACTTTGTGTTAATCTCCATTACTTTAATCGTAGGACCACTAGCTTTTTTAGGCGTTCGAATGGCTTTAAAACGCGTTCGCAGCTTGATGGAAAAAGAGCTCCTTTCACTTGGTGAAATTATCAAAATCGTACAGGAAACAGCTGTTGGTATTCGAATCATCAAGGCCTTTTCACTAGAAGAAGTCATGAAAAAACGGATGGACAAAGCCATTTGTGATGTTGAAAAACAAACAAACAGTATTGCAACACTCGAAGCTATTACTAATCCGATTATGGAAACACTCACGGGTGTTGCTATTGCAGGTATTATTTGTTTTTCTGGTTATCTTGCAACCCAACGCGCAGGTGTTCAAGGTGAATTTATGTCCTTTATTGTTGCCTTACTTTTAGCGTATGAACCCGCAAAAAGGCTAGCAAATGTACGTGTCAAAATTGAATCTGGCTTGGTCAATATCCGTACAATGTTTGAAATACTCGATTGTCCCCTTACAGTTATAGAACATAAAGAAGCTAAAGATCTGAATAAAACGCAGGGAACTATTCGTTTCGAACATGTTTCTTTTGCCTACACTGATAACAAAATGATATTGAAAGATATCAACCTAGAAATAGAAGCCGGAAAAATGACAGCATTGGTGGGACCATCCGGTTCGGGAAAGTCAACCCTTATCAACCTTATTATGCGCCTGTATGACCCCACAAAAGGACGCATATTGATTAATGATCAAGACATCCGTTACACAACATTTCGTTCTCTGAGAAATCTGATGGCCTATGTAGGACAGGATACTTTTCTCTTTCAAGGAACTGTTAAATATAATATCGGGCTTGGAAAAGAAGGAGCTAGTGATGACGAAATTATCGAAGCAGCAAAAGCAGCAAATGCTCATGACTTTATTATAAGTTTGCCAAATGGTTATGATACACAGATAGGTGATAATGGCTGTAATCTTTCAGGAGGACAAAAACAACGACTCGCTATCGCTAGAGCAATGATTCACGATAGCGAAATTCTGATTCTTGATGAAGCAACGAGTGCGCTTGATTCACACACCGAAGCACAAATTAATGAAGCCATTCAACACCTTACCAAAGGACGCACAACGATCATTATTGCTCATCGCCTTTCAACGATTGCTCGTGCTCATAAAATTGTGGTCATACAAAATGGACAACTGATTGAACAAGGTACTCAGAAAGAATTGCTAACAAAAGCACATGGGTTTTATAAAAAACTTCATAATATCCAGTTCAAAAACATACCTCCTAATTTCTAGATCCTTAAATAAGATTTGAAATAAAAATGGATAGAAGGTAATGCTCCATTTATAAAAAAGGCTTGTTATCAGAAAAAGTATTACTTCAATCAAGAATTGGCAAAGAATTTATGGTTTATTGGAAATAAACTTCTTGGATTTAGATGAAAAGCTTACTCGCTATTTTGTTGAATGCAATTGACTTTAACAATGCAACTTCAAAAACCCCTTTCCTTCCTCAAATAACTGTTGAAACATTCATAAGTGTTGTGAATCCTAAAAGGGAGAGCATCAAGGTTTGAAAAAATTGCCACGAATTATGATGATGAATCTGGATTAATACAACCTTTTCCCGTATTTATCCCTACACTGAAAATTGTTTTCTCCACACATCTTAAAGGACAAAGATTCTACCCAATCTGATTTGTACACAATCCAGACTTTTATTGAGTTCGTTCCACTTGATAACAACTTATGTGATTCACTTATACAAGGCTTACCCTAAATATTCACCACGTGCTTTCAAAATACTTTATCAAAAAGACTTACATGCCTTATATCACCACATCTCAAATGTCGGTCTTTTATGGTACAACAGGATAGGCTGACATTTATAAATTGTGCTGCAAATTATAGATACACTCAGCATAAAAGAAAAACATTGAAAAAATAAGAGAGAATTTATTATAAAACTTTTTTACTGTTGCAGATTGCTTTAAAGCAAGCTTTGCTGTTTTTTCTACATCCGAAACTAAAGTGATATTCCTCCAATACCTTAACTTCTTGTAGAGTTTATAAATGCACAACGTTAGTGCTTATATAAGGCTATGATTTCAATATGCAAAAAAACAGATGAAAAGTAAAATGATATTCCTCTTTCTTTTAACCACCTAAATAGAAAAATACGGCATATAACTCTGATAAATATTTTTACAAAAATATCTTTTGACCTGCATTTTAATACTTTGATTTATAATCATAATTTATTACTTTACATCTTAAATAAAAGATAAGATGTAATTTCCTTATTGTAAATTTTCTTTATATTTATGATGAATTAATCAAACGCACTTGTTGCGTGTTATAAGAGATATTGGTGTATGCATAAAAACTCTTACGATAAGCAATAAAAATACCTCTACATTTTCAAGTGAAAAGATTGTCGGCAACATGAGAAGCTGGAAAATAGAATGATAATGCCGACTTATATCCTTAATAAATACTTATACCTTTATTAATAATGGTAGTATGGATTTTATACCATTCATAAGAGATGCTTTATACCATTTCATAAGCAATCTTATGAAATAGGCTCAAGTGCAACACTCAGAAATGTTTCTTTAAAACAAGCAAATGAATTTTCAACACAATAGTGTTACATTTGGGGGTTATTTGTTATAAGGAAAGCGATCTCATTCAAAAACATAATAAATAAAAATCTAAAATAATAGGTAATGTTTATTATTAAAAAATATTGCTTTAAATGCGTTTGACAATAAAATCGAGATCTTAGAATTCTCCGCTTGCCTTACGCTTTTGTTTATCGCGTTCTTTAATGGAATCACGCCCTTCACGTAAAAACAAAATGCCATTGTGTTGCAAATTCAGGTGTTTTTGTTTAAAAAGACCTCTCTCAAAGTCTTCCCCAAGCCTATTTCGTGATAACGTCCGTGAATTGTATAACGAGAACCCCCTTACTCCCCCTATCTTTATGCTTATGGAGTAACAAAAGCCAGCACCATTCACACTATTTTGCCAATCCCTAATGTTGCGACAGCCCTTAGCTCTCGAGATGGTTCATAAGAGGCATTTTTAATCATTTCTCAATAGTTTTATCCACACAAGATTCCCAGCTTGTAACATACAAGGCTAATGGTTTTGATTGATTCAACATAAGAGAGATTCGCAATGAGAAAATCTTACGATCTTCAAAGTTCTCATTCAAGTTGAATAAAGATAAATTATCTTTATAAATCAATATATTGCACACATTGTACTTTTCAAGCAACAGCACGAGATAGGTTTGAGAACAAGGTAAAGTGTTTCTCTAAAATAAATATATAACAGCAAATAACATACTATCTTTCGTGAAGATTTTGCCCCTTTAGAGAATAGCATAAACAAAAATCGAATATTTCAAATATACCTCTTCACGCCTTAAAAAGCTTCTTCTTTTATAGGATTTCTAGTCTATGTCTCCTTCCTCAGATTTAGAAATGAGAGACAAAAAACGAAGAATTTGTTCTTTAAATTCAATCTTTAATAGTCTCTTTCATAAAAGAGACCAATACTAGAATTTTGTTCATTTCCTATGGCACCTTTAGCTTTGAGATGACGCGAAATATCTAAATTAATTGTTCCTTTCGTCGTTCCATCGGACCCTGCTTCAAAGCCCAAATAAATATTATTGTGTATGTAGCGTCCAATACGTAAGCCTGTATTACCCTTCTCATTAACGATAACATCAAGATCATCAAGCCCAATTTTAGTTCGTAAAGTATTCAACAAAGATGTATTAGAAGCACCTGCAAGATCAGCCGCTGCTGCTGCAAGTTGAGCAATCTGAAATGGTGATAATTCATTAAGAGAGCGATTAAAAATCAAACGCGCCAAAATCTCATCCTGAGGCAAATTCGGTTGTGAAGAAAAATTAATATCAAGATTATCAATCGTCCCACTTACCGTTACAGTGACGCGAATATCACCACTGTTATTGTTGGTTACAAAATAAACCGTAGGATTAAGATTACCGCTAAAACTCGCTTGCCCTTGATCAAAATTAAGACGTTGCGAAAGAATATCAAAACGTCCACGAATCATTCTAAATTCACCAACTGGATGCACATCATTCAATGGGCCTGCTAGATTAATGCGTCCTCCAAGTTCAGCATCTAAGCCTTTTCCGCGTACAAAAAATTGATTGCGTGCTGTAATACTCATATTTGATAACACGACAGATGAAGATTCTTGTGTAACTATACGGCTTTTGCTTTTGTTCGTTTTCTTAACATCAGCACGTTCAAGTGTTGTTTGAATCGATTTAGTTAAATTCTTATTTCTAATATCAAGAAACTTAGCACTTTTAAAATGATCAGGAACAAAAACTTCAGCTTTTTCAACGATGATATCACCACCAACAACAAGATCATTTAAAAAATGACCTTTCATTGTCATCTCACCTGACAATGTTGCCAGAATCATAGAACCATCATTATAATTGGCATTATCAAGATGAAATATCAAATCTGTCTCTAGACCATTAGAGATACGACCTGAAGCAGAAATTCTCCCCCCCTCAAACGAAGAAGCTGAAGCTTTCTCTATAAGGATATGATCACCATTCAATTTGCCTTCAAGCGTTATATTATTCAATCCTACATTTGTTTGTGAATCAAAAAAGCTACCGTCGCCTATAGAAATATTTCCTATCAATTGTGGCTTTGATAACGTTCCATTAAGAACTGTATCAATTCTTGCTGTACCCGTTATATGTGCACCACGCTTAGCTAATAAGAGATTAACAAAATCAAGAGGCATTATCCCTTTAACGTTTAATTTTGCCTCTGAACGATTAAGAGATACAGGCCCATGGACGGAAAGATCTAATCCTTTATCTCCAGTAGCTATCATATTTTCAATATGAAATGTCGATTTTTTATAAGAACCACGAGCATTTATATTGATTGACATTGGTCCTTTATGCGTCATAGCGGTTAAATTTTGACTAGAAAGCTCAAAATGAGCAGATGGATCCTTCATTATTCCACCAATATCAATTTTGCCTATCAGTGTCCCATCAAGCGCTTGTCCTGCAATAAAACCATTCGCCAAACGTGCAGATAAATTTTGCAAATTAATATGAAGATCAAGCGTATTTTTCTCTAGAGATACATGCCCCTGAGCTTCTGCTTGTACTCCTTCTCCTGTTAAATTTGCATTTAAAGTAAGATTTTGATCTACAGTGTTTCCCGTAGCAGAAAGAGAAAAAGGCATAATTTTTTTATCTTGAAAAGCAACGGTTGTCAGTCCCTCACCTTTTATATCGTACGTTATATCAGGTTTTTTTAAATGACCACGAATCATAACATGCCCTGTTACACTCCCTGCTGCTCCAAGATCGGCTTTCCACAGATTGACTAAAGTAGCAGGAAGCGCATTCATTGTAAGTTGCAAATTCAGGGTATCTTGAATATTCCCTGCTAAGATGATGTTGCCTCCATTTATTGCAATTCCTAATTCATTGATTGTCATTCCATCTTTATCAAAAGCAATTATGGATGGTTTCAGCAATGTTGCATGAAAAATGTGTTGTTTTAGATCCACAGTTTCAATTTGCACTTCTCGTTTTATACTGTCTGGAAGTTCCTCAACCATTAAACGACCAGAAAGCTGTGCATTGAGAGTATCATGCAACATCGCTTGGACAGTAAAAACCGTTTGTCCATTATTTCTATCGGCGTGAGCATTTAAACGATTGACCATTACCAAAGGTGTTTGAATATGTTCTGCATTGATAACTCCTTCAAACTGTGTCATGCCAAAAGGATCGAATATGTCAGCATCTATTGCCAATTTTTTTATTTTATTCTTGGAAAAATTCAAATGGCTAACATGCGCCTTCACATTGGTTTTTTGTCTGCCATTTTGTTCATCAAAAATAAAATCTCCTTTTACTTTTCCACTACCATCCTGCAAAAATAACGCTGAAAGTACGGAAATATCATCGGCATCAATATGCAACGCTCCTTTCAAAAACCCCCCAAGTTGTTGAGAAAGAGCACCCGTTATTTTTGCACTTCCCCCTCTAATATCGATATTTTCAAGTTTTCGAATTTTATGAGAATCTTTAAAAGAGGCCGATAAATGCAAAGGTTTCTTAGCAAAAATCCCTTCACCTTTTACCACCCCCGTTAAAGCAGTAACTGGTGCTGTATTATCTATAAGTGCATCTATGTTAAATGTTGTGTTTTGAAGTTTCTTCCCTACGATTAATGCTTCAGCAATATGAGCACGTGTATTTAGTTTTATATGGCTATTGCGCCCTCTCGCCGTACTTTCAATCGTAAGCGCACCGCTTATCTTTGGATCTAATTTGGACAAATCAGATATTTCAGCAGATAGATCCATTTTAGCGCTTTCATCTGAAAAATAACCATTAGCCTTTATGTTTGTATATTGATTTTTCAAATTAAAATGACGAAAAATGAAACCCTTCGTATTTCGAGTAGCACCACCTGAAAGAGTGATATTTCCTTTGAATAAACGATCAAAAGACTGCACGCCTATTTTCATATCGTCAGCCATTCCTGATAATTGGAGATCAAAAATGCCACTCAATAAATTGATCGTTCCTTTGGCTTTAATATCTGCACTACCAGAAAGTGATTGTTTACTGAACACTTCCAAAGGAGTTAATGTTTGAGCTTTTAAACCGAGATCGCCTTTAAAAACAAAACCCTCCATTGTCCCTTTTAACCAAGAAGAAAAACCCTGAGCCGTAACACTCAGATCATGAATCAAAATTGGTTTATTCGAAACAATATCCGTATCTAAATGCACATGAACCGCTTGGCTTAAATTTTCTACTAACGCTCCCTTAATTTTTTTAACCCCTTGAAGCGTTCCTTTAACCTGAACACCAACATGACGAGAAGCTGCATTATCAAGATTTTCGCTTACTCCTCCCATATCAAAAATTGCATCGCGAATATAAATATTTTTATTGCTTAAATGACCTACAACCAACCGCCCATTCCAAGATTGTTGCCCTTCGCGACCATAGTCAATGTTCAAAGCAAGAGTATTCGCAGGTTTTGATACTTCCGATACAGGTAAATGAATAGACTCCTGTTCGTTATCAAGAGCCATTTTACCATCAACAAAAAGCCGCCGCAAAAATCCATCAGCGGTTATTTCAGCATTGGCTATAACATTCATTGCTTTGCTCTGAATAACCATCTGATCAAGGTGTGTCACACCTTCTTTTGTTCTTCTTGTCTTTGCTTTTAATGTTATATCAGATTCGAAGAGACTACGATATTGAGAAGGTATTAAAGGGCTCAGTGTTCCCTCTAGTTTCGTAGAAAAACTGTGTCCTTCTGGAACACTTGCAAGAATAACATTACCATCTAAAATAGAATGATGATCGGACTCTAAAGAAAGTTTGATAACCAAATCATCAAAAGTACCATCACCTTTCACGACGAGATTTAATGCTGGACGTTGTTCAATGTTAAAAATATTCGCCAAAATACCATTTTGTGGTTCGTTAGCAGAAATATCAATTTGAGCTGTACGATTACTATCAGATATCTTGGTGACAACAGAAAAAGAACCTGGTGCATCTAAACGATGCGCCGCTATATCGACATCAAAATTACCACTAGCCAAAGTGAGATTACCTTTTAATGACATATCAGCAGAAAAACCAAAAAGATTCTGTTCAAATGTCACATGTTGAGCTATAAGCGTATTGATAGAAAGAGCAAGCGGCAATTTTGGTAAAGAGAACTTGCCCGTCCCAAGGGAAGAAACAAAAGAAGAATTGCCTTGCGGTTTTCGTAAAAATGTAACCTGTTCTGCCGAAAGCTGGTTAATGTCCATCCGCCCTCTCAGCAACGCTAGACGATTCCAATCCATTTTAGCATTGGTAATTTTAAGCCAAACCCCTTTTTTATCACTGACAGTAATAGCATCAATTGATGTTTGAGAAGACAGTGTCCCTTGTATATTATGTAAACGAACTTGACGATTGGGCGTTGAAAGCTTTCGTTCAATTAAAGAAACAAACCATGAGCGATCATCTGTTTTCATTTCGCTAGAGGGAAGAGTATCTCCTCTTTGCGCAAAAACAAAACCACCCACCAAAAAAAACAAAAATACCAAGAAGAAAGCTGATAAATGTACACCTTTTTTCATTAAAATGCTTGCCCTATACCCACATAAAAACCAATGCGAGGATCACCCTTCTCTCTCTTTAAAGGAAAGGCTAAATCAACGCGTAAAGGACCAAGACCCGTCATATAACGACCTCCTATACCGGCTCCCCATTTAATTTTTTGAGAAAAATCAAAATTTGCCTTTTCCCCTACGGCACCTCCATCAAGAAAACCGACAAACCCTATTTTATCATTTAAAGAAACACGCAATTCTGCCGATCCCTCAACAACTGCCCGTCCACCAACAACCGCATCATTTTCTGTTTTGATACCAATATTACGGTAAGCATAACCACGAACAGAGCCCCCACCACCAGCAAAAAAAAGCGTATTCGCGGGGATTTGTGCTGTATCATTCCCAAGAATTGTACCAAGCTTTGCCCGCGTAGCAAAAACAAAACGATTCCCTTCATCCAACGCCCAATAAGAACGACCTTCTGCTGTTACTTTTGCAACAAAGTTGCTAAAACGCATCTCATAAAAAGGCTCAATGAAAACTTCACCATATAAACCTTTTGTTGCATTAAGCTTATTATTACGACTATCGTAAATCAAACCGCTAGGGAAACCTATTGTTGTAAAATTACGGCTCCCAAAATAAATATCACGTGAATAACCATTTGAAACTTCTACAGCAGCCTGTCCCGATAGATTACCATTGAAAATATGTGTAATTCCTAATCTTCCTTTGATGGCCTTTGTCGTATAATTTTCTAGAACATCTTGTTGTATTTTTAATTCTGATCTGAGATCTGTATCTGGCGTGAGTACACCAGGCTTTATAAACGTACCACCGAAAAGATAATCAAAATTTTTAAAATTATACGATTGCTTTTTATTGCTACCAACACCACTTATTTTTGTTTCAATTTTAAGAACCTCTGCATGACCAAAAAGATTGTTATGCATCCAATAAGCTTCAAAACCAGCACCATCTAATGTTGAATAGCTACCGCCTACACCAAAACGACGCGGTTTACGTTCTTGTACAACAAGTGAAAGCGGTAAACTGCCATCTAGATTAATGGTATCAGCCTCACGTATATTGATAGCGCGAAAAACACCAAGGCGCGCAAGACGTTCATTTGCCTTCGCTAACGCATCGGAATCGTATTTCTGACCTTGCTTCAATCCGGTCATCCATGCGATATAAGCTGAATCTACACGTGGTTTATTACTTATATTACGCACACTTAAAGGACCATAATGAGCCTTTTGTCCAAGATCAACAACAATCCGTCCTTCAACACGCAACGCAGCATGATCAGCCACGACCTCACTTTTCATAATTTTAGCTTTGGCATAACCTTGTTGACGCCATCCTTCTATCGCCCATTTTTCTGCTTTCAAAATGGTTTCAGATTTAGCAATAGCCCCAACTTTATAGCCCAATTCTTCAATTGTGGGCATTTTATGCGCTTTACGTTTTTCAAACGGAGCTACTTTATCAATATCTGCAATACTAAAAACATATTGTGGACCGGCATTAATTGTAATAACAATATTGGATTGTGCTGGAAGTTGAGTTACCGGACTTAAATCAGCGACTTCTAAGCCATTAATTTTAATACTAATAACACCACCGTAGCGTCCATCAGCGTAAAGAGCAGAAAGAATTGCTCGATAATCTGAACGCGCCTTGGCTAGCAAACCAGAAGAACTGGCGGATGCTTTCTCTTTATCAGCAACAAGAGAAGAAACAGATTTAACTATTTTTATACCTTCTAATGGCGCGCCTGGCGGAGCAACAACATCAACTTTATAAAATCTCTCTGTACTTTTGGCATAATTTGAAGGAGAATTTGTTTTCTTTTGACCAAAAAAAGGTATGCCGAAAAAATCAAATGCAGCAAGTGGCTGTGGAAAAGCAAAAGCGAAACACAAGCCTATAAATACACAGCGCACAGTCCCTGATTTTAACAAAATTCTTGCCTGGTATACCATAAAATCAGATACCTTATAATACACTTTGCATCTACTACACTTTAAATAATATAAAAATGGGAAAGGTAAATATAATTACTTTGCACATTTTACACGTTTTATCACATCAAATAACATTCTGCGATACATAACGTCACCCTCCCCTTATATTTTCATAAAATTCTGCACTGTTGCATAACACGAACAGCCTCATTCTTTTTCCTTAACATATTTATTTAGCTTATTATAAACGTTTTATTGCGTTCCATACTATCATGGTTAAATTTGTACAAATGACTTTCCATGAGAACGCTAAAAAACTACCTACGTATATAGATCTCTCTATAAAAAAAACCATAGAGATGCTTCTTGATTTTTATGCATAGATATGATTGTCTCTACAAAGTCTAAAGGGGAAAATAAACAAATGATCGCACGTGTTACAACTGTCGCTTTTCGCGGTCTAGAAGCAGTCCCTGTGGATGTACAGGTTATGATTTCATCTGGTAAAATAGGAATGGCTATTGTTGGATTAGCTGATAAAGCAGTTGCAGAAAGCCGTGAACGTGTACAAGCAGCCCTCCACGCTTGTGGACTTTCTATGCCTACTAAACGGATTACGATTAATCTTGCACCAGCTGATTTGCCTAAAGAGGGCTCGCATTATGATTTGCCAATCGCCGTAGGCTTAATGCTTGCTATGGGAATCCTCCCTCCCGAAGTAGCACAAGACTATATCATTTTAGGAGAATTATCACTGGATGGTTCACTTACCGCTGTTAATGGTGTTTTACCAGCTGCCATGACAGCTTTATCACTCGATAAAGGACTGATTTGTCCTTTCCAATGTGGACCTGAAGCTGCTTGGGCAAATGCAGAAATAAATATTCTTGCCCCAGAGACTCTGCTCACTATAGTCAACCATTTCAAAGGAACCCAAATTCAAAAACGTCCACAACCGCGCCAATATACTATCGAAACTGAACTTCCAGATCTTTGCGAAATCAAAGGACAGAAAACAGCCAAACGTGCCTTAGAAGTTTGTGCTGCTGGACGCCATAACCTCTTGTTTGTAGGACCTCCTGGTGCTGGGAAATCTATGTTAGCGCAACGCTTACCTTCCATTTTGCCACCTCTTGATAGCCGTGAGCTTTTAGATGTCTCTCTGATTGCTTCTATTACAGGAGAAGCGGTTCATAATACCATTTCACTTCATTGCCCCTTTCGTTCCCCACATCATTCTGCTTCCATGGCCGCAATGATTGGTGGGGGACTTAAAGGACGACCGGGAGAGGTCTCCCTTGCCCATAATGGTGTGTTATTTCTTGATGAATTGCCTGAATTTTCTCCGCAGGTTCTTGATTCTCTTCGTCAACCCTTAGAAAGTGGGGAATCGGTTATCGCCCGCGCTAATCACCATATTAGCTATCCTGCTCGCTTCCAACTCATTGCCGCAATGAATCCTTGCCGTTGTGGTATGGCAGGCGAAAAAGACCATGTTTGCGCTAAAGGAATACGCTGCCAAATCGATTATCAGTCCCGTATTTCTGGTCCTCTGCTTGACCGAATTGATTTACGGATTGATGTCCCTGCTTTGACAGCTATGGACCTTATGCAACCAGAACAATCAGAAAAAAGCTGCGATGTTGCCAAACGCGTCGCACGATGCCGTACCATTCAAGCTAAACGTTTTGCAACAATGGGGTTTGATCATATTCGCACCAATGGCGATTGCCCTGCCAAAATTATAGAACAGATTGCCATTCCTGATAAAAGTGCGACCACACTCTTACGAGATGTGAGTGAAAAAATGCACCTCTCTGCACGCGCTTATCATCGCATTCTCAAAGTTGCACGCACAATTGCTGATCTTGACGAATCAGATAATCTTTCACGCTATCATCTCGCAGAAGCTATTTCCTATCGACTAGGCACAGAAAGATTAACAGCTCTTAATTAAAAAACTATTCATCAATAAAAACTTATTGGAAAATACCGCAAATAAAGTTCTGTAAGTTTACCATCCTCTTCTAGAGATTTCAGCGCATAATTGAGTATATCAACCAATTTTTCATTCTTTTTTCCAACAGCAAGCTGCATTCCTTGTCCCAATAACTGTGGCGCCATATATGCCCCCCCAACAAAATGACAGCAATCAACAGATTTTTGTTTTTTGAACCATAACGATAAAGCAAATCCATCATCAAAAATAAGGTCAATTTTACGCTCCTGTAATGCTTTATAGAGCTCTTCTCTCTTTTTAAATTCTTGCCATTTTGCTTTAGGAAAATAATGATGAAAGAGCTTTTCGTGAATACTTTTAGACAAAACACCACTGGTTAAATGCACCAATTTATCGCTTATTGGCTCATCGAGATCTAAAAGTCGAGAAGCAACAAATCGCGCTGGAAAGCGCAAATATGACTTTGTAAAAACAAGATCTTGCTGGGTTTTACTTGTTTCTTTTAAACCCGCAATAATGACTTCTGCACCACCATTTTTAACATATTCTACAAGCTCTTTCCAAGGAATTACTTCTACTTCACAAAGCTTCTCTAATTTTAATTTTGAGCAAATAGCGCGCAATAAATCGATATTATAACCTGCAAGATGCCCCGTTTGATCAAGGAAATTAAAAGGAGGAAAATCAAAAGTTGTTACAAAACGCAAACGAAGAATATCCGTCGTATCAGGTTGTACCAAATGTTCATGCGAATCAAAAAAAGAAGGCAACCTTTCAGCTTCTCCGTAAGAGGAAAATAGAACCCCCCCTGCTACAAATAAAATACGAATAAAAATATTGTATGGATTATTGAATAAAAAGTACCATAAACGCAATTGAAGATGTTTTATATATATAGATTTTTTTATTTTCAAAATCTCTCCCCCATTTTTAAAGCTAAGATGCAACCCTTCTCAATTATTATCTAACGCACTTCACCAAAATATCTGGCGTTTAATAAATAAAATTCTTGCTATTTATAAAAAGTAATTTGAGAGAAAGGCGATTTGATTTTTTAAATATAAGAAATAAGCTGTACATACTTTAGTGGCACACTCCATTTTATCAAAACCATTTTCTTGCGTATCACAACCAGAGGGAGTATATAGACACTATTAAAGAAAAGAGTAAAAATACCCTTCAAATGCCGAGGGTTTTCTCAACATTAAGGTTGCATCAACATTTAAGAACCGGAAAATAAAATGATGATGCTGGTTTGTGCCTTATTGTCAATATGGGCAAAATGAGGGACATGAATCTTGTAGTATTCACAGGGTATTTTGCGTTATACTATTCAAACATCGTTGTAAAATGAGTTTAGGAACATTGAGAGATGTTTCTTAAAAAAGCGCGTGAATAACAGTGCAATGGGGCTTTGTTTTAAATAAGGGACGTAACCTCCATTACAGAAATGAGAAAAACAAAAGCGTAAGACAATGCGTCATCACCCCCATTCTTTAAAAACATCGCCGTAAACGTTTTTAAAAGTTGTAAAACTGAATAAAAGAACGATAGTGGAAACGTGCTTTTACATTTACGCCTTTATATTTTCCACATTTTAAAGATAACATAAACTAATATACACAGTCTAATATACCCAATATTTTCGCCTCAATCTAATATACAAAAATTTGAGCTGCTTAGAGAGCTCGTAACCTTTGTTTTAAATATACGGCAGCATTAGAATTGAAAATTGATTTATGGATAAAACAAGTAAGACCTTTGTTAGTTTAACACAAAAATGTATAACTAATTTTGAAACATCACGCATATGCAAAAATAAACAAAATAAATAGCATCATTATTGTAAAGCTTAATTGACCTCATCCCCACTCTCAAAGGAAAAGGATTCCTATTAGCGTTGACGTCTAGACAATCCTGCTTCTCTCGACTAATTCCTCGGGGCTATCCACTCATGCGCTTCATTTAACTAAAGATTATACAAATAAACCCTGCTCCGAATATTCACCACGCACTTTAAAAATACTTAATGTATCAAGGTAGTGCTTACTTTCCTTATATCACCGCCCTAAATGACGGAGTTTTACGACATAACAGTACAATCTCATTTCATCATTCTCTTCATTATATATCGACAGATATTGAATCTAGTTCTGATATACGGTAAATGTTTAATGTGGTTATTCCATAAATAACTGATCAGAACATTAAGCTTTAAAAAAGCAGATAGAATATTGTAAATTGAACACAGGAATGGACTAACTTATGAGTGATGAAATAACCTCAGCGGCACAAAGTGATGATTATGGCGCTTCTTCTATCAAAGTCCTCAAAGGTCTTGATGCTGTACGCAAACGTCCTGGTATGTATATTGGTGATACTGATGATGGATCAGGTTTACACCATATGGTCTATGAAGTTGTAGACAATGCTATCGATGAAGCTTTAGCTGGTCATGCTACTCTTGTAAACGTCACACTCCATGCTGATGGTTCTTGTTCTGTTCGTGATAATGGACGTGGGATTCCAACAGATATCCACCCAACAGAGGGTGTTTCTGCAGCTGAAGTTATTATGACACAGCTTCATGCCGGCGGAAAGTTTGATCAAAATTCTTATAAAGTTTCAGGTGGATTACACGGTGTTGGCGTCTCAGTTGTGAATGCATTATCCGTTTGGCTTAAATTGCAAATCAGACGGAATGGTAAAATTCATGAAATATCATTTACCCACGGAGTGGCTGATGCTCCATTAAAAATTATTGGCGATTGCGATAAAGAAAGTGGAACAGAAATCAGATTTTTACCAAGTTCTGAAACTTTTACTATGGTTGAGTTTGATTTTGAAACTTTGGAGCGCCGTTTACGGGAATTGGCCTTTCTAAATTCTGGGGTTTATATTCTCCTTGTTGACGAGCGTCATGCTGATACTAAATCAGTTGAATTACATTATGAAGGTGGATTAACGGAGTTTGTCAAATATATTGATCAATCAAAAAAAGCCCTGCTTGATAATCCTATTTACATTGCAAGTGAAAAGGATGGTATGAGCGTTGATGTTGCCCTATGGTGGAATGATTCTTATCATGAGAAAGTCTTGTGTTTTACCAATAATATTCCTCAGCGTGACGGTGGAACTCATTTGATAGGTTTTAGAAGTGCCCTTACGCGTCAAATTAATGGCTATGCTGAATCTTCAGGTATTGCTAAAAAAGAAAAAGTGAACTTAACCGGTGATGACTGCCGTGAAGGATTAACAGCTATTCTTTCTGTCAAAGTTCCTGATCCAAAATTTTCTTCACAAACAAAGGATAAGTTAGTCTCTTCTGAAGTGCGCCCTATTGTTGAAAGTTTGGTCAATGAAGGTCTTTCAGTGTGGCTGGAAGAACATCCTCATGAAGCAAAACTTCTTATTAGTAAAGTGGTAGAAGCTGCAACAGCACGTGAAGCAGCACGTAAAGCACGTGAGCTCACAAGACGAAAAGGGGCGCTTGATATCACTTCTCTGCCAGGAAAGCTTGCCGATTGCCAAGAACGTGATCCTGCAAAATCAGAAATCTTTATTGTCGAGGGGGATTCGGCTGGCGGTTCAGCAAAAAGTGGGCGCTCACGTCAAAATCAAGCAATTTTACCCCTTCGTGGTAAAATTCTCAATGTTGAACGAGCGCGTTTCGACCGCATGCTTTCATCTGATATGATTGGAACACTTATTACAGCTCTTGGAACGTCTATCGGTAAAGATGAATTTTCACCGGATAAGTTACGTTATCATAAGATTATTATCATGACAGATGCGGACGTTGATGGAGCCCATATTCGAACTTTGCTGCTTACTTTCTTTTTTAGACAGATGCCCGAGTTGATTGAACGTGGACATCTTTATATTGCTCAGCCTCCTCTTTATAAAGTATCGCGTGGAAAATCTTCCCAATATATTAAAAATGAAGCAGCATTTGAAGAATTCTTGATCGATACTGGATTAGAAGAAACAACGCTTGAGCTTTCAACGGGAGAAGTTCGTGCAGGGGCTGATTTGTATCAACTCGCTAAAGATGCTCGTATATTACGTCAACTTTTAGATGGTCTTCATACCCGTTATGACCGTAATATTGTTGAACAAGCAGCAATTGTTGGCGCTTTTAATCTTGAAGTCTTTGCAACACAAGAAAAAGCGCAAAAAATAGCAGATACTATAGCACACCGCCTTAATCTGATAGCTGATGATATGGAACAAGGTTGGAGTGGACAATATACAGCAGATGGAAACTTATGTTTTGAGCGTATTTTGCGTGGTGTTAAAGATGTTGTTACGCTTGATGTGGGACTTATAAATTCAACTGACGCACGCCAAATTGATCGCATTTCCCAAAATTTTATCGACATATATCATCTTCCTGTTCTTTTACGTCGCAAAGATAAAACAGAGCGTATTTTTGGTCCTATGAGCCTTTTAGAAAGCATTTTTACAAATGGTAAAAAAGGTGTTACTCTTCAACGTTATAAAGGCCTTGGGGAAATGAATGCTGAACAGCTTTGGGAAACAACGCTTGATCCTAATGCACGTTCTCTTTTACAAGTAAAAATTAATGATGCAACCGATGCAGATTCACTCTTTTCTCGTCTCATGGGTGATGAAGTTGAACCTAGACGTATTTTTATTCAAGACAATGCCTTAAGCGTTGCCAATCTTGATATCTAAAGGTACTCTTCTGTTTTTAGCTGTGTAAATGTCGCAGTTTTATACGTTGTTTTTTCGTATTTGAACATTCCCTCTTTATTTCATTTACGATAAAAGAAAAATAAGGAAGGTCAACACATGGCAGTTGAAACAGAACGTGTAGGAGCCAAGGGTGGCATGGAGCACTCTTTTGGTTTTACAAGAGTAGATGAAACACAAAAACAATCCATGGTGGATGGTGTGTTTCATTCTGTTGCTGAAAATTATGACAAGATGAATGATATCTTATCCTTAGGGCTACACCGTGTGTGGAAAAATTCCATGATTTCTTGGCTTTCCCCACCAGCACTTTCTCATTGGAAAGTTCTTGATGTCGCTGGCGGTACAGGTGATATTGCTTTTCGTATTCTTAATGCTTCACGCCAAAAAGCCCATGCTACAGTGCTTGATATTAATGGCTCAATGCTCAACGTTGGCAAAAAACGCGCACAAAAAAATGGTCTTGCTCCTCTGATTGATTTTGTTGAAGCCAATGCAGAAAATCTACCTTTTGAAGATCAAAGCTTTGACGCTTACACTATTGCTTTTGGAATTCGCAATGTTCCTCATATTGATCAAGCTCTTAGAGAAGCTTTTCGTGTTTTAAAGCCCGGTGGACGTTTTTTATGTTTAGAATTTTCAAATGTCGAGATGCCTTGGCTCGATAAAATTTATGATCTTTGGTCTTTCCATGCTATCCCTAAGCTGGGTCAATTTATTGCAAATGATGGTGATGCTTATCGTTATTTGGTTGAATCTATCCGCAAATTTCCTAAGCAAGATGATTTTGCCCATATGATCAAGCATGCGGGATTTTCGCGGGTATCGTACCGTAATCTCACCGGTGCGATTGCAGCACTGCATTCAGGTTGGAAAATTTAAAAATGGTGCAAATTTCCCCTTACTTTCAATTGATGCGTGCAGGATGGGTTTTAACACGTGAAGGTGTTTTAAGTGCTCTTCCTCATGATGACCTTCAAGGATTTCCAGCGCTATGTCATCGTATAGCGAGTGCATTAGCACGACGCAAAACAAAAAAAAAACAGCGTTCTGAAAATATTTCGTATGCCATTAATAAGCTTGGACCCTCTTACATAAAACTTGGTCAATTTCTTGCCACAAGACCTGATATTGTTGGGCGTGATATTGCGGAAGATTTGTCACAACTACAAGATCGTGTCCAAACATTTTCTTGCACTGCCGCTGTCGCTCAAATTGAAAGTTCTCTTGGTCGCTCTATCGATGATTTATTCATAAATTTTTATCCCCCCATTGCTGCCGCTTCTATTGCTCAAGTTCACCCAGCTGAATACAGTGATGAAACTGGTCATAAGAAAAAATGTGCTGTAAAAGTTATTCGTCCTAATATCAGAGCGCGTTTTTCTAAAGATCTTAGAGGATTCTATCTCATTGCTCACTTACAAGAGCGCTATATCCCTGCCTCTCGAAGGCTTCGTCCTGTTCGTGTGGTGGATACTTTAGCACAAACAACACGCCTTGAAATGGATTTACGGTTAGAAGCAGCAGCTATATCTGAAATGGCTGAAAATATTCAACATGATACAGGCTTTCGGGTTCCGCGTATTGACTGGGAACGGACAGGACGTAATGTTCTCACAATGGAATGGATTGATGGTATCAGAATATCCGAAATTTCCAAACTCAAAGAAGCAGGATTTGATTTGCAGGCGCTTGCCATTACGCTTATTCAATCTTTTCTTCGTCATACATTGCGTGATGGTTTTTTTCACGCCGATATGCATCCTGGTAATTTATTTGTAGATGCAAAAGGATGTATTGTTGCTGTTGATCTAGGCATTACAGGAAGACTTGGCAAAAAAGAAAAGCATTTCCTTGCTGAAATTCTTTACGGCTTTATTACCCGCGATTACCATCGGGTTGCACGCGCCCATTTTGAAGCAGGTTATGTTCCTTCATACCATAATATTGAAAGCTTTGCGCAAGCCAACCGCGCTATTGGTGAACCAATACACGGACAATCAGCACAAAGCATTTCCATGGCTAAATTGCTCACTTTATTGTTTGAAGTCACTGAATTATTTGACATGCAAACGCGACCTGAACTTTTATTGCTGCAAAAAACGATGGTTGTCGTGGAAGGTGTTGCCCGCACATTAGACCCCACTTTTAATATGTGGAAAGCTTCTGAACCTGTTGTCAAAGAATGGATTAGTAAAAATTTAGGGCCCGTAGGCGTTGCAAAAGACTTTAGTGAAGGAGCGCAAGCTCTCCTTTCGCTGGCACGCAAAACACCACAATTGGTTCAAAATTTCCAACGGATAGAAGAAGATTTAGATCAAATGAGAAAAACAGGTTTTAATCTTTCTCCTGCCACCCTCAAACAACTTGCTGTCGAACAAAGTCGCAGAAACCGTTATGGTCGTTATAGCCTTTTCATCATTGCGCTTTGTTGCGTTTGTCTCACTTTTTACTTTTTTCATCTTTTCTAATTTCCTTAATATGCTAAAAATATCAATAATGAAATCATTGCAATCATTTTATTTCTTGGAGGTATTTTATGGCCAGTATTACTATTCGTAACCTGTCTCCTGAAACCAAAGAAGCTTTGCGCATACGCGCCGCGAAAAATGGTATTTCTATGGAAGAAGAAGTCCGACGCCTTTTAAGCAATCCCACTCCTTACACCACACAACTCTCTCATACTAGTGCTGTTGAAGTGCAATCATTGAAATCAAAATCTCTCCTTCTTATCATTGGAGGAAGTATTGCATCCTATAAAGCACTTGATTTGATGCGCCGTTTACAAGAACGCGGAGCACACTTAAAAGTTGTGATGACAAAAGCAGCACAAAAATTTATTACGCCTTTAGCCGCTGAAGCTTTAAGCGGTAGTACTGTATATACTGATTTATTTTCACGCGAAGAAGAACACGATATTGGACATATCCGATTAGCACGTAATGCTGACCTTATTATTTTAGCCCCTGCTACAGCCAATCGCATTGCAAAAATAGCCAATGGCATAGGAGATGATCTGGCTGATTGCATCCTTTTAGCGGCACGCTGTCCACTCTTAATTGCACCTGCTATGAATCCGTCCATGTGGGCGCATCCGGCCACTATTCGCAATGTTGCACAACTGCGCGCAGATGGCGTTCATATCATTGGACCAGAAATCGGAAATATGGCTGAACGTGACGAGATAGGATATGGGCGCATGAGTGAACCTTTAACGATTGTCGCTACCATAGAGGCTCTTTTGAATGTGCATGAAAAACCTCTCTCTGACCGCCATTTCATCGTTACCTCTGGCCCTACCCATGAACCAATTGATCCGGTGCGTTATCTTGCTAATCGATCTTCAGGAAAACAAGGTCATGCCATCGCAACCGCTCTTGCGCATTTGGGTGCAAAAATAACACTTATTTGTGGACCTGTTAATCTTGCAGACCCACAAGAAGTAAAAACCATTCATGTTGAAACAGCACAACAGATGTTACAAGCCGTTCAAACCGCATTGCCTGCTGATGGTGCCATCTTCGTTGCCGCTGTTTGTGATTGGCGCAGTCAAACGCAGTCTTTACACAAAATTAAAAAGAATGCTCATAAAATACCACCATCCCTTCATATGGTCGAAAATCCTGACATTTTAGCAACGATTGGACACGCTCCAAATCGCCCCTCATTGGTCATTGGTTTTGCTGCTGAAACATGTGATATCATTGCCAATGCGCAAAAAAAATGTGTTGAAAAAGGAGCTGATTTCATTCTTGCTAATGATATTTCTCTTCAACTAGATGGCACAAGTGTCATGGGTGCTGATACAAATCAAGTTTATCTCGTGAGTAAGGAAAAAGTTGAACAATGGCCCCATATGAGTAAACAACACGTAGCGCAAAAATTAGCAAACATGATTGTATCATTTTTTGCCCCCCAAACACCTACTCCTCATGAGGAAAATATACCCCTTTGCAAATAATAACTCTTCAAACGCGTTGATATTAAAAAAACCTATAACATAGAACTGACAATAGGTGTCTATCCATCTCGATTGTTATATAATATTTTTGATTTATAATGATAACCTAGTATTGTTCATATTAAATTAGAATCCCGAATATCGTAAGATTCTCTCATTTCAAATCTCTCTCATGTTGAATCAATAAAAACCATTTTCTTGCACGTTGCAAAGAAGGATAGCCGTATGAATACAAAACGTTTAAGAAAGAACTAAAAACGCTTATAATGGACCGTCTCAAGAACAGAGCTGTCGAGCAATACTGAGAGAATGATGGTGCCCGCCGTGCTCTTTTATTAAGTGTAAAGATAGTGGTGCCCTATAAGTTTTATATTATTCACGAGAGCTTTACCCTTATACCATTCACAGGCACTGTTGGGAAATGTTTCTTTAAAAAATTGCCATAGTCTTCATACAAAAGTAGGATCTATTGCACCACTGTCTCCCCAGCTTATAAAAAAACAAGCTATCATTCACTTTGCCTATTATCAATTTTGAGAAAGCTCTTGCACTGAATAAAATTTATAAAAGCATTTTCTTTCTTCAATGTTTTTATCCCGATATTGCTCCTATTTATGATGTGCAAGTAAATGATTTTGATTATTTCATGATGAGAGCAGCTAATGAGAAAATATGACAACTTTATTTGAAGCTCTTATTCACTATGAAAAATAATGTAATAAATCAATGTATTTTAACATCTCAATACAATTTGAAGCATATCTTACACTGATGCTCATAAAGAGTGTAGATAAAATTCATTGCACCACTGTCTATAAGTTTATGAAACTGACGCCTTTATTATTTTCCTCAGTGATCGGTCTTTAAAATTAAATGTGTGTGTCCTCTCTCCAGCATACCAAGACCACAAAGACTAGAATTTGATCCATGATATCCTCACATTGTGATGTTTCATGAGAAGCATTTTTAGTCCTTTATCGAAAGCTTTGTATCCATACATTGGTCTCGCCTATAATGTGCAAGTAAATAATTTTTTGATGTTGAATAAAGGCTTTGAAATTAAAGAATATTTCTATATTTTGGATTCTTATTCAAGTTGAAAATGATCAATTCTCTTCATAAATTAATGGTGTTATTATCTAAAAATTATTTGATACATTGCACCACTTGTATGAAAAGTGCTTCAATGAATTCTTACTTCATTGCACTTATAGCTTTTAAAATTCAAAATCTCATCATTTTTAATCATCAGTGGTGTCTCCCACTCTTTGCTTCTTCTCAAGAAATTACCCTTCCATGGGATATGGACGATCAATCGCCTAAGCTTATTTTCCACTTCTATCATATTAATCATTCTGTTGCCCAAATCAGAATATCTACAAGCTACTACGTTACTCCGATTCCATTGAACTCAATATGTTTTGAATAAAAGCGAGAGGCAAAAGCATGCCGCCAAATAGTATAAAAGTACAGAGCATTAGGAATTGTACAAAACAATTAAGCACGTAGATAAACGAAGTTAGACAACACTACTGAATAAATAGAAGTCAACAACTTTCCTCCCAAATAGTTCTTATTCCTTAATTTTTCACATATATCATATAAACGCAATAACCTGCACTCTGTAGAAAAATATTAAAAATTTCTTCTACAACAGCTGCTTTTTAAATTCTTCTTGATTTTTAAAAATCAAAATTTCTATTTATTCAAATTTTATTTTAAACAAAGAAGCCTTAGCCGTTTTTTATAATGTTCTTGAAAAGAAATCTTGTAATTCAAAAAATAAAAAATTACACTGTGCATTCTTTAAATATATTTCTTGTTTTTTTGCTTCTTTCCTTAGTTTATTAATCTATGATTTTTACTGCTGCCTATCGTGCTTTACAACGTCTTCTGACCTCGCAATATAGTATTATGATACTGAAAGCATTGGGGATTACTTTTTTCATTCTCGCCATTTTATGGTTATGTGTGCACCAACTTTTTGTGTCTTACTTTTGGCCCTGGATTGCTCAGTTTCTTCCTGGACTCCCTAGTTGGGCGGGATGGATTGGTTTTAGCGTGCTTATCATTTTTAATCTTGGTTTGGCTCTTTTGTTGGCTTTTTTGATTGCACCAATCGCAGCTATGATTGGTGGTTTTTTCATTGACTCTGTTGCTGAAATCATTGAAAAAGAGGATTACCCAAACGAGCCTATTGGACAAGCTTTGCCGTTTCAGCGTTCTCTTATCATTTCCTTTAAATTTGTTATTTTAAGCCTTCTTGGTAATGGAATTGCTTTTATTTTATTCTTCATACCAGGTATTAATTTAATCGCTTTTTATGTTATTAATGGTTATTTGCTTGGTCATGAATATTTCTTGTTTGCTGCTTATCGTTTTCGAACAGAGCAAGATGCACGTGCTTTTTTACATACTCATTATACAACGGTTTTTGGTGCAGGATTATTGATAGCGCTTTTTGTTTCGATTCCAATTCTTAATTTATCAACACCGCTTTTTGCAGCCGCCTTTATGACATATTTACACAAAATGCTTTCCCAAAAGACCATGGCACGCATTACACAAAAATAATGTTACTTGACTTTAAGGCTAATAAAACTTGCCAGCCAAAGAAAGCATAATATTAAAATCTTATGCTTTATCTTTTATTAAAGCAATATATTGATTTATAAAGATAATTTATCGTTTCATAACATGAGTGAAAAACCTAAATATCATGAGGCTTTCTCATTTTAATCCTATCCATATTGGATCAATTGAAATCGTTTGTTAATATGTCATAAACGAAGGTGGTGTGTGGATAAAAGTACTTTCAAAAAGGCGTAAAATATCTTTTATGAATCCTCTCAATACAAACATTATCGTCACATTAAAACTGGAAAAGAGTATGATGGTATCGATTTGTACCTTCTATTTCAGTAAAAATGAAGAGCATAATGTATTTTATACCATTCATGGAGAGTGTACACTCTTCTGAGCACCGTCATAAGAGAGTTTTGGGGATTATTGAAAAATATCTGTGTAAAACAAGCACATGAATGAGTAATATGATAGCATTTTTGAGGGTATTCTATTTTAATTGTGAAAAGCGCGCGCTTTAAAAAAACCTTTTGAAAAAAATCTTGCTCTGATGTTAGCGTTTCGCTAATATGGTGTTATCATATACATTATCTTAAATGGATTATTTTAGCCTTGTTAACGCCTTATATTATAAGGTTTCTTTTCTTCAAAACTGTTGATACGAATGATTAATTGGATATTCATTTTTATTGAAAAATAAGGGGGTTGTTAACCATCGCAAGGAGTGAATTTTAATACCAAAGTAAAAAAATAAAAACATGTAAGTTCTTAAACTTATGAGAAATTTGTTATAGGGAATACTCTTCATAGATATGATTGTTATGATATTGGAAAATTAAAAAATTAAAAAACAAGCTATACGTACACTGATAAAAGTATTAAATAGGCTTCTTTGTTACACCGGTAAAGCAAATGTGACTGCTTAGGTTCATATTCTTTCAAATTATGCGAAAGATGTGTAATATTTAAAGGAAGGTTATAAAGATGAACTGGATTACAAATTATGTTCGTCCTAAAATTAATTCTATATTGGGGCGCCGTGAAATTCCAGAAAATCTATGGATTAAAGATCCTACCAGTGGTGAAATGATCTTCCATAAAGATCTGGAAGCTAATCAATTTGTCGCTCCCAATTCTGGCCATCATATGCGTATCAGCGCTAAAAATCGTCTCATGCATTTTTTTGATGATGGTGTTTATACAGCTCTTGAAAATCCAAAGGTTGTAACAGATCCCTTAAAATTTCGTGACGAAAAACGCTATATTGACCGGTTAAAAGATTATCGTTCTAAACTTGGTGTTGATGATAATATTTTAAGTGCACGTGGTACGATTGAAGGCTTACCAATTATTGCAACTGTTCAAGATTTCGCCTTTATGGGTGGATCACTCGGTATGGCTTCAGGAGAAGCTATTATTAAAGCTTTTGATACTGCCATTGCCGAAAGGCGCCCGTTAGTTCTTTTTTCTGCTTCTGGTGGCGCACGCATGCAAGAAGGAACGCTCTCGTTGATGCAAATGCCTCGTACAACTGTAGCGATTGAAATGTTGAAAGAAGCAAAACTTCCCTATATTGTTGTGCTGACTAATCCAACCACCGGTGGTGTTACTGCTTCTTACGCCATGCTTGGTGATATTCACATTGCCGAACCTGGCGCTATGATTGGTTTTGCTGGTCCACGTGTGATTCAACAAACTATACGTGAAACCCTACCAGAAGGCTTTCAAAGTAGTGAATATCTGCTCGAACATGGTATGATTGATATGGTTGTATCGCGTTTAGAAATGAAAACAACAATTGCGCGTCTTTTACGCTTGATGATGAAACGCCCTGCTGTTTTTAACCCTTCCGATCCATCCCCAACAGACTTTCAAACATCGCTTTCTAGGACAAAAGCAGCTTAAGTTTATGCAACAAAGCCAAATACAAAGGGTGGTGGATGATTTACTAAAAAATTATCCGAAAAAATTTGATCTTTCTTTAGAGCGTATTATTCACCTTTTAGAGCGTCTTGGTAATCCGCATTTAAAACTTGCCCCTATTATTCACATCGCTGGAACAAATGGCAAAGGATCTGCCTCAGCAATTTGCCGTGCTCTTTTAGAAAGTGCAGGATACTGCGTTCATGTCTATAGCTCACCTCATCTCGTCAACTGGAATGAACGCTGCCGGTTAGGTCAAAAAGGAGGTGGTCAACTTGTTACAGAAAACCAATTAGCTGAGACAATCCATGAAATTATAAAAGTAAATCGTCAAGAGCCGATTACTATTTTTGAAATTTTTACAGCCGCTGCCTTTATGCTGTTTAGTATACATCCAGCTGATGTTGTCATTTTAGAAGTTGGTTTGGGAGGACGTTTTGATGCTACCAATGTCGTTAACAAACCAGCTGTATCGCTTATTATGCCCATTGATTATGATCATGAAACCTTTCTTGGAAATACAATTGCTCAAATCGCTTTTCAAAAAGGAGGGATTATCAAACCAAATGTTCCAGTAGTCATCGGGAAGCAAAATTATGAAGAAACTCTTGCTACTTTAATACCCCTTGCCGATAAAAATAAAGCACCTTATTCTCTATTTGATCAAGATTATCAAAGTTATAAAGAACATGGACGTATGGTTTTTCAAAACAATCAAGGTCTCATGGATCTTTCACTTCCTAACCTTATTGGAGACCACCAAGTTGCCAATGCTGGCGCATCTCTTGAAGCAGTTTGTCAAGCGGGTTTTCAACTTTCAGAACAAACCATAAATGACGCTTTGAAAAATATCTATTGGCCCGCACGGATGCAACATCTTATCCAAGGACATTTGGTTGATCAACTGTCTCCTAATATTGATTTATGGTTAGACGGTGGTCACAATCCTGCTGCTGGAAAAGTTATTGCGGCAGAACTTACACAATGGAGAAAAAAAACAGATCGTCCCATTATTATGATTGCTGGTATGCTCAATACCAAAGATGCTGTTGGTTATTTTCGTTCCTTAGCGAACCTTGTCGATAAAATATATACGATACCGCTGATTAACAATAATGCCGGTATCTCTCCAATAAAATTAGCTGAATCAGCGCAAAAAGCAGGAATCTTTGCTACTCCACAGGCGCATCTACAAGATGCTTTGCATAAGATTAGAGCCGAATATAAAGAGGCAATTGTCCTTATTAGTGGTTCCCTTTATCTTGCGGGCGATATTTTGCGTGACAATAAAACACCTCCGTGCTAAAAATCGATTATTTTAAAAGCGTTGAAAGATAGACTTTTTAATCATGCAACTTGATTGTGCACTTTATCAACATCCTAAACTTGTTACTGTTTTTGGCGGATCTGGTTTTGTAGGACGACATGTCGTTGAAACTTTGACTAAGCGGGGATATCGCGTTCGTATCGCTGTTCGTTGTCCACAAAAAGCTTATTACATGCTCCAAATAGGAGAAGTAGGACAAACCCAAATGCTTAAAACGGATATCAAGCATCGTGCTTCTGTTGCACGCGCGTTGCTTGGAGCTGATGCGGCAGTGTTTTTACCTGGTAGCTTAAAACAAGCAAATCAATCGAATTTTAAAAACACACAAATTGATGGTGCTTACAATGTTGCTGAATTAACAGCACAAGCTGCTATTCCACTCATCTATATGTCAGCACTTGTGGCTAACGAGAATGCTTCATGTCTTTATGCACGTGTTAAGTTTATGGGTGAACAAATCGTTCATAACAAGCATCCTCAAGCAATTATTATCCGTCCATCCGTTATCTTTGGACCAGAGGATTGTTTCTTTAACACCTTAGCAGATTTGTCACGTTTTTTACCAATTATGCCTCTTTTTGGGGGTGGGCAAAGCAAATTGCAACCCGTGTATGTTGGTGACGTTGCTGAGTTTATCGCGCGCACTTTAGATGGACAGGTTGCTTGGGGAAAAAATTATGATCTTGGTGGTCCCCAGATTATCACCTTTCAAAATACTCTTGAAAATATACTCAAAATTATTCACCGTAAAAAAACAATCCTATCCATGCCCCTTTCTGCTGGTCTATTGATTGGAGGAATTTTGGGAACTATCGGTAAATTGCCTTTTGTACCAACACTCGTAACAGCCAATCAGATACGTTTTTTGCAAATGGATAACATTGTTTCTAAAGAGGCTATAGAGAATGGATATACTCTAGAAGGTGTGGGAATTACTCCCAGAGCAATGGCTGCATTCTTGCCAAGTTATCTTTGGCGATTTCGTCCACATGGTCAATTTTCGCAAAACTTATTCGTCTAGAATAAATTTTTTCAAAACTGAGTTAATTATTTGATTTATAATTTATAGCTCGTTGTTAGCGATTCTGAAATCAGAATGCTCAATAGAGTAATGTTTTTGCGTTTTAAATGCTCTATTCAGTATCACAAAAAATGTTTAATCGTATACCTATAGTATTTTGATAAAAATCGTTGAAAACAAGAGAAAAGCACTTCTTATAAACTGTCTTTATCCAAGAGCAGATGCAACATTGGAATCCTAAAGAACCGATTCTGAATTGCCTATTCATAAATATGATAACCTATGACTTTGCATTATATTATTTTGGTAGAAAGCTTAATAATGAGATTAAAGTAGGGTAATACTTCCTTTTTCAACAACCGCATAAGCGCGTAGAATATAAGTATTCTACTTTCGATATTATCCCATAAAAAATCGATATAAAAACTGTGAAGCAATGCACAATTTTTATTATTTAAAAGGTATTCTCTCTGGAGATTTTTAAAAGCTTTAAAGTTACGTGAAAAGGATAGAGTTTTGTTTATATAAATAAGACTTATCATGAAGATCTCTTATTCTTTCAGTAACATCATTACTCAGATTCATAAATGCATATTTGTTGCACAAATTTATGGAGATTTTAAAAGAGCTTTTTCACATAAAGAAGTCCTCTTCTTGTCTTGCATTTTTTTTTAATTTCTCCTACCGTCTTGGAAAAACTTATTTTAAAGGAATAAAGAATGGCAGCTCAAGATTTTGTTGTCAAAGATATTGCACTTGCCGCTTATGGTCGTAAAGAACTTGATATTGCTGAAACTGAAATGCCTGGTTTGATGGCTTGTCGCAAGGAGTTTTCCTCTAATCAACCTTTGCGTGGAGCGCGTATTTCTGGCTCATTGCACATGACAATTCAAACAGCTGTTTTAATTGAAACATTAAAAGCAATTGGCGCCGATATACGGTGGAGCTCTAGCAATATTTTTTCTACGCAAGACCATGCAGCAGCAGCTATCGCCGCAACTGGTATTCCTGTATTCGCCGTTAAGGGTGAAACATTGGAAGAATATTGGACTTATATAGATGCAATTTTCCAATGGCCAGATGGTAATCCTTCCAATCTTATTTTAGATGATGGCGCTGATGCCACAAACTATATTTTAATGGGAAGTCGTGCAGAACAAAATAAAGATATCCTATCGCATCCCAAAACAGAAGAAGAAGAAATTTTTTTCAAACAAATACAAAAGCGTATTGATGCAACGCCAGGATTTTTTACACGACAGCACGCAGCAATTAAAGGTGTAAGCGAAGAAACCACAACAGGTGTAAACCGTCTTTATCAGTTACAAAAAGAAGGGCTTTTGCCTTTTCCTGCTATTAATGTCAATGATAGCGTCACTAAATCAAAGTTTGATAATAAATATGGATGTAAAGAATCATTGGTCGATGGTATTCGACGTGGAACAGACGTGATGATCGCTGGTAAAACTGCCATTGTCTGTGGTTATGGTGACGTAGGAAAAGGTTCAGCAGCATCTCTTTCTGGTGCTGGGGCTCGTGTTAAAGTAACAGAAATTGATCCTATTTGCGCTCTTCAAGCAGCTATGGATGGCTATGAAGTTGTTAATTTGGATGATGCTGCTTCCAGTGCTGATATTATCATCACGACAACAGGCAATAAAGATGTTGTTCGTTTAGACCATATGCGACAAGTAAAGGATATGTGTATTCTTGGCAATATTGGTCATTTTGATAACGAAATCCAAGTCGCAGCCCTTAGAAATTTGCCATGGACAAATATTAAACCACAAGTTGATATGATCACCTTTCCCGATGGAAAACGCATCATTTTGCTCTCTGAAGGGCGTTTGTTAAACCTCGGGAATGCGACTGGGCATCCCTCTTTTGTCATGTCAGCCTCGTTTACTAATCAAGTTTTAGCGCAAATTGAACTTTTTACCCGTGCAGAACACTATACAAATGAAGTCACTGTTTTGCCTAAACATCTTGATGAAAAAGTTGCACGTCTACATCTTGATCGGTTAGGAATAAAATTAAGTGTTTTATCAGAAGAACAAGCCGCTTATATTGGAGTCACACCACAAGGACCTTATAAACCAAACCATTACCGTTACTAAACATTTCCTTGGGTTAAAAAAGGGTAAGATGTCGTGCGCAGCTTTGGTGACTATAACCCCAAAGAAAAAGCTCAAAAAATGATTCGAATCTATGCGTATATATTTTGCCTTTTTTTCTTTTTTTCTCCAACATGCGCTGTTGCTCAGTCATTGGAAGGTTATTTACCATTTTTCTTCACTTTACTAGATGGTCCATGGCTGCTTTTAGCGCTGTGTGGAGGAATTTCTTGTGCTTCACTTCTCACGTGTCTAGCTGTTATTATGTGTGCAAAAAAAACTGCACAGAAGCCATTGAAGATAATTCAGGCAAATTTTTCTGAAAAACTTAAATATTATGAATGGCTTCTGGAAGAAACCGAGCAATTCCTTCTTATTTGGGAAAATCCAACAACCTTACCCCGTGTCGTTGGTGCCCTTTCTGCATTGCAAAAAATAGGAATCGATCAGAAAGATTTTCAGCGTTTTGAGCTCTGGGTTGAAGAAAATTCTCTGCGAGAACTTGATTATGCATTGACTCAACTACGTTGTAAATGTCACCCTTTTGATCTTTCTATCACCACCACAAACAATGTACTGCTACAAGTTACAGGCGTCATCGCAGGAACAGTCGCTATTGCTCGTTTTCAAGATATCTCAAAACAACAGAGTGAAAATGCTCGTTTACAGAAAGATATCGCCCGCCTTCTTACTGAACTGAGAATGCAGCGTAATCTTCTTGATCTTATTCAAGAGCCCGTATGGATAAAAGATTGTGAAGGAAAAGTTTGTTTTATCAATCGCGCCTTTAGAGAAATGACAGACTTTCGTGAAGGCAGTGATGAAGTGGGGGATCTTTTCAATGAAAATACACAACGCAAAACAGATGAAATAGAAACAATTTTTCAAGAACATGTTCACACAGTTATTGATGGAGAACGACATCGTTTTCATCTCACACGTATTACAACAGCCGAAGGGATGGCAGCTTTTGCGCGTGATGACAGCGCATATGAAAATCTTGCTCATGAATTACGTTATGTTCTTCAAAGCCATTGTGAAACACTTGACCAAATTTCAACAGCTGTAGCTATTTTTGATACAAACCAAAAATTAAAATTCTGTAATCATGCTTTTAAAGTTTTATGGCCGTTGGAGACTTCCTTTTTAGAAAGTGAACCAAGCCATACATTATTTCTTGAACGTCTACGTGAAAAAGGGCTCATTGCTGAACACCCCGATTGGCGCGCATGGAAAGAAGAACTTTTTAAAGCCTATCGACAAACAGAATCGAACCAACAAATTTGGAATCTTCCAGATGGGCGTACGGTGCGTGTTATCTCGAACCCTCATCCACAAGGAGGTGTCACTTGGCTTTACGAAAACCTTACAGAAAAAATTGATCTTGAACGCCGTTATAATACACTTATTAAAATACAAGGTGAAACACTTGATAAACTTTCCGAAGGCGTGGTTGTTTTTGGTACCGATGGACGCCTTCGTTTATCGAATCCTGCCTTGTCGAAATTGTGGTCGCTTCCTTATAATTTACTGGTAGAAGGGACCCATATTACACAGTTACAAAGCCATTGTTCAGCCTTAACCTTAGGACAAGAATGGGATCAATTTACCAAATTCATTACCGGTTTTGCTGAAAAACGTGAAACATATTCAGGTCGTATAGATCTTAAAAATGATATGATTATTGACTATACTCTGGTTCCTCTTCCCGATGGACAAACAATGCTTACTTTTGTGAATGTTACAGACACTGTCCATGTTGCGCGTGCTCTTCAAGAAAGAAATGAAGCATTAGAAAGTGCTGATCGTTTGCGTAATGAATTTGTCCAACATGTTTCCTATGAATTGCGTACACCTCTCACCAATATTATTGGATTTTCGGATATTTTACGTGATCAAATTTTCGGCTCTATCAATAAACGTCAACAAGAATATCTTGGGCATATTCATTCAGAATCAGGAACTCTTTTAAATATTGTTAACGATATTCTTGATCTTGCTACCCTTGATGCAGGCATTATGGAGTTGGACATAAAATCGGTTAATATTGCAGATGCTATGATACAAGCAGTAGCACGTATAGAAGATCGCCTTAATGGACGCCATATTACGCTTTTACAACAAATTTCTCCTTCCTTAAATTCCATTTCTGCTGACGAAAAACGCTTGCATCAAATTTTTGTGAATGTGCTGAGTAATGCTATTAATTTTGCAACGGAGGCGAGCACTATTGAATTTTGCGTTGATGAACAAGATGATAATATTGTCTTTAGCGTTCACAATGAAGGCTCTGATATTCCAAAAGACGTCCTTGATCGTATTTTTAAACGTTTTTCTTCTCATTCACACCATGGCGGGCGTGCAGGAGCGGGTCTTGGCCTTTCCCTTGTGAAGAGTTTCGTTGAACTACACGGTGGACATGTTGAGATTCTTACCGGTTCTGGAAAAGGAACAACAGTTAAATGTTTTTTCCCACTTCCCAAAGGAGATAAGATTTTTTAATTTCAATCTTTATTATAACAAAAATTTTTCATCCATTTCATGGAACCCTTAATGAACTTTAGTTTTTTTCTTGAAAATGAAGAGGCAACAAAGCTTTTTGCACAACATTTAACCCTTTCTTTAAAGCCGGGGGATCTTGTAACGCTGCAAGGAGATCTTGGGACTGGAAAATCAACTATTGCACGTACAATCATCCAAACACTTGCGAACGATAATACTATGGATGTTCCAAGCCCTACTTTTACTCTTGTGCAAAGCTATCAACTTCCACAGTTTGAAATTATTCATGCTGATCTTTACCGCCTTTCTATAGCAGAAGAAATTGATGAATTAGGGCTTCATGAAGCTCGTGAGAAAAATATTTTACTTGTTGAATGGCCAGAAAGAAATACAGCTCTTTTAGAACTCGCCACTTTTGCACTCACCTTACACTATAAAGAACATGGGCGTCATGTAACACTCAGATCAGCACAACATTCCATTGAACGTTTGCAACAGTCTTTTGCAATTCGTACATTTTAAAAAAACATCGACATGAGCATGAACATCATCATTTTTTAATTGATAATACCTCAATACGTACCGAAATTTGAGATGATGAACAACATAAAGAAGTCCCTCATGGATGTAATCAACTATGAAGATGAGATGAAATACTGGCTCTTTTATATAACAATGACATAAATTGCAAAGGACATCCGTTAATTTATAGCAATTTATCAATTTATTTTAGAGAATGTTTTTTGCCTTTCATACTTTTAGTAAAGGCTTCAAAAAAAGTCTTTTGATTCTAGAGAATAGTGTAAGAGAATTTTAAATTGAAGTGGTAACCCTTTAGAAGAGCATTATATAACCTATAGTGAATTGCTTGCTTCTTTCTGCTTAAAAATTGTGAACTTCAGAAAAGTAATTTGCAAAGTTTTTTCTTAAAATCTCCTTTCATGATTGCAAAGGACTCCAAACAAAAATCTCCTTATTTCTAGATTGATATTGCCTTTTTATGTGTTGAAAGCACTATCTATCTCTATAGTCTTATTCAAGAAGAAAATACCTTTATGAAATTATCATTCACCCAATATTTTTGACGCGCATATAAGGAAAGAATTGCCTATATTCTTCATACAGGGCAATTTTTTATAAAAAATAGTCAATTGAATCATGCATAAAAGTACGAATTCTTAAATTCATTTAACATTTTGATTTTATTATCTTTTTATTATAATATAATGCAAAAAAGAATGTTTAAAAAATCAAAAGGAGAGACAAAGCTTCTCTCCTTTATAGTGATTATATGTGGAATTAACTAAGCCCATCTTTTATCCATTCAGAAAGACGTCCTTTAGAGGTAGCACCAACCATATTCGATGAAATATTTCCATTTTTAAACATTAATAATGTAGGGATAGAACGTACTCCGTATTGGGTAGCCAGTTCCGGATTTTCATCAATATTTACCTTAGCAATTTTAACTTGATTTTGCATTTCCATTGAAATTTCATCCAAAATTGGAGCAATCATTTTGCAAGGGGCGCACCATTCTGCCCAAAAATCAACTACAACAGGGGTGGAAGAGGTTAGAACTTCACTTTCGAAATTGTCCTTATCAACTTTTATACACGTCATTGATTTATCCTTTATATTCACTCTTTATAGATTGGTATGATAACAATTCATATCAAGTTATTGCAAAGATAAATTATTAAAGGACTTTTTTACACCAGAGATTGTGCATTGTGTTTGTTTGGGCGATTTTATAAAAGTAAAAAAGCGTAAGGATACTTTGAAGGAAAGGAATAACTTATAAGGCAACTTCACCAAGAAATGCCTCGAGTTTTTCTGGAGAAAGCTTAAAAATTTTGGCTTCTTTACTGTAGATAAGCAGAGCTTGGATATCTTTATCAGGATGAATAGCTTGTAATAATTTTCGGTAAAGAGCCATTTGCAACCAGTGATGGGAAGCAATAGCAGCTTCATTTTCTGGCGGGGTTCCTGTTTTAAAATCGGCAAAGATGATGCTGTTTTGCGTGATGTAGAGACGGTCAATTTGACCAGAAATTGCGTGTTCTTTTCCACGAATTTTTACAATACCCATTAAGGAAACCTCAGCACGTGAATGCTCAGAAAAAAGGGGCTTGAGGTAAACATGATCTAATATTTTCCAAACATGGCGAAGAGCATCTTCTCTTTGGCTCTTATACCAATGAGAGGCTTTGATATTGAGATAGTTTCGAGCATAGTCTCGACGTTTTTGGGGGGGGTAATCGGGTAAATATTGTAATAATCGGTGAACGATATTACCATATTCAATGAAAAAAGCTCTGTTAGTGTTTGTTTCTCCTAAAACAGGGGAGATGGTAAGCTGTTTTGGACTTGAGGACAGCTCTGTATCAGCTTCAATGGCAAGGCTCGCGACTGAGGGTTTTAACGGTTTTGGTAGCACTGGCTCTTCTGGTACTTTATGGGAGAAAAAAGCAGGCAAAGGTGGTAAGGTTTGGCATTCAGCGCAAGGGACTTTTGGGTTTATAGAAGCAGAAGAAGGAGGTGTAATACAATAACGCCAAGCTGCAATATCTTCCGCAGAATCTTTTATAGCAAGAGCATGCGGTTCAAGGGCTTTTTTTACCAGTTGTAACCATGTATGAGATGGCGTTTTCTGTCCTTTATATCCACAAATAAACAAGCGATCCTCAGCGCGGGTCATTCCTACATAAAGAAGGCGCCTATATTCTTCTTCTGCACGCTCTTTTAAGTGTGAAATTGCTTGTTTAGAGAGTTTTGTATCAAACTTTTCATTGGGACGCCAAATAAAGGTTTGTTTTCCGTTCCATTGTGCATTGTTTAAAGGAACTTTAAGCAAGTGAGGCGCATGCTGAGGATGCCAAATCGCACTACCAGGATCAACTAAAAACACAATAGCAGCCTCTAGTCCTTTTGCAGCATGAACAGTCATAATGCGGATTTCTTCATTATTTTGTTCAAATTCACGTTTAATTTCTGGTTCACTTGCACTTAATGTTTCTAAAAAAGCTTGTAATCCTGGTAATCCTGTTTTTTGAATAGTGAGCGTATAATCCATAAAAGCATCGAGCACATCATTTGCTTCAGATCCTAAACGAGACAGAATTTTTTGTCTTCCCTTATCATTATTCAAAATATGGCTATAAAACTCGAAAACCGGTATTTTATCCACTAAAGCGCGATAATGGTTTAGCTTTTCAAAAGCATCTTTAAAAGATATCTGCGATGATGCGTGCGTACATAAGCTTTGCCAAAGAGAGCCGGTGCGGTGTGCAGCAAGCTGATAGAGTTCCTCTTCACTAAGAGCAAAAAGGGGGCTTTTTAAAACACAAGCAAGAGAAAGATCATCTTGTGGCTGCAAAACAAAACGTGCAAGCGCCATTAAATCACGGATACTAATATGTTTGGTAAGCTGTAAACGATCAGCCCCTGCTACGGGAATATTGCGGTGTTTAAAAGCACGGGTAAGAGCTGAGACAAATTGATCACGTTTACGAACCAATATCATAATATCACTTGCCCGTATTAAGCGTCCTTTTGCTGGAAGCATTTCACCTTTTTGTAACCAGTTGGCAATAGTTTCAGCAATTTTTTCTGCTAAACGAACTTCAGGGGTATCTAAATGATCAACGCTTAAATGCCAATCATGAGGAAATTCACTCGTCTCTCTAGAAATTGCATCCCATATAACAACTTCACCGGGACTATGAACACGAATAGCTTCATGCACCGTTTTTGTATTTTCTGCCGAAAGTCCTTTATAGTTTTCTGGTGTTTCAAAAACAATATCAACGCTTTTAAGAACATCCGCTGTAGAGCGAAAAGAGTAATGCAGTTGTATTTTTTCAAATTGTTGATTGGTTTGCTGCACTTTTTTTTGAATGATTCGTCCATTTTCAGCAAAATTTTCTGGAGCTGCGCCTTGAAAAGAATAAATAGATTGCTTTTCATCTCCAACAGCAAAAAGAGTCCGTATATTTGTTCGTTGGCTATAACCTGAGAAAAACTCTTGTGCCAACAGTTGAATAATTTGCCATTGCTCAGGATTAGTGTCTTGTGCTTCATCAAGTAGAATGTGATCAAGCCCACGATCAAGTTTATAATGAACCCATTGGCTTGCACCTTTACGCTGTAACAAATGAAGTGTACGCTCAATAAGGTCGTCAAAGTCTAAGAAGCCATTGGCCTTTTTTAGATTCGTATAGATTTTGAGATAAACAGCACATAACTGAAAAGCAGCCATATTGAGAGTAGCAACTTTTGCGCATTGATATTTCTCTAAAAGAATAGAAAGCTTTTTTTGTTTATCTTCAAGCATTTGTTGAATAAAAGGCCAAATTTCATCTGATTTTTTACGAGATAAATGTGAAAAATTACGCGGCTCACCTTTTGTTGTAAAATAAATATCAGAAATAATATTGAGAATATTTGTCTCATCATGCACCTTTTCTAATTGGGAAAGTTTTTCCACCATATCCTTAAAGCTTTGACTACCATTGATTTCACAATGCTTAAGAGCATAAAGAGGAAGGCGCGCTGTTTGTTTAATTTGTTCCAGCAGATATTGATTTGTTTCATTGGGCGCTAAGTTAAAAAGCGCGCGCAATTTTTCTTCTCCATTTTCAGATAAAAGAGAAGATAAAAAATCAGACAATTTATGTTGCTTTTCAACTGCCTCATAAAGCAATTGGTTAAAAGTATGTTCGCTAATAACTTGAAGTAACTGTTGCAAAGCAGGTTGTACATCACGACGGGCTAAAAGTTGACGACGAGATTCTTGTCGTAATTTTTTTCGACTGATATCATCGGGAAGTTCAAAATGCCCTGCAATATTGGCTTCTAACATAAATTGATGCAAGAGAGATTCACAAAAAGCATGAATCGTTTGGATTTTTAAGCCACCAGGCGTTTCGAGAGCACGCGCGAAGAGTTGTCGTGCATAAGTTAGTTTTTGCGCATTAACAGGTTTTTTTTCAAACCGTGTTAAGGTTTCTTGCAGCTGTGCATCATCGAGTTCATTCCAACTGGAAAGCGTGCGAAAAATTCGTGATTGCATAACAGCAGCAGCAGCTCTTGTATAAGTAAGGCATAAAATACGTGCTGGAGGCGTACCGTTTAAAAGCAAACGGATAACACGTTCACTTAAAACGTGGGTTTTTCCAGATCCAGCATTTGCAGAAACCCACACGTTTTTTTGGGGATGTGTTGCTGTTGCTTGTGCATCAAGAGCGGCTTCAGGAATAGAAAAAAACGTCATGATTACTCTTCTTTATGAAAACCACTTGACCATTCCCACAACCGAGCCAAATGGTCGTAGTCACCTTCATATCGTTTTGACATGGGGACAGCATGTGAAAGATAACCTTGTTGTGGATTTTTATAATAAGTTATGAGTGCGATAAGATTTTCCCATGCATTGTCAGCAAGATCAACAGCACTTAGATGAGTTTTTCCGTCTTTTTTCTTTAAAAGAATTGATTGGGATTTAATTTCACCTTTTTTGTTAAGAGGAATGTAAAATAAATTTGAGGGGGTAAAATCTTGAAAATCTGGGAAGCCCCCTTGTATGAGTAAAGCTGTTTCTAAAGCCAATTGCGGAAATAATAATTCACGAACTTGTTTTGATGAAGGAGGGGTTCCGGTTTTGAAATCTAGAATTTCAACCGTTTTATCTGGCAAAACATCAAGACGATCAGCACGTCCTGAAAGGGTTACTCCTGTTGTTCCTATAGGAATTTTTTGTGATACCACTTCCGAATATCGCTCTCGCAGTCCTAAACTTTGTTCCCATTGAATAAAGCGTGGAGCAAGATTTTCAAAACTATTCCACCAAATTACTTCAATATCGGGTGGAAAATTGAATTTATCAAACTCTTTACGCCCAATAGCAAGCAGTACATTGAGTGCATTTGCAGCATTTGGATTTTTCATTTGTGTGCAAAAAGCTGCAAGAATAGCGTGATAAAGTGTTCCACGTTCTGAAGCGCTAGGATCATGAATAAGTTCTTTAAGTGGTTTGAGCCTTAAGATTTTTTTAGCATAAATAGCATAGGGATCATATCGTAATGTTTCTATTTCAGTAACTGAAAAATGACGCGGGCGTATATCAAGAGGCGGAGCAGGGCAAGGACGTTCCACCTCAGAAGTTATGCTTGTATGATCAAGCATCTTTGCCCAATGGCGTAGTATTTCACCTCGTTCACGGATTTGTTCCCAAACCTGTTTTCCTACAACTGTTTCCATGCGTTGTAGCCAGCGTGAAGGAATGGAAGGCGTATGATTAACGCGCAATGCGCGACTCATCACCACTTTATCCATTCCCATCGCCCATTGAAAATCATGCGCAGAAAGACCAATACGCTGCTCTGGTGGTTCCAGAGTTAACATCATTTTCATCGGTCGCGATAAAAAAGCATCATTTCGGGTTGATATCGGCCATGACCCTTCATTAAGACCGCCGATGACCACTGTATCAACTGTTTGCAAACGTGATTCCAACGTACCCCAGATGAATAAACGTGGATGTCCTCCAGGCGAAGGTGTGACAGAACGGGTTGCTATTATGGCAGAAAACATAGCGGGCCATTCGCAAAGATGAAATGTTAATCCGGATTGATCACTGACCAATTCACGTAAAAATTTTGATAGGGTTTGTCCTGCTTCGTGTTGATAAAGATGTGCAAGAGAATTATTCTCATTGCGCCCAAAATTTTCAAAAACCTCAACAGTTGCTATCGCAGCTTCGTTGATGGTAAATTCTTTCTCTTTTTTCATAAGAGATGTTAAAGGTTCAACAGCTTTCCTCAAAAGATGACAAAGGAAACGTGCTTCTTCACATTTCTGCTGATCAAGAGCGTTGATTTCAGAACTATTATGAAAGTGCGTTTCAATCCATTTTTCAAGAAATTGATCACATTCGCAAAGATTGATGCGTCCTGTATTCCCTCGAAGAACAAAAAGTTCAAAATTTTCTGCCATTTCCCGTAAACGATGACGGTTTTGTTGGAGTGTTGTCAGTGGATGTTTAAGAAGAGAAAGAAAAGCAATGGGATCATCGGGTTGCAACACATTTTCTAAGATAAGTCGTAAGAGAGTTACAGGCAATGTTTGTGCAAGTGGTATTCCGCCTGAATCATTTGCTTCAATTCCAAATCGCTGTAATTCCACAGCAACACGGCGTGCTAAATTACGGTCGTTTGTAATAAGGGCTGCAGTTTTTTGAGGTTCTTCAATAGCTTTGCGTAAGGTAACAGCAATCGCGAGAGCTTCTTCACGTTCATTTATAGCTTCAATAAATGACCAATCTGCACAAAGATTTTCATAATCGTTACGGACAATTTGTACCCATTTATCTGTTGTAGAAGCTGGTCGGAGTGCTTCTGATAAAAGAGCCATTCGTTTTTTCTTTGTTATACTTTGTTGGCCAATTTCGCAAACATGATGACGTTGACACTCCATGAGAGTTAGAAGTTTTTTTAAATGATATTGAGGATGGCTAAAAACATTTTCTGCAAGATCAAAAAAATCACAAGCTGTTTTTTCTTCATTGCTTGTGCTTAGTGCATTCCATTGTTCTTCATCCATATGAAGATCAAGGCCAGGAAGAACAACAGCCCCCTTTGGTAGAGAAGCTATAACCTTTAAAAGATGAGAAACTGCGGGCATAGAACCTGATACACCAGCTGCAATGATCGGTTTATCAGGCGGCATACGTCGTAAAGTCTCTGCATGCATTGTGAGTGCTTGATTACGCCATTCCGCGGGATTACTTCGTTGTCTTTCTGTCAAGATTTTTGGCCAATTTTGCGTAACAATAGTCAAGAAATCGAGCGTTATTTGCCACCATTCAGCGACCATATCAGATGCAATATTTTTAAGTTTTGACCAGTCTGCTCCTTCTGTTTCAATTTCGTCCATCAAATGTGCTAAATCTTGCGCGAGCCAAATAGCATCAGCACTATGAGCCGGAATAAGCACATCTTCTGTACCAAACATGGCACGCAGATGCGCAGGCAAATTTTCACGCCATGGACGGATAAGGCGCGCTAAAAGTAAAAGACGTTCGCTTTCTCCAATAGGTGGATCGAGAGCGCTGGTATGATTTTCAACAAAAAGGAAACTGTCTTCATCTACATCTCCTAGAGCACGAATAGTTGGCAAAAATGTTGATTGTGTATCACTTCTTTCAACAAAAGCTAAACGCAAAGCGCGAGCAGCACGACGTGTTGGAACATAAATAAGGCTATCAGCAAGGGCAGTTTGAATATCTCCACTGGAAGCGAAATTATCAATAAGGCTACCAGAAAGTAGTGCATCAACAAAGTGAGGCAAAAAAGCAGTTCCCGGAGAAATAGAAAAGACACGCGGTTTATAGGTCATATGATCTCATATTTGGGATAACAAATTTCAGCTTATTGATTATTTGTATTATTTTGACTGTATACAATATTTATACAAGGAAAAACTGAAAAGCTATATTTATACAGCAGATTTTTTAGTTTAAATTTAAAAAAATATTGAAGTAAATTATATGTCTTAAATCATCGCGAAAAAATATATAAAATTTTTCTGATATTTTTCAACGTAGAATTGGCTACAGTTTATTCTCTAACTCAAATAGGTAATATAAAAATAAATATTAAAGTTTTAAAAGGTGCTAGGGGTACCAATGCATTGCAGCTCTTTGAATATAATAAATTTACCGTATTCTTTATACAGTGCAATCTGAAAATATCCTTTACATACCCCACCATTTTCAGAAAAAAATAATATGTCCACCTTTAACAGCGAAAATAGATTACTTTTATGGAGAGAGTTTTGCAAAAGTTTATCGTGCAAGCCTCTATCTTGCTAGGATCACATCCCTTATGCAAAATAGAATGCCCAAAAATATCATTATATTGCAATTTTATATGTTTGTTTTTAAATAGACATCTTTCATTGTACTTGAGCTTACCTCGTAATGTCGTCCTGTAAATAATATAAATGAATAGTATAATGTAAACTTCCGTGAATAGGATAAGATACATCACACACCACCATCGTTACATCATAACGCTACAAACCACCATAATCACTTTTTTACCCTCGCCCAATATTTTGAAAGCTCTTGGCTATAGAGAAAATTTATAAGAGGCTTTGTATTTCTTGCTTCAAGTGTTTTTACGCACACACCAATCCTACTTATGACGTGAAAACAAATGATTTTGATTGTTTCAATATGAAAAACGATAAATTATCATTATAAATCAAATTATTGTAGAAAATATTTTTCTTTATTTTAAGAGCGTACTTGATAATCTTTAAAAGCAGAAAATTTTATTTTAGGAGCTCTTTCTGCCTCATAATTCAATGAAAAATGGTTCTCCGCTAAAAAAACTGGATCACCTTCTAAATCATACGCAATAGCAGAGCGGTGATTGCTGAGAAACTTTTGCAACTCATCTTTGCTCTGCGCTGAAATCCAACGACATAAATTAAAGCGCGCTGATTCAAAACTTACCGGCAGAGAATATTCCACCTTAAGTCGTTCCGTTAAAACATCAATTTGCAAGGCACCAATAACACCAATGAGAGAAGGCGACCCATCATCAGGAATAAACAATTGTACAACCCCTTCTTCAGCCATTTGTTGCAAAGCTTCTTTGAGCTTTTTTGCTTTCATTGGATCGCCCAAACAAACACGACGCAAAATCTCTGGTGCAAAATTTGGTACTCCCTTAAAGAGGATATCTTCTCCTTCAGTCAAAGTATCGCCAATACGCAATGTTCCATGATTAGGAATCCCTACGATATCACCGGCATAGGCTTGGTCAGCAATTTGGCGTGAACGCGCAAAGAAAAATTGTGGAGCCGAAAGTGTCATCGGTTTTCCTGTTCGAACCAACTTTGTTTTCATACCACGTTCAAGTGTTCCCGAACATACCCGAAAAAATGCAATACGATCACGATGATTAGGGTCCATATTCGCTTGAATTTTAAAAACAAATCCCGTCATTTTAGGTTCCATGGCTATGACATTGCGCTGATCTGCACTTTGATCACGAGGACTTTGACCAAAATCAATAAGCGCATTGATCAAATCACGAACACCAAAATTTCGCAAAGCTGAACCAAAATAAACCGGAGTCATATGACCTTCACGGAAAGCTTGAAGATCAAAATTCTTGCAAACACTTTGAGCGAGTTCTACCCCTTCAATAAAAGTGGAACGTTGATATTCAGGGAGTAAATGGACAACCTCTCTGGGATTTGAAACTATCCGCTGTGTTATCTCATCATCTTTTTGACGAAAACGATTATGATGAAGGTCATAGGTACCAACAAAATCTTTACCCGTACCAATTGGCCATGTTATAGGCGCAGTATCAAGAGCAAGCTTTTCTTCAATTTCATCTAAAAGCTCTATAGGATCACGTGCCTCACGATCCATTTTATTGATAAACGTAACAATAGGAATATCCCGCATCCGACATACTTCAAACAATTTCAGTGTTCTTGGCTCAATTCCGCGTGCCCCATCCAATACCATGATAGCACTATCAACAGCTGTGAGAGTGCGATAGGTATCGTCCGCAAAGTCCTCATGTCCTGGAGTATCTAGGAGATTAAAAATATGATTTTCATATTCAAACGTCATCACCGAAGTCACAACGGAAATACCACGATCACGCTCAATATTCATCCAATCAGAACGGGTTTGAATACGATCTTTTTTGGCTTTTACTTCTCCTGCAAGTTGAATAGCACCACCAAACAATAAAAGCTTTTCTGTTAATGTTGTTTTCCCCGCATCTGGGTGAGCAATAATTGCAAATGTACGGCGTCGCTTTACTTCCTGCACTCTTCGTTCCATTATTCCTCCGTCGGCCGTGCAAGTGTTTCAGCAATCAGTGCACGCATTTCATTAATCCCATAAAGCGCTATAAATGATCCCCATCGTGGACCTCGCTCTTGTCCAAGAAGGACTTCATACAACATTTGAAAAAAAACATTGGAAACACCAGGCCCACCTTCAGGGCTTTTTTTGCTATGATCTTGATAACGTTCCGTTAATCGTGCAACATCAAGAAGCATATTTTGTAACATGTTGCCATCAATAGTTTCAGGTAAATTAGCTAATTTTTCCTCAATTTGTGCTAATGTTGCTCGTTCGCTATCATCTGGTATACGAAATTTCTTGTTTGGTTTAACAAAAACATCAAAATATTTAATAGCAAACTTCACCAATTGATCAAGTTCTGGATAAGTTTGTGCATTTGCTCCTTTAGCGTAACGAGAAATAAAACCCCAAAGAACTTCTGCATTCTCCGCATTTGAAGCACTTACCAAATTTAGGAGCATCGCAAAGGATACAGGCAAATCAACCTGCGGTGGACAACCATTATGAATATGCCATACAGGATTATTCAGACGCTCTTTCCATTCTTGGCGACCATAGGCTGAAAGATGCGCATAGTATTCATCAACCGCTTTAGGAATGACATCAAAATAAAGCCTTTTTGCTGTTTTAGGCTTTGAAAACATATAAAGCCCTAAACTCTCTGTTGGAGCATAAGTAAGCCATTCATCAATGGTTAAGCCATTTCCCTTGGATTTGGAAATTTTCTGCCCTTTCTCATCTAAAAAGAGCTCATAGTTGAATCCTTCTGGGGGCTTTCCACCTAATACTTTACAAATTTTAGAAGAAAGATTTGTGGAATCAATAAGGTCTTTTCCTGCCATTTCATAATCAATGCCAAGCGCTGTCCAACGCATTGCCCAATCTACCTTCCACTGACACTTAACCTTGCCCCCTGTAACCTCTGTTTCTATGGTTTCTCCTGTTTCTGGCTCAATATAAGTAACTGTACCTTTTTCAACATTACGCGCAATCATCGGTACCTGTAATACTTTTCCAGAAAAGGGAGAAATCGGTAGAAAGAGTGAATAGGTCGCTTGCCGCTCTTCACCTAATGTTGGTAAAATAATTGCCATAACCTTGTCATAACAGGCAAGAATTTTCAAAAGCGTTTCATCAAAACGACTGGAACTGTAATAATCCGTAGCACTTGCAAATTCATAATCAAAACCAAAACGATCAAGGAAAGCCCGTAACCGGGCATTATTCGCTGCCCCAAAAGAAGGATAATCATCTCCAAAAGGGTCCGGTACACGGCTCAACGGTTGACCAAGATAATGTTCCATCCTTTCGCGATCAGGCACATTCTCAGGAATCTTGCGCAAACCATCCATATCATCAGAAAAACAAAGCAATTTTGTTTTTACTTTATTCTCCGTAAGAATATGAAATGCATGACGCACCATGGTTGTACGTGCAACTTCCCCAAAAGTTCCAATATGCGGTAAACCAGAAGGGCCATAACCTGTTTCAAATATCACACTGTCTGGATAACCCGTCTTTTCATACCGTTTGATAATCTTACGTGCTTCTTCAAATGGCCAAGTTCTCGATTGAGAAGCTGCATCTTTTAATTCAGGCGTAAGGTTAAGGGTATCACACTGATCACGCATCATTATTTGTCCTAAAAATTACACTCTTTCAAAATAGGGTGTATGGTTCTTGAATTTATTCGTCAATAATAGCAAGCAAAAAGATGAAAATTTCTTTATACTCTTAAGTCACAATACAAAAACCGCCCTCGCTATAAACATATTTTGTTCTGATAAAAATCAAAAACATTCAATATTATAAAGCAAAATTGACTTGTTTTGATTATCGAAGCCTTCATTGCTATTATTATCATGGGTTTTGCTTATTATATTTATTAGCGCAAAAGATAAGCTTCTAATATTGAACGAAAGAACGGTAAAAACCAACAGAAAAAATGCTTCAACTAGGCATTTCATACAAAAGCACTAATCCACATTACACTTGTCACCGTAACTTTCTATTTCTTTTCTTTATCGCCTTGATGACGCATTGCTAATGTACGCAAACGTAAAGCATTTAATTTAATAAAACCAGTTGCATCTCTTTGATCATAAGTACCTTGATCATCCTCGAAAGTTACCAACTCACTCGAATAAAGTGATTTTTTACTTTGGCGCCCTTCAACAATCACGTTTCCTTTATAGAGTTTTAACGTGACTTCACCTTCAACATGTTCTTGAGATAAATCAATAGCTGCCTGCAGCATCTTACGTTCCGGCGAAAACCAAAATCCATAATAAATGAGTTCTGCATAACGTGGCATCAATTCATCTTTCAAATGAGCTGCACCACGATCTAGCGTTAAAGATTCTATAGCTCTGTGAGCCGTTAAAAGAATGGTCCCCCCTGGGGTTTCATAAATACCCCGCGACTTCATACCCACAAAGCGATTTTCTACTAAATCTAACCGACCAATACCATTATCGCGCCCATAATGATTTAATTCTGCAAGTAAAGTTGCAGGAGATAAATTTTTTCCATTGATTGAAACAGCATCACCTTTTTTAAAGCCAAGAGTGATTCTTGTTGCTTGATCTGGAGCATCTTCTACCGAAAGAGTACGCATATGGACATATTCAGGAGCAGGAAGTGCTGGATCTTCTAAAATCTTTCCTTCTGATGAAGAATGCAATAAATTTGCATCCACTGAAAAAGGTGCTTCGCCTTGCTTATCCTTTTCTACAGGAATTTGATGTGTACGAGCAAATTCAAACAGATCTGTCCGACTCTTAAAATCCCAATCACGCCATGGAGCAATAATCTTTATATCAGGGTTAAGAGCATAAGCGGAAAGCTCAAAGCGCACCTGATCATTGCCTTTGCCCGTTGCCCCATGAGCAATTGCATCTGCTCCCGTTTCCTTAGCAATTTCAATAAGGCGTTTTGAAATAAGTGGGCGTGCAATTGATGTTCCTAAAAGGTAAGTCCCCTCATAAACGGTATTGGCTCGAAACATCGGAAAAACAAAATCACGCACAAATTCTTCACGCAAATCTTCAATATAGATTTCTTTAACACCTAACATTTCAGCTTTACGACGAGCAAATTCTAGCTCTTCCCCCTGCCCCAAATCCGCTGTAAAAGTTACAACTTCAACGCCTAGCGTACTTTGCAACCATTTGAGAATAATTGACGTATCCAATCCCCCCGAATAAGCCAAAACAACTTTTCTAATATTTTGCCACTTCTTCATTTCAAAGTTCTATATGAGCTGCTCTTTTATTTCTACCTAGAAATCAAAACAATGCAACAAGTATAAAAATAAATTCTCTTTAAGCAACATTAAAAAGACGCAAAAAAGGTAAATAAAAACGCTTTAGAGTGTAAATAATGAATACTGCTTAAAAATAAAAGGAGATTTACGTGTCATTTCTACCGGAGTGGTCTATTGTTGTACAATTTGCTTTAGCATCGTTGATTTTAGCACTTATTCCAGGACCTGATATGATGCTTTCTGTAGGACGAACCATTACACAAAGCAAAAAAGCTGGAATTATGTGCGCCTTGGGTAGTGCAACAGGGTTTGCCATTCAAGTTACCGCTGTAGCACTTGGCTTATCAGCGCTTATTTTTGCTGCACCACACACTTTTATTCTTCTAAAAATTGTTGGCGCCTTTTACCTTTTATGGTTTTCCTTTCAAGCGTTACGGAGAAATCCGACATTTTCCTTTGAACAGACATCTTCTAAATCTCAAAGCGCTAAACGTAACTATCTTGCTGCTATTGGAATCAATCTTTTAAATCCTAAAGTTATACTCTTTAACGCCACATTTTTACCACAATTTATCAATGCGGATGATCCTATGGCAACACAAAAGCTACTCTTTTTAGGACTCTCTTATATTCCTATTTCTTTTCCCATTACAATTTCTATCGTTTTTACAGCGCATAAATTTACCAAAATTCTCAATAAAAATCCTCTTTATATTCGCTTTCTCGACTGGCTTATTGCTGGTACTTTTACTATCTTTGCCCTCCATCTCCTTATAGTTACAAAACATTGATTTATAAATGTAATTTATCGTTTTTAATTTAAATGAGAACAAAAATATTGTAGGATTCTCTCATTTTAAACCTGTTTATTTTGAATCAAACAATATCTTTCCCTTGTACGTTATAAGCGAATCGGGAGTTTTCGTGTGTAAAGCGAAATCTTTTTAAAGAACGTAATAAACAAAAGAGTGAGGCAATATACAATCTCCACTTTTTAAAAGATATTACCGTAGATGCTTTTAAAAGTCATAAAATAGAATTAAAAGGTATGGTAATAATATGGAAATTAGTTAAGACCCTTAAGACTTCATATTGCCTCTAAATGAGGTTTCCTCCTCATTTTAGAGATTACGCAAACAGACTACTATATACAATATTTTCCCCCATTGAGCATATAAAAGCTGAAACTGTTCGTCTAGCACTTATCCATCTTAATCTCTGTCTCACACATGCTATTATATGCTGATTTACTGAAAAAAAGCATAGGCTTTAATATCGCAGAAAGTTGTATTAACTAATGACCAATGGCATTTTCAAGTCGCAAACGTTCAGATTTCCGTAAACGCTCTGAAGCTGATTTAAGTTGTCCACATGCCGCTAAAATATCGCGTCCACGCGGTATCCGAATAGGAGAAGCATAGCCCGCTTGATTAACAACATCAGCAAAACGCTCGATTTGCTCCCAATCAGAACACTGATAATTGCTCCCTGGCCACGGATTAAAAGGGATTAAATTGATCTTAGCAGGAATCCCTTTCAATAACTTAATCAATCCCTTAGCATCATCTAAACTATCATTGATATCTTTCAGCATAACATATTCAAAAGTGATTCGTTTTGCATTGGAAAGACCAGGATAATTACGGCAAGCGTCCATTAATAAAGCAAGCGGATATTTTTTATTAATGGGAACAAGCATATCCCTTAATGTATCGTGTACTGCGTGGAGTGAAATCGCCAACATAACACCAATTTCTTCTCCGGTTCGGATAATTCCAGGAACAACCCCACTGGTTGAAAGCGTAATCCGACGTTTTGATAAAGAAAGCCCGTCACCATCAGAAGCAATCAATAAAGCTTTTTTAACAGCTTCAAAATTATAAAGAGGTTCTCCCATCCCCATCATAACAATATTGGTAATTTTGCGACCTTCAATGGGAACTATTGCCCCATCAGGGTTATTTTTATCAGGAAAATCACCCAAACAATCACGTGCAACCAATAATTGTGCCAAAATTTCTTCCGCAGTCAGATTGCGAACAAGCATCTGCGTTCCCGTATGGCAAAAAGAGCAAGTTAACGTACACCCTACTTGCGATGAAAGACATAAAGTACCACGTCCTTCTTCAGGGATATAAACCGTTTCAATTTCAACAGGCCTTCCAGCTCCACGCGCAGGAAAACGTAAGAGCCATTTACGCGTACCATCTTTTGATATTTGTTCTCCAACAATTTCTGGGCGCGCAATGGAGAAATGACACTTAAGTGTTTCTTGCATTGCTTTAGAAATATTCAGCATCTCATCAAAATTTGAAACGCCACGCACATAAAGCCAATGCCAAAGCTGACGCACACGCATACGCGTTTGATGCTCTGGTACACCAACTGTCTTTAAAGCCTGCACCATCTCATTTTGCGACAAACCAATTAAAGAGAGCTTAGAACTCTCCTTCACGATCACATTATCTGTTTCTCGCGCAAAACATGAACCAACTGGTCTAAGGTCATAGGAAATGGCCATTGCTTTCCAATTCACATCACTATTTTAGAAATTATCAAAACCTTAATGGCACTTTTGAGCTGCATTTAATGCAGCAGTGATCCCTTTTAAGGAATAAGTATAAGTGGTATGCGTTCCTCGTTTTGATATCGCTTTCACTGTCATATTGCTTCCTGCACGCATAGCAGAAACAAGCTGCTTTTCTAGCTCTGATGAAGCCAACCAAGCTGAGGAATCTTTCGTGAAAAAATCAAAGTCCTTACCTCCAATGGTCACTGTCACTCTCGACCCTTCTTGAAGGGTATAACCAGCCATAAACTGCGGTTCAAACGAAATAGGTGAATGAGAACGCTTGGTAACCAAGAAAAAATTATCACCATGATTAACTGTCGTTGGAAGAGCCTTCAAAGGTACCGATAACACATAGCAAATCGTATTTTTGGGCGATTTATAAGAATAGGCTCCCCACGCTTCAAATTGATTTAAACGGCTTGGCGTTTGTGCACATGCCACGCCCGCTGTAACAAGAACCATTACAGATGCAGCAATAACAGTCTTTTCAAACATCTTCATTTAGCTCACTTCTTTAGTCTCTAACAAGATTCTCTTCATTGGAAAAATTCAACAAAAACTCCTCGATATTCATGTGTTATTGTCTTAATTCCTTCAATAAGCGAAATATTTTCACACTAACCAGAATAGATTTCTACGTTTCATTGTGACCTTTTAATCGTTACCAAAACATAAACTTCTTATTCAATAATCACATTAAAAAATAACATCTTCATTTTACGCTACTCATTTCGTTTTTGTATAAAAAAAGATTTCTTTAAGCTATAGAACTTCAAAACGAGATGAAAATATACCATCACTCTGTTAAGAAATAAACCATACTCTTTATGTCACAAGCAATCTGATGCAAAATTTTGAAAATACACACCGTACTCCCCGCAAAAAAGCTTAATCGCCTTACGGATATCACTCCTCGACTTTATGCATTCAATACATTTATGTTCGCAAAATACTCCATCTTTCGCCCATTATAGTGCATTCATACTTCGTATTCAATATCGTCCCGATAACACTTTTTCTCAATCTTCAAAATATCTTGTAAAAATAATAAAATATTATCAAGATATTAATAATAAAACATAAAGAATTCAGATTCTATCTCAATAATCACATACCACTTTGTTTCTTTTGATCTTATTTCCCTATATATTTTATCTCCAATTATTAATTTCTAAAATGATTTTAGTAGCTTATAATAGCTTAATCATATTATTTTAATATGTTAGACGACATTTTCCTTTCTGTTATAAAAAACTTCCTAAGAATTCTTTTGAAAAGTTTCCTTCTCTTATTTCTAAGTAATTTATCAACAAAAATATAAAACCTTTTCTACAGCAATTCTAACCTTATCATTTTTTAACAACATTTTAATCAATTAAAGTGGATCTTAATAAATCTTCCCATGCACAAAGCTGTTTCACCCAACCTAAAGCTATAACTTTCATTTTTACCCCTTTCTTGTACAGTTTTTATCCACACGCTAATTCCGTTTACAACATGCAAGAAAATGGTTTTGATTGATTCAACATAAACAGGTTTGAAGTGAGAGAATCTTACAGTATTCGCATCTCTCATCCAACATGCAAAATAGTGAATTATATTTATAAATCAATATCTTGCTATACTGAGCATACACTCTTATTTTTTCTTGAGCATTAAAATATTATCCCTAAACACTCAAACTCAACTTACGAAAAATTCGATGCATAAATAAACTTTTCTGTTGATTTCTTTCCCGCTTTCAAAGGACGAAGATTCTTAATCCAATCTGGACTGAAAAAGTTTGGATTCTTGTCGAGCAGTCTACTCTTGTCTTCCTACTTATTTGATTTACTTAACCAAAAGCTCTACAGACAAGTCCTGCTTAAGAATATTTACCACACATTCTAAAAGCATTTAATATATTAAGAAGACTTACATGCCTTATCTCTCCACACCTCAAATGATGGCTTTTTACAGTATAACAGGATAAATGAATCCACGAAGCATAATGTTTAGATGCTTTAATATACAAGAACAAGAAAAAACAAGTACTTCGTTTTGTTACTTGCTCTTTAAAAAGAAAGTTCGCTTAGAAACGATTTCTCAAAATTGCATGACATAACCTTTTGTTATCAGTCTTTTAAGATAAAAATTATATTATTTTCTACGTTCCGTGGTGTATACCTTGCAACTTATGCACTCATAATATCTTCTAAGCTGCATTTGATTCTGAAGTTTGAATCAGTAAAGCATAAAGCGCATTAGCATTATGCGTATTGCGCAACTTTTGCACAACATCAGTGTGACGCAAAACACGTGCGATCTGTGATAAAGCTTTTAAGTGATCCGCACCAGCATTTTCAGGTGCTAAAAGGAGAAAAACGAGATCTATAGGTTCGTCATCGAGAGCTTCAAAATCAACAGGACTTTCAAGACGTGCAAATATACCAATGATCCGATTAATATCAGGTAATTTTCCATGAGGAATTGCAATACCTCCGCCCAAACCCGTTGAACCAAGCTTCTCGCGCTGTAAAACAACATCAAAAATCACATGCTCACTAAGACCTGTTAGCTTGGAAGCTTTTTCGGCTAAAATTTGCAGAACCTGTTTTTTCGAATTAGCCTTAAGAGCCGGAATGATCGCTTCCGGTGCTATTAACTCACTCAAATTCATACTTTAATTTTCCTCTTACACGCTAAAATGCTCATCAATAAACCTATAAACAGTATAGATACTTAATGTTCTTTCACTTTTCGCAACATCGCATGTGTTTTTACTTTTCAATTTATAATGGATGATGGCTCAATACATCTCATATCACTTCTATCACAACAATAAATAGTATTCGGATCATCATTAACGGCATGAGAAACCAAAGAAATGAAGTTGTTCATAAAGTTAATTTCCTTACGACTCTAGAAAAGGTCATTATTCATAAATTTATTAAACTTGTCATAAGAGTTGATGTATAATTCGCCATCAGAGTTTTTCTTTCTTTAAAAATGAGCCCTTAAATTAAGATGAAAAGCATACTGAGCAAAATGGACCTTTACTTTGAAAATTATTGTATAGCTTGAACATCGCCTTATAACAAGAATATAAAGGTTTTTAGAGATTTAATGATTAGTTTAAAAGATTTATAGATTTATCCTGATATCTGTAGCCCAGCTCCTATTTTCAAATAGGCCATATAAACCAATAAAATACGACAACTCCTATTGAATAACCGCAATATATAACCGGTGCTCCCATCAAAATACCTAAAACAGCATCATCGATATATTATTTGATTCGACAGAGAAAAATATGATAAATATCTCTTACCTTTCAATAATGCACGCATTTATTAAGAGCTTCGTTTATCACTCATTATCAAGTTAATCTAGTGATATCTTTCTATAATACAATCATGAGCAAGCTAAACTTATAAAACAACAAATTAACCTCTAATGATGAAGCCTTTTTCACCGCTCAATAACAACATTAAGGTTATAGTCATAAAAGAAGTTTTGGCATAAATAAGGAGATTTTCAGTAATAATGTTTGGTTAAATTTAAATGGAAACTCGTGAAAGCTGTAAAATCAAAGAGAAAACTGATTTCCCAAATAAATTCTGCGTACATCAACGTTGTTGATAATATCATTAGGACAACCATGAACTAACACCCGCCCTGTATGAATAATATAAGCGCGATCGACAAGCCCTAATGTCTCACGCACATTATGATCCGTTATTAAAACACCAATACCACGCCTAGTTAAATGACGAATAAGTTGTTGAATATCGAAAATAGCGATAGGATCAATTCCTGCAAATGGTTCATCAAGTAACATAAAATGGGGACGAGAAGCTAAAGCGCGCGCAATTTCAAGTCGCCGACGTTCACCTCCAGATAACGAAAGTGCAGACATTTTACGCAAATGATCAATTTTAAATTCATGTAAAAGGCTATCTAATTCTTCACGTTGTTTAAGGCGATCTTTTTCAACGACCTCTAAAACAGCTTTAATGTTATTTTCTACTGAAAGACCACGAAAAATCGAAGCCTCCTGTGGAAGATATCCAATACCTAAACGCGCACGTCGATACATCGGAAGATGCGTAATATCAAATCCATCAATTTTAATGGATCCTCCATCAGATTTTATGAGCCCCATAACCATATAAAAACAAGTTGTTTTACCTGCCCCATTAGGCCCTAAAATGCCAACGGCTTCTCCCGTACGAATGCCAAAAGAAACACCATTAACAGTTCGTCTTCCTCGATAAATTTTAATCAAGTTACTGGCAATCAAGGTCCCTTTTAAGGGATTTTTTGAAGCTTCACTTTCAAGATTATACCTATCGGTCTGTTTTTTTCTTTTGATTCCAAACATGAAATCTTAATGGCCATTCTTTTGATTTTGTTTTAAAATAATAGAAACACGACCTTTTTTCTTAGGCGTCTCACAACCTTCTAAAAAAGCCTTTCCGCTTTCCATATTTGCCGTTAGTTTGCACCCCGTGGCCACATTGTCACCATCAGTTAACACAACATGACTCCCTGTCAAACTCATTATTTTTGACTTTCCATCAAAAACGCCTTTATCACCCGTAGCAATTTGCGTAGCAATTTTTATATAAACTTTTCCTAAAGCTTCCATTTTTTGTATACTCGACGAACCAAATAAAGAAACAGATGATGCCTTTGTATCTTCCTTGTTTTTATCAATTTCTTTATGTGCTTTATCGTAGTAAACAACTAATTTTGCCGTTCTTAAAAGACGTTCACCTTGCACCACTGAAACATCACCTTTAAAAAGCGCTATCCCTTCTTTATCACGTATTTCCAAAGAATCTGCATGAAGTTCTACCGGTTCTTTGTCGCTTGATAAACTTATTCCAAAATGAGCCACTTCAGCATATCCTAAAATTGCTCTTCCTCCTAACATTCCCATGCTAAAAGCTAACGTCACACCTATCCATCTTTTGTACGATTTCATTATTTCAATTCTTCTGTTTATATATACACATACTTCTCTTTATAAATATCCTTTGAAGATTCAAATTGATATTACGTCATTGCTTTTGAAGCACTAAATGCACACCACCATGGAAATACATGTTTTTTCCTTTTTCTCGAATTTGTAATGCATTTGCGGCAAGATGCAAACCGGCTTGCTGAATATTAACACGTTGGTCTGTTTTTAACTGTCCCTCGGATAAATTAATACTCGCTGACATAAATTGTGCCATCATCCCATCATTCGTCGTAATGGTGAATGGCTTGTCCAACTGTAAAAAACCATTAATATTATCGTACCCCCCCCCTTGTGCTGCAAGAAAAACCTGTCTTTGTTGACCCATAAATGCTTTAGCTGTAATGTTTTGTAATCCAATCATTCCAGAGTGTGTATGGTCTTGAAATGCTTTTTCTGCTTTAAGCCAATAAGGTTCATGAGCACGCGTATACCCTTCTAACTTTGGATTGAGCATCGTCAAATTCACCACGCCACTTTCTTCATTATTCAAAGGCATAGAATCAGAAGTAACGGGAACCAAGAAAAACGTAAACCAACAAAAAACCAGCGCTGAAATCAACGCTAAGAGAGGTAAAAAAAATTTTAATATGCTAACGCGACGCGAATGACGGGATGCTTTTTTAAAAACATCTCCGAAAGATGATTGCGTCGAAAAGGCTTCATAATGATTGTGTACGGACATACTCTCCTAATCTCTTAAATACTCCGCATTTTTAATCTGTATAACCTTTATAGAAGGTATTTTCAAATTTTGTTTCTTGCAATTTGTTTTTTCTTCGTTTTATTTTGCTTTTATCCGTTTATATATTGTAATATGTATGAAGTGCACAATTACAAAAAAATTTTTGTGTGAAAGTGAGGCTATTGTGGTAAAATCAGAGCTTGTGCAAATTATCGCTCGTCATAACCCGCATCTTTTTCAACGGGATGTGGAGAATATTGTAAACGCTATTTTTGAGGAAATTTCAACAGCACTTGCAAATGGCAATCGTGTTGAACTTCGTGGATTTGGAGCTTTTTCTGTAAAAAGCCGTTCAGCCCGTAATGGACGTAATCCACGAACAGGTGAAGCTGTTTCTGTTGAAGAAAAGTGGATTCCTTTTTTTAAAACTGGCAAGGATTTACGCGACCGTCTTAATCAGTGAGAAACTTATGATAATTAAACGTATTCTTCTAACAAGTATCGGTGTGATTCTTGCAGCTTTTTTGATTGTTTTTATCGTTGCTAATCGTCAAATGGTTCCGTTAACCCTTGATCCTTTTCGAGCAGATTCTAAAAGTTTTACTTATCATGCTCCCCTCTTTATATGGCTCTTTATTTTCTTTGGTTTTGGTATTTTATTAGGGAATCTGATCAGTTGGTTTTCCTATCACAAATACAAAAAAGCTCTCAAAAAAAGTAACGCCGAGATAGAGAAATTGAAAACGTCTATTACAAATCTGGTGTAATGGTATTTTAATTAAATCTTTTCTCTTCTCTCTGTATTTTATATTCAGTACAGAGTTAAAGGTGCTCTTTTCTTTTTTATACATATTTTAATTGGCTTTAGCTCTTTTGCACTTTTACGAAACACTTAAGAACTTTATAATATATTTTCATACCTCATATACCGTGATACAAAACATGCCCGCACAATGCTTTCAATCCTCCTCCCATAACAATAGATATCCGCAGGAAAAGTTGCCCCTTATTTTAGAAACAGGTGTAAGTGAAAACTATGCTCTCATTGATTCTGGTCATGGACAAAAATTAGAACGTTATGGAGCTTACCGCATTATTCGACCAGAAGGTCAAGCACTATGGAAACCCGCTTTACCACAAAAACAATGGGCTGATGTTGATGCTATTTTCACAGGAAACCGTGATGAAGAAGGGGTTGGTCGTTGGCATTTTCCTAAAAAGCCACTTGATGAAACATGGACTCTTTCTTGGAATGGATTGCCTTTTCTAGGCCGTTTTACTTCCTTTCGTCATGTGGGGGTTTTTCCTGAACAAGATGCCCATTGGCGCTCTATGGAAAAACAAATTGTTAAAGCCGAACGTCCTATAAAATTGTTGAATCTTTTTGGCTATACAGGTATTGCCTCTTTGATTGGGGCACGAGCGGGTGCGAATGTTACCCATGTTGATGCTTCTAAAAAAGCCATTGCGTGGGCAAAAGCTAATCAAGAAAAAGCAGGATTACCAGATCATTCTATTCGCTGGATTTGCGATGATGCTATGAAATTTGTCGAGCGTGAACTGCGTCGTAAGAAAAGCTATGATATGATTCTTCTTGATCCCCCTGCTTATGGGCGTGGACCCCATGGTGAAATTTGGCAACTGTTTGATCATTTACCCGCTATGATCACAAATTGTCGTAAACTTCTCTCTGATAAACCGCTCTCTGTTGTCCTTACAGCTTATTCTATTCGTGCTTCCTTCTTTGCACTTCATGCTTTAATGCGTGATGCATTTGTAAATCTTGGTGGTACGGTCGAATCAGGAGAACTCATTTTGCGTGAAGAAGTTGCAGGACGTGCTCTTTCTACTTCTCTTTTTAGCCGTTGGATTGCTTGAATATGTGTAGACCCAAAACTGGTAGAGTGAAAGAAATTACCTCTCTTAGCAACCCCATCATAAAAGATCTTAAAGCACTTAGCCAAAAGAAAAACCGTAATAGAGAAGGTCTTTTCATGGCAGAAGGATTGAAATTGGTCATTGATGCTCTCAATCTCGGCTGGACAATACAGACGCTTATTTTTTCTAAAAGTAAAATCGGTAATGCCGCTATCGAAAATACTGCCGCACATGCTGTAGCCAACGGTGGTTTTGTTATTAAAGCCTCACAAAAGGTTATGGAATCACTTACCCGACGCGATAATCCACAAACAGTTATTGGTATTTTCAAGCAAAAATGGCACTCTCTTGAAATGATAAAAGGACAGATTAAAGATGTTTACATCGCGCTTGATCGTGTACGTGATCCTGGAAATCTTGGTACCATTATTCGAACTGCTGATGCTGTAGGTGCTAAAGGTGTTATTTTAATTGGCGAAACAACAGACCCTTTCTCGCCTGAAACGGTCCGTGCAACCATGGGATCTATTTTCTCTGTGCCACTTTATCGTCTTGATGAAAGCGCCTTTTTAAACTGGTCTGCTCACTTTAAAGGTATGATCGTTGGAACACATCTCAAAGGATCTCTGGATTATCGCACACTTGATTTCAAAAATGGCCCTATTATCCTTTTAATGGGGAATGAAAAACAGGGATTATCAGATCTTCTTACAAATCGGTGTGATAAACTTGCGCGTATTCCACAAAGCGGACGCGCAGACTCGCTTAATCTAGCTGTAGCAACAGCTGTTATGCTTTATGAAATCCGTCGCCCCTATTTAATACTGGAACCATGTGAGGAAAAATATGACGCCTAAATCACTCCCTTTTCTTCTCTTGGGTTTGGCTTTTACAGTACTACTTGATCAAGCTGTCAAATACTGGATTATGCACAATATGCCTTTAGGAACAGAAATTTCGCTTATTCCTTTTCTTTCCCTTTATCATGTGCGTAATTCTGGCATTGCATTTTCGTTTTTTTCTTCCTTTTCTCACTGGGTAATCATCGCCATCACAATCATTGTGATTATCTTCCTTCTATGGCTATGGAAAAATACTGAATATAATAAGTCTTTAATGCGCTTTGGCCTTATCCTTATTATTGGGGGAGCAATTGGCAATCTCATTGATCGTATTCGCTTTCATCATGTCACTGATTATATACTCTTTCATATTGATGATATTTTTTATTTTGCTATTTTCAACCTTGCAGATAGTTTTATCACTCTCGGTATTATTGCCATCCTTATTGAAGAATTGCGCGCTTGGATGAAAGCAAAAAATCATTCTAACAATACATCTTCTCATTGATATGCTCATTGTCTTAGAAAACAGAGATCATTGACCATCATAAGCCTGATTATAAATTGATTTTTCTTGGATAATTCTTGCAGCTAATTGTTTTTCGTGTTTCTTTTCATAAGATTATAAAATCTTATTTTTCAACTTTACACTTCTACACTTGGTCAATGCAAAAGAAATGAACTCAAATAGAAATCAATATTTTTTATCCATATGTCCTCTATCAAATTCAGAGAGAAAATATTTTACAGCATTTAAAGTTCTATTATTTGCTTAGAACATTTGCTTTTCATATGTTTTTAGTTTTTACAGGTATTGTTTTTTACAGAGCCCTTCTTAAGTGCTTCGTTAAAAAACTCTCCTTTTTTGGTTTATATATTGTTTAATAAAAAACATTTTTTCAACTATCTTCAATGGTGTCTTCTTAAATCAACCTATTGATTATAAATATAAATTACCGTTTTTCATATTGAATAAAAGCCCTTAATAGCCTAAATCTCTTTTATTTGAAATCTGTTCATGCTGAATTTATTAAAACCATGTCTCTTGCAAGACACAAGCAAGTCAATAATCTTGATTTATGTAATATAAACAGATTTGCAACCAGAGAATCTTACGATATTCGGAATATTATCTAGCATACAAAAAGACAGTTTATCATTATATCTCAATATGTTATATAAATCCAATTCAATAGCTCTTCTAACCGTGCAAAACAAGTGCAATATTGAAGATTGAAAAATAGCGTTATGATAGTTGCCGCTCTTCTCATAAACGCAAAAATAGTGGATATTTTATAAAGGATTGTATTACATAGTTTCTGTGAATAATAAAAATTTTTGAGTGTAGTCTTTATTATCTTGTAAAAATATGGCGAAAAATGGAAACATTTTTTATTAAAATGAACCATTTCCTTACCAATTTGTAAGGTTCCTTGCTTATATAAATCTCTTGTAATTTTTAAATAAATCGCCATAATAAGAGTAGGTATACTGGAATTCTGTCAGTGATTCTTAAGGGTTTTTTGTATTTGCCAAATTAAAGCTTATGCCAAGCTTATCTGTATAATGACAGAGATACTTTTAAAGCCCTGTACCTGACGGAACATATGCTAAAGGATTTTATATTATGGCTAATTTTAAAGATTTACGTTCGGCACCTGCTTCTCATGCCGATGCATCAATTGATCAGGGATTACGCGACTATATGTTGGGTGTCTACAATACAATGGCCATTGGTTTGCTTATTACAGCTGCTGCCGCTTATGCAATTGTATCATTAGCAACGACAACGGATATGGGCCAAGCAGCAGCTCAGATCAATAGCAGTGTTTATCTAACATCATTTGGAGTAACATTTTATACATCGCCATTCTCTTACATTGTTATGTTTGCACCACTCATGGCAGTTTTATTCCTCAGTTTTAAAATTAATACATTGAGTACAAACGCTGCTCGTAGCCTCTTTTTTGGTTATGCTGCTCTGGTTGGTCTTTCACTGTCTTCAATCGTTTTGCGCTATACGACAGAAAGTGTTGTGCAAACCTTTGTCATTTCCGCCGCAACTTTTGGAGCTCTTTCACTTTATGGATACACAACAAAGCGTGATCTCACAACAATCGGTTCATTCCTATTCATCGGATTGATCGGCTTGTTTCTTTCCATGATTGTGAACATTTTTCTTGGATCAAGCGCTTTGCAATTTGCTATCTCTGTAATTGGTGTTTTTATCTTTGCTGGTTTGACAGCCTACGATACCCAAAGCATTAAGTTGATGTATTATGAAGGAGATGAAAGCGACACCAGAGGACGTAAAGTTATTATGGGCGCGTTGAATCTTTATCTTGATTTCATCAATATGTTTGTCTTCTTGCTACAATTTCTTGGCTCAAACCGTGATTGATTGCAAAAATCATAACTTAATTAAAGAACCTTGTTTCTAAAAGAGACAAGGTTCTTTTGTTTTTAGTGTAAGTCTTTACCCTTTGTTTCTTAGGGACTATTCTTTTCGCAAAATGACAAAAATACCCTATAAGCAAAAATTTCCTTGGTTTACCGGTTTTATCCAACAAAAACTCCATAGCTCCTTTTTAAATGCAATTCACAGCCGTTCTCATCATCAATCAAACATCATCAATAAAAATAGTAATTATGATCTGACCGTTGCTTCCTATAATGTGCATAAATGTGTAGGTGTTGATAAAATTTTTAATCCTACAAGAATTGTCCGTGTTATTACTGAATTACAAGTTGATATCCTTGCTCTTCAAGAAGCAGATAGACGTTTTGGAGAACGCATCGGTTTGATTAATCTTCAGCTATTAAAAGCTGAAACCGGTTTGATTCCTGTACCTCTTAATACTATGTCACCTCATGGACATGGTTGGCATGGGAATGCTCTCTTTTTGCGAAAGGGATATGTACGTGATACTTTACAAGTCACTCTTCCTGGTATTGAACCACGTGGGGCTGTAATTGTAGAGTTGGAAATGGCAGCAGGCCCTATTCGTATTATTGCGGCTCATTTTGGCTTATTACGTTACTCTCGTAAACAACAAACAAAAATGCTCCTTGAAATTTTCCAAAAACGCTCCCTTATGCCTACACTCCTCATAGGAGATTTTAATGAATGGCGGATGGGAAAAGGCTCATCTTTAAATCATTTTTTCCCCTATTTTGATAGCACTTTTGAAGTTGTACCAAGTTTTCCCTCTCGCTTTCCTTTTTTAGCCCTTGATAGAGTTTTTTCTTTTCCACACCAATTGGTAACAAGTATTGAAAATCATCATTCACCGCTTGCACGCATTGCTTCAGATCATTTGCCTATCAAAGCCTATCTTAATCTTTCCAACGCAATCAACATTCTTAAAAATAAATAAAAAAATTAATGTGCTTCATCCCAATTTTGAGCCGTCATGACTTTTACTTCAAGCGGTACAGATAAAGATAAAACCGGCATTGTAGCATTTTCCATAACATTTTTAACAACAGCCATGGTTCTTTTACTTTCTTCTTCTGTTACTTCAAAAATCAGTTCATCATGCACTTGCAGCAACATTTTTGCTGATAGTTTTTCTTCTTTTAAAGCATCTTCCATATGTATCATAGCGCGGCGAATAATATCAGCTGCAGAACCTTGAATTGGAGCATTGATAGCTGCTCGCTCATTAAGAGAACGAATTTTTACATTCTTTGCTTTTATTTCTGGATAATGGATACGACGTCCAAAAATTGTTTCTACATAACCATTTTCACGTGCAAAGATTTTGGTCTTCTCCATATAATCTTTAATTCCTGGAAATCTTTCAAAATACAGTTGAATATAACGACCCGCTTCTTGGCGTGAAATTCCCAATTGATTGGCTAATCCAAAAGCTGAAATACCATAAATAATACCAAAATTAATCGCTTTTGCACGCCGTCGTATATCTGAATGCATTCCTTCTATCGCAACGCCAAACATTTGTGATGCCGTTATAGCGTGAATATCATGCCCTTTAGCAAAAGCTTCTTTTAATGCTTTTATATCCGCAATATGTGCAAGAATGCGCAATTCAATCTGACTATAATCAGCAGAAAGTAACACATGTCCTTTGGGAGCAATAAAAGCTGTTCGAATTTTACGCCCTTCAGCAGTCCGCACTGGAATATTTTGCAAATTTGGCTCTGATGATGATAACCGCCCTGTTGATGTTATTGCCAAAGAATAATTCGTGTGAACTCGCCCTGTTTTTGAAAAAATATAAGAAGGCAAGGCATCTGTATAGGTAGATTTTAGCTTTGCAAGTTGACGCCACTCAATAATTTTACGCGGCAAAACATGACCTTCAGCAGCCAACTCTTCTAAGGTCTGTGCAGAAGTTGACCATTGTCCACCCTTAGTTTTAGCGCCTCCAGGTAATCCCATTTTGCCAAAAAGGATATCCCCTAATTGCTTTGGCGAAGAAAGATTAAACTTTTCATCAGCTTGTTTGTAAATTTCCTCTTCTAAAATCAAAGCAGCTTGTGCCAATTCTCCTGAAAGACGCAATAAAATCTGCCGATCAATAAGAATCCCACGTTCTTCCATTTTTGCAAGAACTTCTACAAGGGGTCGATCAAGACGCTCATAAATTTTTGTCATTCCACGAGCAACAAGTTGCGGTTTTAATACTTGCCAAAGGCGTAGCGTTATATCAGCATGTTCCGCCGCATAAAGGGTTGCTTGTTTTAAATCTACTTGTGCAAAAGAAGTAATTTTTTTTCCGTTATGCGTTAAATCTTTATAGGAAATTGGTTTATGCTCAAGCCAACGTTCAGATAAATCATCCATATTATGGGTTAATGTTCCAGCATCAAAAGCATATGATAAAAGCATGGTATCATCAAAAGAGCTTATCATAATGTCGTATTGCTTCATCACCAACCAATCATATTTTATATTCTGGCCAATTTTTAACACCGATGAATCTTCTAATATCGGTTTTAAAAGTGCTAAAGCTTTTCGGGTCTCAATCTGCGAGGCAATGCGCCCGCCCCTCAAAAGGTCCTCTTCTCCTTCATCAAAATGTTCAAGAGGTATATAAGCTGCTTTTTCTGGCTGTAATGCGAGTGAAAAACCAACAAGCTTTGCTTGCATCGGATCAAGAGATGTTGTTTCAGTATTAAAAGCGAAAAAACCCTGCTCTTGTGTTTGTGATAACCAATCTTTTAAAATTTCCTCATCAAGAATTGTTGTATAAGCATCTCTTGTAATTTTTTGAGTCAGCGCTTGATCTTTACGTTTTTGTGCAAAAACTTGTGGAGAATTTTCAGAAAAATTATGAAGAGATGCGCGCTCAGTATTATTGATATCAGAATCATGCCTGTGGCTCAGTTTTTCCCATTCAACATCTATATCAAGGGCATCAATAACAGCTGCATCGCATGACGTTGCCTCTGCCACGCGACGCGTTAATGTTGAAAATTCCATCGCTTTCAAAAAAGCAATTAAACGTGGACCATCTTGTGGCTCCAAAACAAAATCATCTAAATCATTATCTATAGGAACATCTGTTTTAAGCCTAACAAGTTCACGAGAAATTTTAACTTGTTCTCTATAAGCTTGAATGTTTTCGCGTCGTTTTGTTTGTTTAATTTCTGTTACGTTTTGCAATAAAAGATCAAGAGAATCAAACTGATCTAACAACTGAGCTGCAGTTTTGGGACCAATACCTGGAATACCTGGTACATTATCTGTTGAATCTCCAATTAATGCTTGTAAATCAATCATTTTTTCAGGCGCAACACCCCATTTTTCTACAACTTCTGAGATACCTATATGTTTGTCTTTCATTCCATCATACAAAGATACATGCGTATTTACGAGTTGCATAAGATCCTTATCAGAAGAAATAATGGTTGTTTTTGCCCCAACCTTTGTTGCCAATTTTGCATAGGTAGCAATCAAATCATCCGCTTCAAAGCCTTCCTTTTCAATACAAGGCAAATTAAAAGCCTTCGTTGCTTGGCGTATTAGCGCAAATTGAGGAATTAGATCTTCAGGAGGTTCAGCGCGATTCGCTTTATATTCAGGATAAATTTGTTTCCGAAAAGTATCAGATGAATAATCAAAAATAACAGCAAAATGTGTTGGAACAATATCAGTAGCTGTATTACGAGCATCACAAAGTAATTTCCATAACATATTGCAAAAACCAGCTACTGCTCCTACAGGAAGTCCATCCTTTTTACGTTTTAAAGGCGGCAAAGCATAATAAGCACGAAAAACATAGCCTGATCCGTCAACCAAAAAAAGATGATCTGTTGCTTTCATGACAATTCTATTTCTCCATTTCAGCTAAAAAACAAATTACCTGTATATATTTTTTTTCACTTTTATTTTTATTTTTTCATTTTGCCTCTAAAAAGCCATTTTTTCTTTTCATAACACATGAAGTCGTTGCACTTTATATTAAGTACCTAGAGCTTTTCTTTGCTGTTACAGGATTAATAGCTTTCATTTTGCTCCTCCTATGATAGCTGAGGTACGATGTAGCGACAGGGTCGTTGTGGTGTTCCCCTCCCCACAACGACCATTTTTTTGACATCCATATTCTTTAATTTAAATAGTGATTTTTTTAGAGAAAAAATGATGTTATTCATGAATTTTAAAGTTATTCCACAGAGCTTTTTCACCTATCTTGTTGATAAAATCAGCGTGCAACCTTTTTTCTTGCGGACTCAATCTTGAAGGTAAAGCCTGTGGGCGAATTTTAACTGCATAAGATGTATCTTTATCATTCTGGATATGTTCAAGTCCCCTTCTGTTATCAAAACCCAATACACCTTGCTTTCCACCGATCAGTTCAATATAAACATCGGCTAAAATCTCTGCATCAAGCAAAGCACCATGAAGAACACGATGGCTGTTATCAATTCCAAAACGTTTGCATAAAATATCAAGAGAATTAGGACCCATAGGGAATTTACGCCGTGCCATAGCCAATGTATCAAGAATATTATCAACACTGATAAGCGGTTTGTTGACGCGTTTTAATTCTGCGTTAATAAAACCAATATCAAAACTCGCATTATGCGCAATCATTGTCGCACCTTTGATAAATTCCAGAAATTCATCAACAATATCACTAAAACTTTTCTCGTTTTTTAGGCGTTCATTGGTTAATCCGTGAATTGCTACAACTTCATCAGGAATAATAACGCCTTCAGGGTTTAAATAAACATGAAATTGTCGCCCCGTAAGATAACGATCAACCATTTCTACACAACCAATTTCGATTATGCGATCTTTTTCTTTATCTAAACCTGTTGTTTCTGTATCAAAAATAATTTCCCGCATGACTTCAATTCTTTAGTTTTTTTATCACATCAAAAACCTGTTGACGTGTATTCTCTAAATCTTTCCCTGTATAAATAATAAAATCAGCACGTTCTCGTTTTTTTTCATCCGGCATTTGTCGAGCATTGATAAAGGCAAATTTTTTCTCATTCATACCTTGGCGAATCATTACACGTTCTTTTTGTATTTCTGGTGGAGCAGAAACAACAATAACGCTATCCACACGACTTTCACCATTTTTTTCAAACAGAAGTGGAATATCAAGAATAACTAATTTTTTCCCTTGTTTACGCGCTATATCAATAAATTCCCTTTCTTTTTCTTGCACCAAAGGATGAATTATTTTTTCTAATGTTTGTAATTTTTCCTTATCATCAATCAAAATTTCAGAGAGTTTCAAACGGTTAACTTCACCTTTTTCAACAACACCAGGAAAAATACTCTCTATGAATGACAAAACTGGCTCACTTTTATAAAGCCGTTGTACTGCTTCATCAGCACTAAAAACAGATATACCCGCTTGCTTGAAAAAATCAGCAACTGTTGATTTTCCCATAGCAATTGATCCCGTTAATCCTATGATCTTCATTCTTTCTTTTCACTCATATCCTCTAAAATAGCTGTCCGTAATGTTTTTGTTACCTGTGGTCTTATTCCAAACCACTGTTCAAACCCTATAACAGCCTGATGTAGAAGCATCCCAAGTCCATCAACCGTCTTGAGATCACAAGCTTTTGCCTGTTGTAAAAAAGGAGTTATTAATGGTGTATAAATAATATCTGTTACTAACGCCGTTTTTTTTGCTTTATGAAAATCGCAAAAAAAAGAATCACTTTTTTCTTCTGGATTTTTTATGCCAATAGAGGTTGTATTAACAATCAAATCAGCTTGATGAAGTATTTCATGGATTTTATGCCAATCGTAAACTTTAATGGATTTTCCAAAATGCTGAGCTAAATTATCAGCGCGTTGTTTTGTACGGTTAATCAAATAAATCTGTTCAAATCCGCGTTTTTCTAAGGCATATATGATAGCGCGTGCGGCACCACCTGCTCCAAAAACAAGAGCTGTTTCTCCTCCCCAATCAGATGCAAAATCATCAAGATTAGCGCTAAAACCATAGGCATCGCTATTCGTGGCACAAAGCTTATCTCCTTCATACCAAAGTGTATTAACAGCACCAATCATTGTTGCTCTCTCATCTTTATAATCTGCTAAACGAAAAGCTTCCTGTTTATAAGGCAAAGTAACATTTCCTCCACAAAAACCTATTTTTTGTAAAGATGCAATAAAATGACTGAATTTTTCAGATGTTACTTCTTGTGCAAGATATTCTCCTTGTAAACCATATTGTTTAAGCCAAAAATTGTGAATTTTAGGCGATTTTGAATGATGAATTGGAGAACCAACAACAAAAGCACGCGGATAATTTATTTTTTTTATTGTTAAGTCAACCATCAATAATTCCTAAATGACGCAGTTTTATGAGTAGAGGCAGCAAAGGTAAACCAACAATGGTAAAAAAATCTCCTTCAATTTTTTCAAAGAGATGAATCCCTTCCCCTTCAATTTGATATACTCCCACGCTGTTTAGAACATCTTTTCCTACGCGTGCTAAATAATGTTCAATAAATTCTGACGAGAGCAAACGGACGGACATATGTGCACTAAAAGCTTCAACCCAAATTTTTTGACCATTTTTAAATAAAGCTACCGCACTATGAAGAGAATGGGTTTTTCCTGATAACTCACATAAACGTTGATGTGCTTCCTTAATATTTGTTGCTTTGTGAAAAACTTTACCTTCCAAATCAAGCACTTGATCACAACCAATAACGAAAGCATCAGGAAAACGATCTGAAACATTTTTTGCTTTTGCACTCGCAAGAAAACAGCTGAGTTCTTTAGATGTTTTTTCTTTTGCTTTTTTTTCTACTTCTCTTTCATCAAAAGAAGCTCCTTCAATGAAAAAATTTAAACCTGCTTTTTTTAATAATTTTGCACGATAAAAACTAAGAGATGCTAATATTAACGTATCTGCGTTCATGAGAATTTTCTCTCATTTTCCTTCACGAAATCGTGATAAAAGTTCAAATATTGCAGCAGCAGTTTCTTCAATAGAGCGTCTTGTGACATCAATAATAGGCCAACCAAAACGTTCGCAAATGCGTTTTGCATAGATTAATTCTTCAGCTATGTTGATACGATTTGTATAACTATCAAGAGCAAAACCTTCTCCCAAATCTCGATTTTGACGAATATGTGAGATTCTTTCAGCTGAAGCAATTAAACCAATAATTAAAGAATTTTTTGCCTCTAAAAGGGATTCTGGCAAATCAATATTAGGAATAAGAGGAACATTAGCCGTTTTTATTCCGCGATTTGCTAAATAGATACTTGTTGGCGTTTTAGAGGTTCTTGAAATTCCAACAAGGATCACATCTGCTTCGGATAAGCTACTGGAAGACTGTCCATCATCATGCTCTATTGTAAAATCCAGTGCTTCAATACGGCGAAAATAATCTGCATTAAGATCATGTTGTGCGCTCGCACGTAAATGTGTTGGCATTCCAAGGTAAGACTGAAAAGCATTTAAAACAGGATGCAATATATCAATACAGGGAACTTTTATTTTTTTACACTTTTTTTGAAGGAGAAGTTTAAATTCTTCATCAATCATTGTGTAGAGAACAATACCTGGCTCTTGTTGTATTTCATCAAGAGCTTTTTGTAACTGTATTTCATTACGAATCATAGGATAGATATGCTCTGTTACCTGACTCATTGTATACTGCGATGCTACAGCTCTTCCAACAGAGATTAATGTTTCTCCCGTTGCATCAGAAAGCATGTGTAAATGAAAGAATTTTTTTTCTTTTGTCACAAAAATTTTAACTCCTTGTTAAGATATGTGTATATATCTTTACCGTTTTTTGTAAAACTAAAATTTAGGAAAAATTCTCCGTTTTTATGCACAAATTAAATGCTTATGATAATTTTATACCTCTTATAAAAAAGAGGGGATAATATCTTTAAGATAGTGTTATTTTTATTCTTTTTTCAGTTCCTTGTGTGGATAAAATTGAGGATAAATAATAATCCACACTAAACACAGTTATAAATAAGAAGAATCTCCTTTTTAATATAAATTTATTAATATAAATTTCTGTAAAAAATACTTTTGAATAGTCTTTGATTAATGCTATAATCTTAAATTATATTTTTGTTATAAAATAAATTAAATACTATTTGTATTTTATATTTTTCAAGTTTTTCATATAATTACTTAATATTACAGGGATAAATTTCATATAAATGGTACTTGCAGATTAAAAAAATTGAGTGTAAAATATTTCTCTTCTTAAGAATATTTCGTTCATAAATTTCCATAAATTATTTAAGATAATCTTCTCCTTAATTACAAAGAGCATATTTCATGCAAAAAATGAAACTACAAGAACTTAAAAGCAAAAATCCCGTTGAACTTGTTTCTTTTGCTGAAACATTAGAAGTTGAGAATGCCTCTCTTATGCGCAAACAAGAATTAATGTTTGCTATCTTGAAAAAACTTGCTCTACAAGATGTAGAAATTATAGGAGAGGGTGTTGTTGAAGTTTTACAAGACGGATTTGGTTTTTTGAGATCTGCTGACGCTAATTATCTTCCTGGTCCCGATGATATTTATCTTTCACCAGCACAAATACAGTCATTTTCTTTAAAAACAGGCGACACCATTGAAGGTCCTATACGTAGTCCAAAAGAGGGAGAACGTTATTTTGCTCTCCTTAAAATTAATACAATTAATTTTGAAAAAACTGAAAAGATTCGTTATAAAATTCACTTTGATAATCTTACTCCTCTTTATTCAAATGAGCGTTTCCAAATGGAAATACAAGATCCTACAGAGAAAGATATGTCATCACGCGTGATTGATTTGATATCTCCATTGGGAAAAGGACAAAGAGGGTTAATTGTTGCTCCTCCTCGGACAGGAAAAACAGTTTTACTTCAAAATATTGCTCATTCTATTACCACTAATCATCCTGAATGTTATCTCATTGTTCTTTTAATTGATGAACGACCAGAAGAAGTTACAGATATGCAGCGTTCAGTAAAAGGAGAAGTGGTTTCTTCTACTTTTGATGAACCTGCAATACGTCACGTACAAGTAGCAGAAATGGTCATTGAAAAAGCCAAACGCCTCGTTGAATATGGACGCGATGTTGTTATTCTTCTTGATTCTATTACACGTCTTGGACGTGCATATAATACAGTTGTTCCTTCTTCGGGGAAAGTTTTAACAGGTGGTGTGGATGCAAATGCTCTCCAGCGTCCAAAACGTTTTTTTGGTGCAGCACGTAATATTGAAGAAGGTGGATCTTTAACCATTATTGCAACGGCTTTGATTGATACAGGAAGTCGTATGGATGAGGTTATTTTTGAAGAATTTAAAGGAACAGGTAATTCTGAAATTGTTCTTGATAGAAAAGTTGCTGATAAGCGTATTTTCCCTGCTATGGATATTTTAAAGTCAGGAACGCGTAAGGAAGAACTTTTGGTAGAACGACAAGATTTACACAAAATTTTTGTTCTTCGTCGTATTTTAGCATCTATGAATGTAACAGATGCAATTGAATTTTTGATTGATAAATTAAAGCAAACAAAAAACAATAGTGAATTTTTTGATTCAATGAATACGTAGAGTCATTAAAGTTTTTATTAGGATAAAACCTGTGGATACAATCTTTGCTGTTTCGAGTGGATTGTTACCTTCAGGGGTTGCAGTCATTAGGCTTTCTGGTCCTCATGTTGTGGATATAGTTAAAACGCTTTGTGGTCGTTTACCTAAAGCACGTTTTATGCATTATGGAAATCTTACTGCTCGTGATGGGAGCTTTTTAGATTCTGGTTTAACTGTTTTTTTTCCTGCTCCTCATAGTTTTACGGGGGAAGATTGTGCAGAATTCCATTTACATGGAGGAAAAGCCGTTGTTAGTCGTTTTCTCGATGAATTGTCGACATTTTCTGGATGCCGTATTGCAGAAGCAGGTGAATTTTCACGTCGTGCTTTTATGGAAGGAAAATTAGATCTTGTTCAAGCAGAAGGTCTTGCTGATTTAATAGAAGCAGAAACGGAAAGCCAACGGCGTTTAGCTGTTATGGGTACAAGTGGACATTTAACGACGCTTTATCGTAATTGGCGTCATAAGCTTATGAAGGCGCGTGCTTTTATTGAGGCAGAACTTGATTTTGTTGATGAAGCAGATATTCCCAACGCAATATCTGATAAAGTTTGGAAAGATGTTGAGGATCTTTGTACTTCTATTCGTGAATATATTATTGAAGGAGAGCGTGCGAGTATTTTACGTGATGGATTAAAAATTGTTATTGCTGGTGCTCCAAATTCTGGAAAATCAAGCATTATGAATCGTCTTTCAGGAAGATCTGTTGCTATTGTAACGGAAGAAGCAGGAACAACCCGTGATGCTTTAGAAATGAGAATTATTCTTGGTGGTTTACCTATTTTTTTAACGGATACTGCTGGTTTTAGAAAAACAGAAAATAAAATAGAACAAATGGGAATAGAAGTTGCTAAACAGCATGTTAGGGAAGCTGATTTAGTTATTTTGGTTTATGATATAGGAAATCCTGAGCAAGTTGATTTACCAGAAACATCGGCTGAAATATGGTGTGTTGGCAATAAGCTTGATCTTTATGAAAAAAATGATCAGCATTGGTCTATACAATTTTCCGCATTAACTGGTTTAAATTTTGATTATTTTATCAAAGAACTTGAATCATTTTGTCATCATCGTGCTTCTGAAATTGGAAATATTGTTCCGGCGCGTAAAAGACAACTTCAATTATTAAAGGAGGCTGTTAAAGAGATTGAATATTCTCTTAATTATCATTCTCTTGATCTCAGTTTACGTGCAGAACATCTCCGTTGTGCAAGTGATTTTATTGGAAAAATTACAGGAGATATTGATGTTGAAGATTTGCTTGATATTATTTTTTCAGAGTTTTGTGTTGGTAAATAATGATTCACGTGAAACATTGATTATTTAATAGACAGATTATAAAGATTATGTAATTTATATACTGTTTCACGTGAAACCTTAGAATATTTTCTACGGAATGAATTAAATGCAATCATATGATGTTGTTATTGTTGGTGGTGGTCATGCTGGCTGTGAAGCGGCTTCAGCTTCAGCGCGTGTAGGAGCCAAAACAGCGCTTGTTACACATAAAATATCAGCACTGGGAACAATGTCGTGTAATCCTGCTATTGGTGGTCTTGGAAAAGGGCATCTAGTTCGTGAAATAGATGCATTAGATGGTCTCATGGGAAGAGCAGCAGATGCTGCTGGAATTCAGTTTAGACTACTTAATAGACGTAAAGGACCGGCAGTAAGAGGACCACGGACGCAAGCGGATCGACAACTTTATAAAAAAGCAATTCAAAAATTATTAAAAGAACAAGAAAATCTTACTCTTATTGAGGATGAAGTTATTGATCTGGTCGTTAAAGATAATTGTGTATCAGGTGTTATTTTAAAAAAACAAGGAACAATTTTATCTGGTGCTGTTGTTTTAACAACAGGGACATTTTTAAATGGCTTTATTCATATTGGTGATAAAACATGGGCTGCTGGACGTATGGGAGATCAGTCAAGTGTGCAACTTGCTAAACGTTTAAAAAATTATCATATAAAATTTGGTCGATTAAAAACAGGAACCCCTGCTCGTTTGAGTAAAAAAACAATTTCTTGGGATCATCTTCCAAAACAACAAGCAGATGAAAATCCCATTCCCTTTTCTCTTTTAACAGAGAAAATTGAACAACCACAAATTGAATGTGCAATAACACGTACAAATGAGAGAACACATCAAATTATTCGCGAGAATATTTATCGTTCTGCTTTATATTCTGGAAATATTGAAGGGTTAGGACCACGTTATTGTCCTTCTGTTGAAGATAAAATTGTGAAATTTGGAGAACGTGATGGACATCAGATCTTTCTAGAACCAGAAGGATTAAATGATGATACTGTTTATCCAAATGGTCTTTCTACTTCTCTTCCTGAAGATGTACAAATTTCTCTATTGAAAACCATTGAAGGGTTGGAAAATGCTGTAGTTTTGCAACCTGGTTATGCTATTGAATATGATTTTGTTAATCCACAACAATTAACGAGAAGCTTAGAATTACGTTCTTTACCGGGTTTGTTTTTAGCAGGCCAAATTAATGGTACAACAGGATATGAGGAAGCAGCAGCACAAGGACTTTTAGCTGGGTTAAATGCGGCACGTAAAGTAGGTAAATTAGATGAAATACTTATAAGTCGTTCTACCGCTTATATTGGTGTTATGGTTGATGATTTGGTTTCACGTGGTGTTTGTGAACCTTATAGGATGTTTACATCACGTGCTGAATTTCGTTTATCTTTACGATCTGATAATGCTGATACGCGTTTAACACCTTTGGCACAAAAATGGGGTATTGTGAGTGAAATACGTTGGGAATGTTATCAGAAAAAACAAGAACGCCTTGATCAAGCACGATCAATATGTCAAAATCTTTTTTTAACACCCAATGAAGCTTCTGCTCATGGATTACACGTTAATCATGATGGAATTCGGCGTTCCGCTTATGATTTTCTTGCGTATCCTCATATGACTTTAGAGCGTCTTTCAGATTTTTGGCCACAATTACAAACGGTTGATTCTAAAACAGCAGAATCTTTAGAAATTGAGGCACAATATGCGGTTTATTTAGATAAACAAGCACAAGATATTGCTTCTCTTCAGAGAGATGAGCGTTTAGAAATTCCTTCTTCTCTTGATATTCAGGCAATTTCAGGTCTTTCAAATGAACTTAAATCAAAAATTCAAGAAGTGTCGCCGCGTTCAATTGCTGATGCACAAAAAATTGATGGCATGACACCCGCCGCGTTATCGCTTATTATTACATATATTCAACGTCAACGACGTGAAAAGGCTAAAACAGCTTAATGGATTTTTCTACAGAAAAAAAATATCAACAATTATTAAATATTGTTCCTTCTGTTTCACGTGAAACGATGGAAAATTTAATTCAGTTTGAGTCTTTAATACTTCAATGGAATGCACATATTAATTTGATATCTGCTACAACAATACCAGATCTATGGACACGGCATATTCTAGATTCAGCACAAATTTTTCCTTTGTATGCTCATTCTTTACATTGGTGTGATTTAGGATCAGGAGGAGGTTTTCCTGCAATTGTGATTGCTATCTTTTTGAAAGAAAAAAAAGTAGGACATATTAATCTTGTTGAAAGTAATGGGAAAAAAGTTGCTTTTTTGCGAACAGTTATTTCTCAACTTAATCTTCCAGCAACGGTTTATCACGCTAGAATTGAAGATGTATATCAAAAAATTCCCGTATCTGATATTATAACGGCACGGGGATTAGCGCCGCTCAATAGTCTTCTACAACTTATTTTTCCTTTATTAACAGAAAAAACAATCGCTCTTTTGCAAAAAGGTCGGGATTACGCTACAGAAATAAAAAATGCCTCTGCCAATTGGCACTTTGATCTGTTAAAACATAAAAGTAAAGTTGATGAAAATTCTGTTATTTTGGAAATTTCTCATATTCGATCATATAGAGGGTAGAGCAAAATGAGCGAAACACGAATTATCGCTATTGCAAACCAAAAGGGTGGAGTCGGAAAAACAACCACAGCAATTAATCTTGCAACAGCTTTAGCGGCTATAGGTGAAAATGTCCTTATTATGGATGTTGATCCACAAGGTAATGCTAGTACAGGTTTAGGGATTGATCGTAATAACCGTCCTTTGTCTTCTTATGATGTTTTAGTTTCGGGAGTTTCAATTACACAGGCGGCTTTAAAAACAGCAGTACCCAATCTTTATATAGTTCCCTCTACACTTGATCTTTTAGGTGTGGAAATGGAAATTTCTTCATCACAAGATCGCATACAACGCTTACGTAAAGCACTCTATGATGATCCGGAAATGGAAAAAAAATTCAATTATATTTTAATTGATTGTCCCCCCTCCCTTAATCTTTTAACACTTAATGCTATGGGGGCTGCGGATTCTGTTTTAGTGCCTATGCAGTGTGAATTTTTAGCACTTGAAGGTTTAAGTCAATTACTTGAAACAGTAAAACAAGTGCGATCCGTACTTAATCCATCTTTAGAAATCCAAGGTATTGTTCTAACAATGTATGATGGACGTAATAATCTTTCAAATCAAGTTGTTGAAGATGTACGTTCTTTTATGGGAGATAAGGTTTATCGTACTGTTATTCCACGAAATGTAAGAGTATCAGAAGCGCCCTCTTTTGGAAAACCTGTATTGCTTTATGATCTCAAATGTGCTGGGAGCCAAGCTTATTTGCGTCTAGCATCAGAAATGATTCAACGTGAAAAACAAGCACGTGCTGCTGCTTAAAAAAATAAACTAAAAATTTAAAGAGCAAAATTATGAATGATGATCAATCAAAAAAAAGACTGGGTCGTGGATTAGCGGCATTAATTGGGGATATCAGTTTAAACAGCGATCTTACACGTTCATCAAATACTGACAAATTTACAGAGTCCAATACAGTTTCTTCTGTTTCTGAACGATTTGTTCCACTTGAATCTATTTCGTGCAATCCACATAATCCGCGACGCCATTTTACCGATTCAGAACTTGATAATTTAGCACAATCAATTCGTCAGCATGGTGTGGTTCAACCTGTTATTGTTAGACCTTCAAGAGATTATCCTCATCGGTTTGAATTGATCGCTGGTGAACGGCGTTGGCGTGCTGCACAACGTGCCAATTTAAGCCAATTGCCAGTTATTATCCGCGATGTAGATGATAAAACGGCTTTGGAATTGGCAATTATTGAAAATGTTCAACGTGCCGATCTTAATCCTATTGAAGAAGCAAAGGGATATGAGATGCTTCTAAATGAACATGATTATACGCAAGTAGATTTAGCGCAAGTTATAGGAAAAAGTCGTAGTCATGTTGCAAATACGCTTCGTTTGTTAAAACTTCCAGAAAAAGTGCAACAATTCTTAACTGATGGGCAACTTTCCGCAGGTCATGCACGTTGTCTTATAACTGTTGATAATCCACAGAATTTAGCCGAAAAAATTATTCGCGAAGGGCTTTCTGTGCGCCAAACAGAAATACTTGCATATGAGAAAGCGAATCCTAAAGCTAAAAAGCGTACCAATACGGAAAAAGATACTGAAACAAAATCTTTAGAAAAATTACTTGCAGATGTGATAGGAATGAAAGTTATTATTCGACATAGTAAAAAAGGTGGCGATTTAAAAATACATTACTCTTCATTAGAACAATTAGATGAAATTTGTCGGCGTTTACAAAGTTAATTAATTGTTCTAAAAAGATTTTCTAACAGTTATCTTTTAAAATTTTGATTATTCTATACATATGCTCTTTAGCAAATTCTATATTGCTTGAAGGTAAAACGTTTTTTTCATAAGTAGAATTTTCCTCATCAGTAAGTACATATAATGTAGCTTGAAGTGCTAGGTGAGCAACAACAAAATCTTTTGATGTCATATTATTTTCTTTTAAAATATTCACAAGTTTTGGTTTACTAGAAATATAGGCAGCGTATTTTTCAATATTATCATTATAAGTACTGAGATCACTTTTTGTATTTGTTTGTTCTGGTTCTAAAGATAAATTTTTACATTCTGCGTTGATTTTTTCCAGCTTTAAAAGAAGATCTTCTGTTAAGGGATAATTTGCAATGAAAGATGGTATAAAAGAAGGACCATCTATTTCTTGTTTTTTTTCTTGAGCGTATGATATAAAAGAAAAAATGAAGAAAAAACACACTAAAAATTTAAACATGACTAAAAATTATCCTTTCTTTTTTGAATTTCAATAAAAAATTTTTTATCTGTTGTTCTTTATTTATAGAAAAACATTTGTAAATATAATTGAAATAACACAATTATTAGGAATGATAAAAACACGGTGTTTTTTTAATACACTGACTTCTTTATTAGAATTGGATTAATGGGATAATATTTTCTAACGTTTCATAACTGATTAGTTGCTCAAAATGAGTTTTTCACAGCTCTCTGAAAGAATTGTTGCTTTGTAAAAATGTTTTTTAACAAATTCAATATTGTTTAAAAAGATAGTATTTTTCTCAGTAGAATATTCCTGTTCAGGTACAAATGCAAGAAGCGCTGATATTTCTTTGAGTGCTAAGGTTCCAGCAGCAAAATCTTTTGGTTTTATATCATTTTTTTTTAAAATATTCAAAAGTTTTGGTTTACTAGAAATATAGGTAGTGAAGTTTTCAATACTAGAGTGGATACTAGAATCATAAGTGATAAGATCATTTTTTATTTCTGGAAGTAAGTTTTTACATTCTTTTTCAATTTTTTCCAGCTTTAAAAGAAGATTTTCTGTTAAGGGATAATTTGCAAAGAGAGGTGATATAAGAGAAGAATTATCTGTTTCTTGTTTTTTTTCTTGAGCGTATGATACAAAAGAAAAAATGAAGAAAAAACACACTAAAAATTTAAACATGATTAAAAATGATCCTTTCTTTTTCGTATTTCAGCGAATTTTTATTCATTTATGAATTCAATCAATTTTTTAAAGTAGGATCGTTACAAATTTTTCTTGTAACAATCGATATTCTATCCATATGTTTTTTACCAAATTCCAAATTGCTTAAAAAAACGCCGTTTTTTTTATCAAATTCAAGATTCCAAGCAAGCGTTCCTAATGTTATTACAATCGCATTGCAACCAAGATGAAAATCTTTAGGCGTGATGTTATTGTTTTTTAAAATATTTATTAATTCTGGCGGTAAATTTTCATACTCTTTTACAATTTGTTCCATTTTTAAGAGAAAATCTTCTGTTAAAGGGTAATTTTCAATGAAATACGGGAAATCGAATTGATTATCTGTTTCCTTTTCCTCTGCCATCGTTAGTTGAGTATGTATCACTAAAAGAAAAAGAAGGAAAAAACGTAATACGAACTTAAGCATGGTTAAAAGTTATTCTTTCTTCTTCGAATTTCAGCAAAGACGTTTTCATCTGTTTCTTTTTCCATTGAAAGGTTTCTTCGCAACACACTATCATCCCAGCGGAGAAAGGGATTGGTGGCTTTTTCTTGCCCTAAAGTGACTGGTAAAGTCATAGCGTTTTTTGCACGTAGAAAAAAAACTTCTTCTACTCTTTGACGAAGTTTCTGATTATGTGGATCAAGTGTTAATGCGAAAAGAGCATTGGTTTTGGTATATTCATGACCACAATAAATAAGTGTTTTATCGGGAAGTTGACGAAGCTTTTTTAAAGAGTTGAGCATTTGAGTAGGTGTTCCTTCGAAAAGGCGTCCACAACCGAGGGAGAAAAGTGTATCTCCAGCAAAGAGTAAACTCTTTTCAGGAAAATAATAAGATAATGCGCCCAAAGTGTGACCAGGTGTTGAAAGAGCTAAAAGCGGGTGCGTGCCAAAGAAAAGATTTTCATCAGGTTGAAGTGTTTGATCAAGATGATTAATCTTTTCTTTCTCTGCTTCTGGTCCAATAACCATAGCGTTGTAAACTTGTTTTAATTCTGCTATGGCTGCTACATGATCGTGATGATGATGAGTTACAAAAATAGTCTGAAGTGTCCAATTGTGACGTTTTAAGGCGTTATGAATCGCTTCACCTTCAGGAGCATCTATTGCAGCTGTCATACCACTTTTTTCATCATGAATGAGTACACCGAAATTGTCTTCTCGACAAATAAACTGTTCAATCAACATATCTTTTCTCCCAAACAGTGTTTGGAGATGAATCTATAAAATAATCAGTAGTAGTGATTTTTTACGAATCAGATTTGTCATCTTCTGTAAAAAGTCCTTTTGAATGTTTTATAATTATAGGCATTTGGGTAATCATGAAAAGGACTGTTATAGGCATGACGCCAAATACTTTGAAACTTGTCCAGAAATTATCGCTAAAATTACGCCAAATTATTTCATTCAAAAGGGCAAGAAAAATGAAAAAAAACGCCCAACGATAGGTAAGTTTTTGCCAACCTAAATCATCAAGTTTTAAGGTAGAATCAAGAGCATAACGTAAAAGTGGTTTTTTAAAAAACATCCCACCAAAGAGAATGAGCGCAAATAAGCTATTAATAATTGTTGGTTTCATTTTGATGAAAGTATCATTATGAAGCCAAAGAGTTAAAAATCCAAAGACTAGAACAAATATTCCTGAAAGAAGAGGCATAATAGGAATTTGTCTTGCAAGGATCCATGATAAGCTTAGAGAAATAATAATCGCTACCATAAAAATAGCTGTTGCAGGGAAAATAGGTTTACTAAAATTTTGAAAAAATCCAATGTTTTTTATCAACCATTCTCCTTTATAATTGGCAAAAAAGAAAGCAACCAAAGGCCCCATTTCTAAGAGGAACTTAAGTGTTGGTGAGAGGGGATTTTTCTTATTGTTATTCATATTTTTTTCAGAATTATTGCGTGAATTAGAGTTAGATAAAGGCTGTTTCATGTATGTTTTCCTGCGATAGTTTCGGCAAAGTCAGAAGCAGAAAAAGGTTGAAGGTCTTCAATATTTTCTCCTATACCGATAAAATAAACGGGTAATTTATATTTTGCTGCTATAGCGACAAGAATTCCTCCTCGTGCGGTTCCATCCAGCTTTGTCATGACTAAACCATTAACACCAGCAATATCACGGAAAATCCCTACTTGGTTGAGTGCATTTTGCCCGGTAGTTGCATCAAGCGTTTGAAGGATTGTATGGGGTGCTTGGGGTGTGTGTTTCTTTAAAACACGAATAATTTTTGCTAACTCATCCATCAATTCAGATTTATTTTGTAAACGCCCTGCTGTATCAATAATTAATACATCACTGTTTGCTTTTTTTGCTTTTTCATAAGCATCAAAGGCTAAGCTAGCGGCATCTGCACCCAATTTTGTCGAAATAACAGGAGAATCAGTATGTTTACCCCAAATATGCAATTGTTCAATAGCTGCGGCTCGGAAAGTGTCACCAGCTGCAAGCACAACTTTTAATCCTCCTGCTGTTAATTTTGCTGCAAGTTTTCCGATTGTTGTCGTTTTTCCAGTTCCATTTACACCTACCAGCAAAATAACATGAGGTTTATAGCTGAGATCAAGTTCTAATGGAATTGCAACAGGTTCCAGAACTTTTTTGACCTCATTAGCTACAATAGTATGAATATCGTCTGGGGAAAGATCTTTTCCGTAACGACTGGAAGCTAAAGTATTTGTGATGCGTGTCGCCGTTTCTACTCCAAGATCAGCTTGGATAAGGATATCTTCGAGCTCTTGCAATGTATCTTCATCAAGTTTTCTTTTAACAAAGAGGTCGCCAATTGATCCGCTTAGGCGTTGTGAAGAAAGGGATAGACTTTTTTTAAGGCGCCCAAACCACGCTATCCTTTTTTGTTCAACAGAAAGTTCAGATAAAATTTCTTCATTCTTTTTTTCACGGATGTTGTCTGTGACAATAATTTTACCAGAAAGAGGAATTTTATCAGAATGAGATTCTAGAAATGGAGATTTTTCATCATATTTTGTAAGTGTTGACTCTCGATTTTTTGTTTGTTCTTCTTTTTCTGTGTCTATAGAGATTTGGTTATTTTTTGTCCTTTCATTTTTGTCTTTATTTTCTTCCATTACACCGCTTTTATCAGGAATAGAAATCTGTTGTTCCATTTCCTGCTCTTGAGATTTGTTAAAAGAGAATATTTTTTTTATAAAAGATTTCGTCATAAGAATTTTCCTGCTCAAGCAGCGTTTAATTTTGGAAGGATAGCAATCAATTTATCGCCATCATGATCAACGATAAGGGCTTGAACAATTGTTCCTGCTTTTGCACCTTTAACTTGTACAAGAGTATAATCTTCTGTTCGTCCGATTTCATCTTTTTCAACGAGAATTGTTTGTAGACTGTTTTGTAAATGAGCAAGATGCTTTTGGTAAGCCTCCTCACCTGCTTTACGTAATTTTTCAGCACGCATCTTAACTATTTTACGGTTGATTTGTGGCATACGTGCGGCAGGTGTTCCTTCTCTTGGACTAAAGGGGAAGACATGGAGATGGGTTAAATTACAATCTTTGATTAAAATAAGACTGTTTTGAAACATCTCTTCTGTTTCTGTAGGAAAACCAGCAATTAAGTCGGCACCATAAACCATTGTAGGACGTTTGGCACGCAATTCTTGGCAAAATTGAATAGCATGTTCGCGTAAGTGTCGCCGTTTCATCCGTTTTAAAATCATATTATCACCTGCTTGCAAAGATAAATGCAAATGGGGCATGATCCTTGTTTCATAAGCTAAAAGATTGATGAGTTCTTCGTCTGCTTCAATTGAGTCAATAGATGAGAGGCGTAATCGCGCTAAGTCAGGGACATGATGCAAAATTGCTGAAGTTAATTTTCCTAGAGTAGCTTTTCCAGGAAGATCGTGACCATAACTTGTAAGATCAACACCTGTAAGGACCACTTCTTGGATACCCTCACCTACCAGCTTTTTAATTTGTTCTATGACAGCACCCATGGGAACTGAGCGAGATGATCCTCGTCCATAAGGAATAATGCAAAATGTACAGCGATGATCACATCCATTTTGTACCTGTACAAAAGCGCGGGTGCGCTCTTGCATTGCACTGACCATATGTGGAGCAATTTTTTGTACTTCCATAATGTCATTGATACGCACTTTTTCGGAATGGTTAATACCAAAATCAGGAAGTTGACGATAAGAATGGGCGTGAAGTTTATCTTCGTTTCCTAAAACGAGATCCACTTCTGTCATTGAGGCAAAATTTTGCCCTTCTGTTTGGGCTGCACACCCTGTTACAATGATACGTGCATGAGGATTTTCACGTCGTGCTTTGCGGATAGCTTGTTTTGCTTGTCGTACGGCTTCGGCAGTGACAGCACAAGTATTAAAGATAATAGCACCATCTTTAAGCTGATCTAGCCCTGAAAAAGTACTTTCTTTGCGAATGATTTCCGATTCGTAGCTATTAAGTCGACAACCAAAAGTTACAATTTCTATTGCCATCAGGAGTGATCCTTTTTATAGCACCCTGTTAGAGGGCTTAAAAAACCACTAAATTGATATTTTATTGGTCCTATCATAATAACGTGATCGTCTTCTCGGTAAAAAATATTAAGTGTTCCCTTTGGTAAGTTTACATCAATATGGCGTTGTGTGAGACCACGACGATAAGCAGCCACTGCACTTGCACAGGCAGCACTCCCACATGCTTGTGTTAATCCTGCTCCTCGCTCCCATGTCCGTAAATTTAGACTTTTCTTTGACGTTATGCAAGCAATGGAAATATTGCACTGTTCGGGAAATAGGGGATCATGTTCAAGTTTCGGCCCATATTTTTCTAATGGAATATGTTGAATATCATTTTCAACAAAAAAGATAGCATGGAGATTGCCAATGGATATGAGACAAGCATCTTTTAGGGGACCAGCCGTAATTTCTACGTGATTGGTATCAACTATTTCACGTGAAACAGGCATCTCTTTTGCATTGAAATTTGGGCATCCCATATCAACAGAAATGAGATTATCGGTTTGATATTTCCCTTCAATAATTCCAGCGGGAGTTTCTAAACGAAATTTTTCACCAAAATTGTGATTTTTAAGCCATGCAACAACACAGCGGGTACCATTGCCACAAGCTTTAGCCATTGATCCGTCGGCATTCCATATTTCTATGCGGAAGTCGGCTTTTTTCTGGGTTGGTGTGTGGATAGCCATGATTTGATCAAAATGCATTTCGGGATCTGCCGACAAAGCGAGGATTGCTTGCGATGTAAGAGTATGAGTGCTTTCACGCATATCAACAACAATAATTTGATTTCCAAGACCGTCCATTTTGCTAAATGGCGTTTTCATGAAACTTCTCTATTTCTAATGATTACTTATAAAGAGATATATGACTGAAAATCTTATAAATTTCTAGTGTTTAATAAATATAAAATTGGGTACATAAATTATTTCGTTTAAAATAAATGATTTTAACCTATTTTTTTAATTTGTTAATTTATCTTTGTAACTATAACAAATATTCACTTAATTTCTTTGTGAACTTATTTATTGTCGTGGGAGAGAGTACAGATATGTCGTTTTCAAAAATTTCGTTTTTCGTTGCACTATCAACTGTAATGCTTTTAGGGGGATGTTCAACAACACGGTTTGACAGTAATGACGGTAGTAACGCATTAGAAGTTTTTTATCCATCTCAACAAATGACAACATTGGAAGTGTCTGATCTGTCATCTACTTCTTCGTCGATATCTGAGGCAGCAAACGCTTCGATGTATGAGAAGGGAGATTCTCAGAGTGATGGACGAATGGCTAGTCTCGAATTGCCAAGTAATGCTACTGATTTATTTCCTGCAAGTGTTGCTGGTGTATGGAATCTTTCTATGGGGGGTAAAGTTTGCCGGATCGCAACGCCGCAAACAAAGTTTGGACAAGGGTACCGTGCTGGTCCTTTACACTGTCCAGGAATTGCTTCTCAAGTGAGATCGTGGGCTGTTAAAGGAAAAAGATTATATTTTTATAATAACTCTGGACGTGTTATCCTTGCTCTCTACTCTTCAAATGTTGATCGTTTTGAGGGACGTACACTTGATGATCATCCCGTTGTTTTAAGTCGTTAAATCATTTTTGATCGTTTATGAAAAACTAAGCTAGACGGACAGATTCGTGAAAAGTATTTATATTCTTCATTGAGAACGGTTTGAAAAAGGTTGTTTGGATGATTCTCGTTTCAACACGTTATAAAGAGCTTGTCTCTAAAGGAGAGGTTTGTTTTGATCCCGCTCAATTAGCTATAACAGAATATTTTGATCATTTATTAAAAAAAATTGCGGAACAAAACATCTCTCGTCCTTGGACTTGGAAATTTTGCTCTTTCTTTAATAGAATATTTAAAAGAAAAAAACAAAATATTTCTTGTGTTGTAAAACAAGGGGATGAAAAAGGTTCTTTTCAGGGATTATATGTTTTTGGTGAAGTAGGACGGGGCAAAACTATGTTGATGGATTTGTTCTTTTCTTGTTTGCCTAAAGGTCATAAAAAGCGTGCTCATTTTAATGATTTTATGACTGATGTGCATGAGCGTATTAATTTTTATCGTCAAGCATCTGGGGGTGAAAAATTTAAACAAGATAATCCTATTTTAGCTGTTGCTGAAGATCTTGCACGAGAAGCAAAGGTACTTTGTTTTGATGAGTTTAGTGTAACAGATATTGCTGATGCTATGGTGTTGGGGCGGCTTATTTCTGCTTTGTTTGATAAAGGAATTTTCTTTATTGCGACTTCAAATGTGGCGCCGGATAACCTTTATTGTAACGGTTTAAATCGTGAACTCTTTTTGCCTTTTATTCAAGTTTTGAAAGCATATGTTCGTGTTGTTAATCTTGATGCAAAAACAGATTATCGTCTTGAAAAATCAAATCTACAGCCTGTGTATGTAGCACCTTTAGGAAAAAAAGCAGATGAATGCATGGATCAAGCATGGGCATTTGTATTGCAAGGACATAAGGAGATATCTGATGAGCTTTCTATAAAAGGGCGCCTTATTCCTATTCCGCGCGTTGGTGCAGGATGTGCACGCTTTGATTATGGAGATTTATGTGCAAAGCCTTTGGCAGCGGCTGAGTATTTGGTATTAGGGGAGCGTTATCATACGATTTTTATTGATAATGTACCGGTCATGGATGATACATGTCGCAATGAAACAAAACGGTTTATTTTGCTTATTGATATTCTTTATGAGCGCCACATACGGTTATTTATGTCGGCAGCGGCAGAGGTGGGGGATTTGTATAAAGGGAATGCACAGATTACGGAAACATTTGAATTTCAAAGAACACAGTCACGTCTTTTTGAAATGCAAAGCCACAATTATTTAAAACTTTGGGAAGAACATTTTCTTTTGAAGAAGAAGCATTGATTATACTTTTACCTTTACGTAAACTGTAAAAACAATAACTCTTTGAAATTAAAGAAACGTAATAATTCTGTTGTATTTTTTTTAAATTCACTTTATCGATACATCGTGATAATTTTCTAATAGTTGTTTCAGCGGAGGTTTGTTGTTTCTGTAAGGAGAAAAATTTGTAAATTTCATTTCTTTACTCCTTTTTATGATATTGTTTGAATATGGTTGAAGTCAAAAATATTCAGTATAGGGACGCTGATGGGTGTGCGCTGAATTATCTAAAAGTTAGGAAAAAATAAAATGGCACGAAAAAAAATAGCTCTCATTGGTTCAGGTATGATTGGTGGTACTTTAGCACATATTATTGGGCTTAAAGAACTTGGTGATGTTGTTTTATTTGATATTGCGGAAGGTGTGCCACAAGGTAAGGCTCTAGATATCGCCGAATCTTCTCCCGTCGACGGTTTTGATATCAGTTTAAAAGGTGCTAATGCTTATGAAGCAATTGAAGGATCTGATGTTGTTATTGTAACAGCAGGCGTTGCGCGAAAACCTGGTATGAGCCGGGATGATCTTTTGGGCATTAATTTAAAGGTGATGGAACAAGTTGGAGCTGGAATTAAAAAATACGCGTCTTCAGCATTTGTTATTTGTATTACCAATCCCCTTGATGCGATGGTGTGGGCATTGCAGAAATTTTCAGGTCTCCCTACACATAAAGTGGTTGGTATGGCTGGTGTTCTTGATTCAGCACGTTTTCGTCATTTCTTATCTGAGGAATTTAAGGTCTCTGTTAAAGATGTGACAGCGTTTGTTTTAGGAGGGCACGGTGATTCAATGGTTCCTCTCGTGCGTTATTCAACGGTTGGTGGTATTTCTTTGCCTGATCTTGTAAAGATGGGCTGGACGACACAGGAAAGAATTGATCAAATTATCCAGCGTACCCGTGATGGTGGTGCAGAAATTGTTGGTTTGTTAAAAACAGGTTCTGCTTATTATGCACCAGCAGCTTCTGCTGTTTCTATGGCTGAGGCCTATTTAAAGGACACTAAGCGTGTTGTGCCTGTTGCAGCTTATCTTTCAGGAGAATATGGGGTTAATGATACCTACGTTGGTGTTCCTGTTGTAATTGGTGCAGGTGGTGTTGAGCGAGTCATTGAAATTGATCTTGATAAAGAAGAAAGAGATGCTTTTGATCATTCAGTAAATGCAGTTAAAAAGCTTTGTAAAGCTTGTATTGCTCTTGTGCCTAGTCTCAAGTAAATTGAACAAGATTTAATTCATTAAAACTAAGTATTTAGAATATTAAAACTTTAGGATTAATAATGATCCATAAAAGAAAAGGACAAATGCATGAATATCCATGAGTATCAGGCCAAACGTCTGCTTCATGAATATGGAGCACCAATTGCAAATGGTGTCGCTGTTTATTCTGTAGAGCAAGCTGAAAAATGGGTGGAAAAATTGCCCGGACCTCTCTATGTGGTTAAAAGTCAGATACACGCTGGTGGTCGTGGTAAGGGTAAGTTTAAAGAACTTGGTCCTGATGCAAAGGGTGGTGTTCGGCTTGCAAAATCTGTTGAAGAAGTTGTTGCAAATGTTCAAGAAATGCTTGGTAAAACTTTGGTAACCAAACAAACGGGTCCAGAGGGTAAGCAGGTCAATCGTCTTTACATTGAGGATGGTGCCGATATTGAAAGGGAGCTTTATCTTTCACTTTTGGTTGATCGTGGCGTTGGTCGAATTGCTTTTGTTGTTTCAACAGAAGGTGGAATGGATATTGAAACGGTTGCTGAAGAGACACCAGAAAAAATATTCACGCTTCCCATTGATGCTGTAGAGGGTGTTACTTCGGTTGATTGTGCAAGACTTTGTGATGCATTGAAACTACAAAGTAGTGCGCGAGAAGATGGTGAAAAGCTTTTTCCGATTCTCTATAAGGCATTTTGTGAAAAAGATATGAGCCTTTTAGAAATCAATCCGCTTATTGTGATGAAAGATGGTCGTTTACGTGTTCTTGATGCAAAAGTTTCTTTTGATAATAATGCTCTATTTCGTCATCCAGATATTTTAGAATTACGCGATCTTTCAGAAGAGGATCCAAAAGAAATTGAAGCATCAAAGCATGATCTTGCTTATGTTGCTCTTGAGGGTACAATTGGCTGCATGGTTAATGGTGCGGGTCTTGCTATGGCAACAATGGATATTATCAAACTCTATGGAGCTGAGCCTGCAAATTTTCTTGACGTTGGTGGTGGAGCGTCAAAAGAAAAGGTGACAGCTGCTTTTAAAATTATTACGGCCGATCCAAATGTTAAGGGCATTTTGGTTAACATTTTTGGTGGTATTATGCGTTGTGATGTCATTGCTGAAGGTGTGGTTGCTGCTGTTCGTGAGGTTGGTTTAAAGGTTCCCTTAGTTGTTCGTCTTGAAGGCACTAATGTTGAGCAGGGTAAAGCAATTATCAATGAAAGTGGTTTGAATGTTATTCCTGCTGATGATTTAGATGATGCTGCTCAAAAAATTGTTGCAGCCGTGAAGGGAGCTTAAGCCGTGTCGATTCTTGTGAATAAAGAGACAAAAGTTCTAGTTCAAGGGCTTACAGGAAAAACAGGAACATTTCATACAGAACAGGCGCTTGCTTATCATGGTACGCAAATGGTTGGGGGTGTTAATCCTAAAAAGGGTGGAGAAACATGGGAAGGTTCAAAAGGCGAAACTCTTCCTATCTTTGCTAATGTTGCAGAAGCAAAGGAAAAAACAGGCGCGGATGCTTCTGTTATTTATGTTCCGCCTGCAGGGGCTGCGGCAGCTATTATAGAGGCTATTGAAGCTGAAGTTCGTTTAATTATCTGTATTACGGAAGGTATTCCCGTTATGGATATGGTTAAAGTGAAGGCGCGGTTAGAAAACTCAAAGTCTCGTCTTATCGGTCCTAATTGTCCTGGTATTCTTACACCAAATGAATGTAAAATTGGTATTATGCCTGGTTCTATTTTTAGAAAAGGTTCTGTTGGGGTTGTTTCGAGGTCGGGAACTTTAACTTATGAAGCCGTTTTTCAAACGAGTCAGGAAGGTCTCGGGCAAACAACTGCGATAGGGATTGGTGGCGACCCTGTTAAGGGCACTGAATTTATTGATGTGTTGGAAATGTTTTTAGCGGATGATGAAACTCAGTCTATTGTTATGATTGGGGAGATTGGTGGTTCTGCTGAAGAAGAAGCAGCACAGTTTCTGCAAGATGAAGCAAAAAAAGGTCGTAAAAAACCAGTTGTTGGCTTTATTGCTGGCCGTACAGCTCCTCCAGGACGTACAATGGGACATGCTGGTGCTGTTATTTCTGGTGGTAAAGGTGGAGCAGAAGATAAAATTGCGGCAATGGAATCAGCAGGGATTCGAGTGTCTCCTTCACCATCACAGATAGGTAAGACTTTGATGTCAGTTTTGAAGGGCTAAAAGAAAATTTCATCTGAATAAGAAAAAGTTCTTAGATTCAGGTGAAAAAACTTGAGTATAAAAAGGTAAAATTTTTTTGAATGTTTGAATCATTGCTTGTTTTGTAAGCATTAAAAGGTCGAAAAGAGATATAAGGAGACGGAATAGATGTTCCGGAGAGGTATATGGCAAGGCAGGACGAAATAAAGAGCCTTTTTGCACAGACATCATTTCTTTATGGTGGCAATGCGGATTATATAGATCAGCTTTATGCTCAATATGAAAAAGATCCTACCAGTGTTGATTCACAGTGGCGTGCTTTTTTTGAAGGACTTCATGATAATAAAGAAGATGTTCTCAGAAATGCTGAAGGGGCGACATGGCAAAGTGATCATTGGCCAGTAAAGGCAAATGGAGAATTGGTTTCTGCTCTTGATGGTGATTGGTCTTCTCTTGAAAAATATATTGGTGATAAATTAAAGGAAAAAGCAATAACAGGTGCTGCACAAAAGGGAAAAACTTCCAGTGAGCAAGATGTTATTCGTGCAACACGTGATTCCGTTCATGCAATTATAATGATTCGTGCTTTTCGAGCACGGGGGCATCTTCGTGCGCGGCTTGACCCTCTTCAATTGGCCGAAAAACAAGAAGATTATAAGGAACTTTCTCCAGAAGCTTATGGTTTTACTCCAGCTGATTATGAGCGTCCCATTTTTATTGATAATGTTTTAGGGTTGGAATATGCAACTATTCCACAAATGCTTGAAATTCTCAACCGTACTTATTGTTCAACAATCGGTGTGGAATATATGCATGTTTCTGATCCGGTTCAGAAAGCATGGCTTCAAGAACGCATTGAAGGGCGAGATGAAAAAACTTCTTTCACACAACAAGACAAGAAAGCTATCCTTAATAAGCTTATTCAGGCGGAAGGTTTCGAACAGTTTTTAGACACTAAATATAAAGGTACAAAGCGTTTTGGACTCGATGGTGGTGAAGCGCTGATTCCCGCTCTTGAACAGATTATCAAATGTGGTAGTGCTTTAGGGGTTAGGGAAGTTATTTTAGGAATGGCACATCGTGGTCGTTTAAATGTTCTTTCACAAGTTCTTGCCAAGCCGCATAGGGCTATTTTTCATGAGTTCAAAGGGGGATCTTATAAGCCTGATGATGTGGAGGGATCCGGTGATGTCAAATATCATTTGGGAACTTCAGCTGATCTTGAATTTGATGGTAAAAAAGTTCATTTATCGCTGTTGGCCAATCCATCTCATCTTGAGATTGTTGATCCGGTTGTTATAGGAAAAGCACGCGCTAAACAAGATCAACTTATGGGACCTGCACATACTGATTTACTCTCATTAAGTGAGCGTTCAAAAGTGATGCCACTGCTTATTCATGGTGATGCTGCTTTTGCAGGACAAGGCGTTATCCAAGAAACTTTTGGTCTTTCAGGTCTTAAAGGTTATCGTGTTGCAGGCTCACTTCATGTGATTATCAATAATCAGATTGGTTTTACAACATCTCCGCGTTTTTCACGTTCTTCGCCTTATCCATCAGATGTTGCAAAAATGATTGATGCACCAATTTTCCATGTGAATGGTGATGATCCTGAGGCAGTTGTTTTTGTTGCAAAAATAGCAACAGAGTTTCGCCAAATTTTCCATAAACCAGCGGTTATTGATATGTTTTGTTATCGCCGTTATGGGCATAATGAAGGTGATGAGCCTTCCTTTACGCAGCCACTTATGTACAAGGCAATTCGTAATCATAAAACAACACTTCAACTTTATAGTGACCAATTGGTAGCAGAAGGGGTGATTTCTCTAGAAGAGATTGAGCAACAAAAAAAATTATGGCGCGATAAGCTTGAAGGTGAATTTGAAGCAAGTGCTTCTTATAAGCCTAATAAGGCTGATTGGCTTGATGGAAGCTGGACGGGACTCAAAGCTTTTAGTAGTTCTGATGAGCAACATTCTAGAACAACCGGTGTTGAATTAAAAATTTTAAAGGAAATTGGTCAAAAAATTGTCGAAATTCCGGCAGGTTTTCACGTTCACAAAACCATTCAACGTTTTTTAAATAATCGTGCTAAAATTTTTGAAACCGGTGAGGGTGTTGACTGGGCAACCGCTGAAGCTCTAGCTTTTGGTTCGCTTTGTTTGGAAGGAGCACCGGTTCGTCTTTCCGGTGAGGATGTTGAACGGGGAACTTTTTCGCAACGTCATTCAGTTCTTTATGACCAAGAAAATGAGGCGCGTTATATTCCTTTGAATCATTTACAAAAAGGGCAAGCGCTTTATGAAGTTGTTAATTCTATGCTTTCTGAAGAAGCTGTTCTTGGTTTTGAATATGGATATTCTCTTGCTGAACCACGTGGTTTAACGCTTTGGGAAGCGCAATTTGGTGATTTCTCCAATGGTGCACAGGTCATTTTTGACCAATTTATTTCTTCTGCGGAGCGTAAGTGGCTTCGTATGTCTGGTCTTGTGTGTTTATTGCCTCATGGTTTTGAAGGGCAAGGGCCGGAGCATTCTTCTGCACGTTTAGAACGGTTTCTTCAACTTTGTGCGGAAGATAATATGCAGGTTGCTAATTGTACAACCCCTGCAAATTATTTTCATATTTTGCGTCGACAAATTAAGCGTGATTTCCGTAAGCCATTGATTTTGATGACACCGAAATCACTTTTACGTCATAAGCGAGCTGTTTCTCTTCTCAATGAAATGGGGCCAGAAACAAGTTTCTGTCGTGTTTTGCTTGATGATGCAGAATGTCTCAAAGATTCTGTCATTAAGTTGCAAAAAGATAATAAAATTCGCCGTGTCGTTCTTTGTACTGGTAAGGTTTATTACGACCTTTATGAAGAACGTGAAAAAAAGGGTATTGATGATGTTTACCTCCTTCGTGTTGAACAACTTTATCCTTTCCCTGCTAAAGTTTTGGTGAATGTGTTGTCGCGCTTTTTGCAGGCGGAAGTTTTTTGGTGCCAAGAGGAACCAAAAAACATGGGGGCTTGGTCATTTATTGAGCCTTATTTGGAATGGGTTTTGACGCATATTAATGCGCAATATTCACGTGCTCGTTATGCAGGACGTCCTGCGAGTGCGTCACCGGCCTCTGGGTTAATGGTGAAACACCTTGAACAACTGGCTGCGTTTCTTAAAGACGCGTTAGGTTCTTAATTTATTACTACTCTGATGTATGGAAAAATATTATGACTACTGAAATTCGTGTTCCTACTTTGGGCGAATCGGTTACCGAAGCAACGATTGGCAAATGGTTTAAAAAACTTGGCGAAGCTGTCGCTATGGATGAGCCTTTGGTTGAATTAGAAACTGATAAGGTAACCGTTGAAGTTCCTTCTCCTGTTGCGGGAAAATTATCTGAAATCATTGCAAAAGAAGGCGATACGGTTGAAGTAAATGCTCTTTTAGGAGTGGTGGAAGCTGGAGAAGCTGGTGTCTCCCAATCATCTTCACCTTCTGCTACACTTGTTCCAGCAGCTTCATCTGAATCGGAGAAGCCTGCTTCGAGCAGTACAATGCCTCCTTCTCCTTCAGCAGCAAAATTGATGGCTGAAAATAATGTTGCAAAAAGCGATATTTCAGGTTCTGGAAAACGTGGACAAATTCTTAAAGAAGATGTTCTTGGTGGATTAAAACAAAGTACAAATGCTCCTACACCCTCTTCTTCTGCGACGAGTTCTTCGGCAACTCCTGTTCAAGAAACACGTGAAGAGCGGGTTCGTATGACGAAATTGCGTCAAACAATTGCTCGCCGTCTTAAAGATGCACAAAATATAGCAGCAATGTTAACCACATTTAATGAGGTTGATATGTCAGCGGTGATGGATTTGCGCAAGCGTTATAAGGATCTTTTTGAAAAGAAACATGGTGTTAAACTTGGTTTTATGGGTTTTTTTACCAAGGCTGTTTGTCATGCATTAAAAGAACTTCCCGCTGTTAATGCCGAGATTGATGGGACAGATATTGTTTACAAAAACTATGTCAATGTCGGAATTGCTGTTGGAACGGATAAAGGGCTTGTTGTTCCAGTGGTGCGAGATGCAGATCAAATGTCATTGGCAGAGATTGAAAAAGAGATTGGGCGTTTGGGGCGTCTTGCGCGTGATGGAAAATTAGCCGTTTCTGATATGCAGGGCGGAACTTTTACCATTACCAATGGTGGTGTGTATGGATCGTTGATGTCAACACCGATTTTGAATGCACCACAATCTGGTATTTTGGGAATGCATGCGATTAAAGAGCGAGCAATGGTTGTTGAGGGCCAAGTTGTGATCCGCCCCATGATGTATTTAGCGCTTTCTTACGATCACCGTATTGTGGATGGGCAAGAAGCTGTAACTTTCCTTGTACGTGTTAAGGAAAGCTTAGAGGATCCGGAACGCCTTGTTCTTGATTTGTAAAATACAGTTTTCAGGATGAAAGGAGAAACGGATGTCTTATGATGTGGCTGTGATCGGAGCAGGTCCAGGAGGTTATGTAGCAGCAATAAAGGCTGCACAACTGGGGCTTAAAGTAGCGATTATTGAAAAGCGTACAACATTAGGAGGAACATGTCTCAATGTTGGTTGTATTCCTTCTAAAGCATTGTTGCATGCTTCAGAAGTGTTTTCTGAAACCCAGCATGGTTTTGAAACGCTTGGTATTTCTATTGGTAAATCTAAGCTTAATCTTGAACAAATGATGGTTCATAAGAAAGCTGTGGTGACAGCCAATACAAGTGGTGTTTCTTTTTTGATGAAAAAAAATAAAGTTGATACTTTTTTTGGGACAGCCAAAATTTTGAGTGCGGGTCATGTGGAGGTTGTTGCCAGAGATGGTAATAAACAAACAATTGAAACAAAAAATATTATTATTGCTACCGGTTCAGAGAGTTCAGGCATTCCAGGGGTGAATGTTGAAATTGATGAAAAGACTATTGTTTCTTCTACGGGAGCTCTTTCACTTGAAAAAGTACCAGAGCATATGATTGTAGTGGGTGCTGGTGTTATTGGTTCAGAACTTGGATCAGTTTGGAGCCGTTTAGGTGCTAAAGTTACCATTATTGAGTATCTTAATAAAATTTTGGGCTCAATGGATGGTGAAGTTTCACGGCAATTTCAGAAATTAATGGAAAAACAGGGGATAGAATATAAAACGGGAACAAAAGTAACAGCTGTTACACAATCCGGCTCAACTGCTCAGGTGACTTTTGAAGCCGTCAAAGGTGGCGCAGCTGAAACTTTAGAGGCTGATGTTGTGCTTATTGCTACTGGACGTTCTCCGTATACGGAGGGGCTTGGCTTACAAGAGGCTGGTGTTCAGTTAGATGAACGCGGATTTATTGCAATTGATGCTCATTGGCAGACGAATGTTCCAGGAATTTATGCGATTGGTGATGTCGTAAAAGGGCCAATGTTAGCGCATAAAGCAGAGGAAGAAGGCGTTGCTGTGGCAGAAATTTTGGCAGGTCAAAAAGGGCATGTTAATTTTGATGTCATTCCTAGTGTTGTTTATACGCAGCCGGAAATTGCGAGTGTAGGAAGGACAGAAGAAGAGCTAAAAACTGCTGGTATTGAATATAATGTTGGCAAATTTCCTTTTATGGCTAATGGTCGTGCACGTGCAATGCAAAAGAGTGATGGGTTCGTTAAAATCCTTTCTGATAAAAAAACAGATCGGGTATTAGGGGGGCATATTCTTGGATTTGGTGCTGGTGAAATGATCCATGAAATTGCAGTTTTAATGGAATTTGGTGGTTCATCAGAAGATCTGGGGCGTTGTTGCCACGCACATCCTACTTTATCAGAAGCCGTGCGTGAGGCAGCTTTGGCAACATTTGCTAAACCACTTCATATTTAAAAAGCTTTTAAAAAGTACATTTTAAAAGGCATAGGAGGCAGAAAATATTTGTGAAGCATACAACAACATTTTAAAACTTTAAAAAGGAATACAACCAATTATATTGAAATATTCCGTTTGTTGTATGCTTTTCGATAATTACTGTTTTAAAATTCAGTTGTGTAGTTTTTATTGATTATCCTGTTGTGCATTATCGTTTAGAGCGGTGGTGTTTGTTTGGTTTATGTAAAGTTTTACATATGGGGTGGTTTTTTATACTATTATAAAATATTTAGGATAGGGTTCTGAGCCTATTTGCGTGCTTTGTTTTAAGAACACATCTCTCAAAATGCGCAAACCTACTTCACGATGGTGCTCGTGAATGGTATAGCTGTAAAGTTCCTCTTGAAATATATAAAATTCATTCAAATTGTTATAAGACCTATTTGTGCATCATCATCTTTATGTTTAGTAAACGTATACGCTGACGTTAGAATGCACTTTTTCAGTTCTCAATATTGCTAAAGCTCTTTATTATTTGAGAGTTTTTATAAGAGAATATTACAGTTTTCAGCGTTATTAATCAAGTTGAAAATGATATTTATTGTTATAAATCAATGTTTTATATATGAAAATGAATCATATGAAGAGGGAAGCCAAGAGGAATTCGCTCAAAGAAATTTAATTGTTTAATGATTGGAGTGGGTTAAGGATCTTTGTCATTTAAGATAAAGAGGGGAGGGATTGAATATTCTACAAAATACCACTCTTTTTTAAAAGAGCGGTATTTTTATATCTTTTCTTTATCACACTATCTTTTTGATGATAATGACAAGTTATACAGTGTGATTAAATTAGTTTTTGCTTCTCTGTTTTTCTTGATCATTGCTTGTTATGTCTTAGAAAGATGATATGTCTCTTCTTTAAGGTTGTTAAGAAATCGTAATGTTGCCAAAATATAACGAATAGCTAAAATTTTTTTGAAAACCATAATTACATGAGAATATTAAGTTTGTTTTCATTGGGCAGTTTTCTGATAACTTAAAAAATCAAGCATATGCTTTCTATAGGTATAAATTTAAAATTCTAATTTTTTATCCTCTTGTTGTTCTCTTATAAAAGTGGGAAGCCCCATACGATCAAGATATTTAAGGAAAGGGCGGGGTGGTAATTCCTCTACATTGACCATAGTCTTAACATCCCATTCGCCTGTAGCAATGAGAAGGGCTGTAGCAGCGGCTGGTACGCCAGCGGTATAGGAAATGCCTTGTGCTCCAGTTTCATGAAAAGCTTGTTTGTGATCGGCTATATTATAGATAAAAATTTCTCGCAGGTGTCCATCTTTTTCGCCTTTAATAAGATCTCCGATACAGGTTTTTCCTGTGTAGTCTGGGGCGAGAGAGGAAGGGTCGGGTAAGACGGCTTTCACGACTTTCAAGGGCACGACTTCTTGACCTTCTGCCGTTTTAATTGGTTGTTCGGATAAGAGTCCGAGGTTTTTTAGAACCGTAAAAACAGTGATATAACGTTCACCAAATCCCATCCAGAAACGGACATTCTCCACATCGAGATTTTTTGATAATGAATGAATTTCATCATGTCCCGTCATATAGGCTTTTTGTTTTCCAACAACGGGAAGATCCCATTCATGGCTGACTTCAAACATTTTATTGGAAGTCCATTTTTTATTTTGCCATGACCATACTTGTCCTGTAAACTCACGGAAGTTAATTTCTGGATCAAAATTTGTAGCAAACCAACGCCCATGATTTCCGGCATTAATATCAATAATATCAATATCTGTGATTTTATCAAAATAATTATCACGCGCTAATGCTGCGTAAGCATTCACTACACCTGGGTCAAAACCTGCTCCTAAAATAGCGGTTATACCAGCTTTTTCACATTCTTGACGCCGAGGCCATTCATAATTGCCATACCAAGGAGGTGTTTCACAGATTTTCAACGGGTCTTCATGAATCGCTGTATCTATATAAGCGCATTTGGTTTCAATACAAGCTGAAAGAACAGACATATTAAGAAAGGCAGAACCAACATTAATGACAATTTCGCATTTGGTCTTTTGGATGAGCTTTATAGTTTCTTCTACATTCATGGCATTGAGCGAATGGCTTTTGAGAACACCCTGTTCTTTCATTGTGTTTTTTTCTTTAATGGAAGCAATGATGGCTTCACATTTTTTGAGTGTTCGTGAAGCAATGTGAATTTCACCAAGAATATCGTTGTTTTGAGCACATTTGTGTGCAACAACTTGTGCAACACCTCCAGCACCAATAATGAGAACATTTTTTTTCATTGTAGGTTCATCTCCTTTTTAATACTGTTGTATGACGTTTTTATGGTTGATCTTTATGAAAGGCTTTTCTGATAGTCGTTATAGCTGAATTGGCGTTGAAGTGTTAGTGTACCATCGCATTCTTTGAGAACAATAGCAGGCATTGTAACGCCATTAAACCAGTTTTTCTTGACCATTGTATAACCTGCTGCATCCTGAAAAGACAGCCGATCGCCTATTTTAAGAGGTTGTTGAAATTGAAATGTTCCAAAAATATCACCAGCAAGACAAGATTTTCCACAAACCATGATTTCATGGGGACCTTGATTGGGTTCTAATTTGGCATTTTCACGATAAATGAGAAGATCAAGCATATGTGCTTCAATTGAGCTGTCAACGATGGCAAGATTCTTTTCATTATACAATGTGTCAAGAACACTGACTTCTAATGTGGTGCTTTTGGTGATAGCAGCTTCTCCTGGTTCTAGAAAAATAGTAACACCATGGGTTTTAGAAAATTGTTTTAAACGTTTTGCGAAAGATTCTAAAGGATAATTTTCAGCGGTAAAATGGATACCACCACCAAGGCTTATCCAGTCAACAGCAGAAAAAAGTTCTGCAAATTTTTCTTCCATATACCCAAGCATTTGATTAAAAAGATTAAAATCAGCATTTTCGCAATTGTTGTGGATCATCAGGCCATTGATGAGGGGTAGAACTTCTTTTATAGCGCTTTGATTGGTTTCGCCTAAGCGGCTAAAAGGGCGGGAGGGATTAGCAAGATCAAAATTGGATGCGCTGATTCCTGGATTTAACCTCAAACCCCGTTGGATGGTTTTGGTAGCGTTGGCAAAACGTTGAAGCTGTTGGATTGAGTTAAAGATAATTTTGTCTGCATAGCTACAGGCTTCATCAATTTCATGATCGGCCCAAGCAACCGAATAAGCATGTGTTTCTTTGCCAAATTTTTCTCTTCCTAAACGCAGCTCATAAAGGGATGATGATGTGGTTCCATCCATGAACTCAGACATTAAATCAAAAACACTCCATGTGGCAAAACATTTCAAAGCAAGTAAAATTTTAGCTCCAGACATTTCCCGTAAACGAGAAATTGTTTGCATGTTTTTGATGAGTTTCGATTTGTCTATAAGATAGTAGGGGGTTTTTATCATCATTTATTCATTCTTTTTTGAAGGATCTTATTACCAAGATCAACGTTTAGTACAAAGAGTAACAGAATGTCTCAAGAAAAAAGAGTCTTAAGAAAAGAATCTGTTTCTGTCTAGCAAGAGAAAGGCTTTCTGTAATTACTGTTGTTTATTATTTTGAGTTTTGCGTTATGAGTATGAAAAAAAAATTATATTATGCTTTAGCTTTTGTATTGGTTAGCAGTTTTTTCATTATAACAACTACTCTTGTTAATTGGGGGAAAAATAGGAGTTATGCTAAAGCCAAACTGGTTACTCAGACTTCTGTCCAAGATAGTTCGGTGCCTTTGATTTTTACGGGGCGTAGAGAACTTAATGGTTTTAAAGGTTATCGTCATTATCGGCGTGGTTATCGTAAATATAGTGATAATTGGTGGTATCCTGAAGTGGCATTTGTTACATCACGGCACTTAAGCACAAAAGGCGCATCATTAAAAGTTGTACCAGATGCTAAAAAAGTGTTTTTAACGTCTTCTTCGGAAAAATTAGAAAAAAAAGAGCCATGGATGCTTAAACAACATATTGAATCTTGCCGTGCGCGTTATCGCTCTTATAATAAAAATGATAATAGTTTTCAGCCTTTTCACGGGGGGCGTAAACAGTGTTTATCACGCTTTTTTAAAGGATAGAAATTATTAAATAAAATTTTAATTGCTTCTTGTCGTGGGCGTTATTGTTCTTACAATAAAGAGAGAATTTGTGTGGTGTACAGCATTTTCATGCAAGCATTGTTTTTTTAAATTTAAATGCTTTTAAGTTTTATTAAATCTTATTATCATTAAGTGTGGAATGGGGGGTGAGAATATAAGTTTTTGTTTTGTCGATGACAAAATATTAAGGACAGGATGGAGTTGAAAGAATGACAACACGGGAAGCAATGTTGGTATTGCTCGTTTTGCTTCCCTTTGGTGGAAGTGCTATCATTGGCTTTTTTCGTTCGACAGCAAAAAATAATGAAGCGTGGTTTGCTGGGATTGTTGCACTTTTCTGTCTTATTTTTACAATAATGCTTTATCCGGAAGTTAGCGGAAACCACGTAGTGCGTTTAGATATTTCTTGGCTTCCAGAATGGGGGAGCGATTTGATTCTCCGTATAGACGGTTTGTCGTGGCTTTTTTGCTTGCTCATTACAGGAATTGGGCTGCTTGTTGTCATTTATTCACGTTATTACATGGATCCAGCAGATTCTGTACCGCGTTTTTTTTCCTTTTTTTTGGCCTTTATGGGATCAATGACGGGAATAGTCTTATCAGGCAATCTCGTATTTTTGGTTATTTTTTGGGAACTCACTAGTATTTTTTCTTTTTTGTTGATCGGCTATTGGTACCATAATGCAAGTGCGCGTGAGGGTGCACGTATGGCTCTAACAATCACAGGTTTTGGTGGTTTTGCCCTTTTTATTGGGGTTTTATTGATTGGGTATATTGTTGGCAGTTTTGATTTGGATAAGGTGCTGCAGTCTGGAGATATGATCCGGTCAAGTTCTCTTTATAGTCCTGTCCTTATTTGTATTTTATTGGGGGGATTAACAAAAAGTGCGCAGTTTCCCTTTCATTTTTGGCTGCCCAATGCGATGGCTGCTCCAACCCCCGTATCGGCTTATTTGCATTCAGCAACAATGGTAAAGGCGGGATTGTTTTTGCTTGTGCGTTTATGGCCTGTGCTTTCTGGGACAGAATCTTGGTTTTGGCTGGTTGGCTTTTCAGGAATCTCTACATTGCTGCTTGGTGCCTATTTTTCCATGTTTCAGCAAGACTTGAAAGGACTGCTTGCTTACTCAACTATTAGTCATCTTGGATTGATTACCACGCTTTTAAGCCTTGGTAGTCCACTTGCATGTGTTGCAGCGATCTTCCATATGGCTAACCATGCTACTTTTAAAGCTTCTTTATTTATGGCTGCTGGTATTATTGATCACGAGACAGGAACACGTGATATGCGTAAATTGTCAGGGCTTTATCGCTCTATGCCTGTTACAGCAACTCTCGCTCTAGTTGCAAGTGCAGCGATGGCTGGAGTTCCTTTGTTGAATGGTTTTTTATCGAAAGAGATGTTTTTTGCTGAAGCTGTTGAAACGCATATGGAATCATGGCTCGACTGGATTGCACCTTATGTAGCAACACTGGCTAGTTTGTTTAGTGTAACCTATTCTATACGCTTTATTCATGGTGTTTTTTTAGGACCAAAACCTGTCAATTTATCCAAAACTCCCCATGAACCACCGCATTTCATGCGTTTACCAATGGAGCTTTTGGTGTTTATTTGTTTAGCAGTTGGTATTTTTCCTAATTTAACAATAGGACCTATTTTAGATAACGCGGTCGTGTCTGTTTTAGGACCAATGACAATCCCTTATAGTTTAGCTGTTTGGCATGGGCTTAATACTCCATTAGTGATGAGTTTTGTTGCGCTATTAGGAGGCGGATTGCTTTATGCTGTCGGGCATCGTTATTTTTTATCCTGTGATGATGGGGCGCCTTTTTTTCGTCACTTGAATGGACCGCGTATTTTTGAACGCATTCTCGTGATTATTTCTTGGAAATGGGCACGTGCGGTGGAATCTATTTTGTCAACACGCCGTTTGCAGATACAGTTGCACTGGATTTTTTGGGTGTGTTTTGCATTTGTTGGTTTTTTACTTTGGTGTGATGGTTTCATTTCAGCGGGGTCGTTACCGCTTTTTCCAGTTGATATTCCTTTTCTCGCTCTTTGGTTAGTTGGCGGATTATGTGCGCTTTTAGTTGCTTGGCAAGCAAAGTTTCATCGTCTTGCGTCACTCATGTTATCGGGGGGAGCCGGTTTGATGACTTGTGCAACCTTTTTATGGCTTTCTGCTCCTGATTTAGCAATAACACAATTAGTTATTGAGGTTGTTACAGTCGTCTTATTATTGCTTGGTTTGCGGTGGTTGCCTAAACGCTTACATAATCCTACTCCAACGCCTGTTCGTTTTTTTGTGCGCTTGCGTCGTATCCGTGATTTTATCATAGCCCTTGTGGGAGGTGCTGGTGTAGCATGGCTCTCTTTTGCAGTGATGACACGTCCTCAAAGTACGACGATTTCTGATTTTTTTCTCACCAAGGCTTACTCTGATGCTGGTGGTCGCAATGTTGTGAATGTGTTGTTGGTTGATTTCCGTGGTTTTGATACTATGGGAGAAGTTGTCGTTTTGGGTGTTGTATCACTCACTGTTTTTGCCCTTTTACGACGGTTTCGTCCTGCCCCTGAAAGTATTGATGCACCTTTTCAGCAACGTGTCCAGAAAGCCTTTGATATGGCACAGCCTAATCGAAATGTGGGAGATACAGTATTGAATTATTTAGCTGTTCCTGCTGTTATCATGGGTTGGCTCTTTCCGATTATTATCGCTTTTGCTGTTTATTTATTCATGCGAGGGCATGATCTGCCAGGAGGTGGATTCGTCGGTGGTATTACTTTGGCGATAGGGTTTATTTTACAATATCTTGCACGCGATATTCGGTGGGTGGAAACGCATTTGAGAGTTTTACCTTTGCGTTGGATGGGCTTTGGCTTATTGTTGTCAGTCGTAACGGGGATTGGCTCTTGGTTTTTGGGATATCCTTTTTTAACATCCTTTTTTCGATATATTCATTTTCCGTTAATTGGAAAAGTTCCCATAGCATCTGCTTTTTTGTTTGATTTTGGTGTTCTTTCCCTTGTGTTAGGAGCAACTGTCCTCATTTTAATTGCGCTTGCACACCAGTCAATTCGGAGTTACCGAATCGGTAAGAAACCTGTTTTGAGAGAGAAGGAAAATTAATGGAAATTGTTCTTTCTTTAGGTATTGGTATTCTTGTTGGATCAGGAATTTGGCTTATTTTACGTCCACGCACTTTTCAAGTCATTCTTGGTTTGTCTTTGATTTCCTATGGTGTCAATCTTTTTATGTTTTCAATGAGTAGACCGCGTAGTAATGCCGCGCCAATTGTTGATCCTACTACTGTTATTAATCCAGCTAATTATGTCGATCCTCTCCCTCAAGCCTTGGTTTTAACTGCAATTGTGATTGGTTTTGCAACGACAGCTTTATTTTTAGTTATTCTCTTGGTTTCACGCGGTTTAACGGGTTCAGATCACGTTGATGGACGTGAGGTGCAGTGATGGAAGTAGGGGCGCATCATCTCCTTATTTTGCCTATTCTTTTGCCGTTAATCACTGGAGCTGCTCTACTTTTCTATGATGAACGGCGTTCGAAATTTAAATCATTGATTAGTCTTTTTTCGGCGGGATTGTCGGTCGTTATTGCTGTTTTATTAATTATACGTACTCTTGAAATAGCGCCGGCTTGTGATGTTTATCGGCTTGGCAATTGGCCCTCTTCCTTCGGAATTGTTTTGGTCCTTGATCGTTTAAGCGCCATGATGCTTTTACTTTCAAGCTTGTTGGTGACTAGCGTACTGGTTTTTGCGCGGGCTTATTGGTACAAAGCGGGTTCTCATTTTCAGTCACTGATGCAATTTTTTATGGTGGGGATAAATGGCGCTTTTTTGACCGGTGATTTATTTAATTTATTTGTATTTTTTGAAGTTATGTTAACGGCTTCCTATGGGCTTGCTTTGCATGGTTCTAGTCAGGCACGCGTACGCGCAGGGTTGCATTATGTCGTGGTTAATCTTGTTGCTTCATTACTTTTTTTAGTTGGTACAGCACTCATTTATGGAGTCGCTGGTACTCTTAATATGGCCGATTTGGCTGTTAAAATAAAATATATATCTTCTACAGATATTGTTTTGTTCGAAATAGGTGTTGCACTTCTAGGTATTGCTTTTTTGCTTAAGGCTGGTATGTGGCCGCTTAATTTTTGGTTGGTGCCAACTTATAGTGCAGCAGTAGCGCCTGTTGGAGCTTCTTTTGCGCTTTTGAGCAAGGTGGGTATTTATATTATTTTACGTTTAACGCTGCTGTGGTTTGGTCCTGAAAGTGAATATTTTAACCATTTTGGTCATACCGTTTTGTTTTATGGTGGGTTGGCCACTATGATTTTTGGTTTTATTGGGGTATTGGCGAGTCAAGTTTTAGTGCGTTTGGTAGCTTATAGTGTTCTTGTCTCTTCTGGTACATTGTTGGCAGCAATAGGGATCGGCAATGCAGCACTGACAGCAGGTGCTCTTTTTTATATTGTTTCTTCAACTTTAGCACTGGGAGCTTTTTTTCTTTTGGTAGAGTTGGTTGAACGCTGTCAAGATGTGGCTGCTAATGTTCTGGCTGTCACAATGGAGGTTTATGGTGATGATGAAGAGGAGGAAGAAGATGAAGTTGGCACATATTTCCCTGTAACCTTGGCAATTCTTGGGGCTTGTTTTGGTATTTGTGCCATTTTGATTATTGGATTGCCACCTTTTTCTGGTTTTGTTGCTAAACTTATGATGTTCATGGCAGTTTTAAACCATAGTAGAGAGGATTTTTTTGCCTCTCTTCCGGTTTATCACGATTGGCTTTTTGTGGTTTTTGTTACCCTCTCTGGTTTTGCAGCTTTGATTGCACTGACACGAACGGGGATTCGAACTTTTTGGGTTTCTCTTGAAGGTCGCGTTCCCCGTGTGCAGGTGATAGAATTTGCACCTATTGCTGTTCTTCTTGCTTTGTGTTTTCTTATAACAATTGTAGCCGGTCCTGTTAGTCATTATATGTCTGAAACTGCTAAGACTTTGTATGAACCTCAGAATTATATTGGGAGCGTTTTAACGGATTTTTCTCTCGAAAAGAGGGAGATGAATAAATGAATCGTTTTTGTCCTTCTCTTTTTTTCAGTGGTGTCATTGTCCTTATGTGGCTTATTTTAAATGGTTTTAGTTTAGGGCAATTGCTTTTAGCCATTATAACCGCTTTGTTTTGTGGTTGGATGATACGGCTCCTTGAACCGGAGAAGGTTGCTATTAAAAGTTGGAGTGCGGTTTTTCGTCTTATTTTTCGAGTCTTAATAGATTCTATATCCTCAAATATCTCGGTCGCTTGGTTTGTTTTAACAAAAAGGTCTCGAAAACAGCGATCTGGCTTTATTGTAGTGCCTCTTCTGCTTCATAATCGCACTGCTTTGGCTATTTTAGCGTGCATCCTTTCGGCAACTCCTGGAACGGCTTGGGTTGCCTATAATAGTAAAAAGGGTGAGCTTTTGCTCCATGTCTTAAATTTAAAAAAAGGATATAATTATCAACGATTGATAAAACAACGGTATGAGCAATTACTTTTGGAGATTTTCTTATGAGTATGGTGATCCTTTATTGGGGGCTTTTCTTTTCACAGTTTTTTTTAAGTTTGGCGGTGATCTTCGCATTGTTTCGGTTGATTCGTGGTCCACGGGCACAGGATAGAATTGTTGGTTTGGATGCTCTTTATATAACCACTGTTCTTTTGTTTCTTACATTCGATATCCGTTCAGGAACAACCATTTATTTTGTTGCTGCTCTCATTATTGGGTTGTTGGGGTGTGTATCAAGCATCGCTTTAGCGAAGTTTCTTATGCGGGGGGAGATTATTGAATGAAAGATGACGTATCGCTTGTGGTGGCTATTGCTATCACGGTTTTCTTAATATTAGGGTCTGGATTGACACTGATCGCAACGATAGGTTTGTTGCGTTTTTCCAGTTTTTATCAGCGTTTGCATATGCTTTCAGTATGTACGAGTTGGGGCGTTGGTAGCATTCTTATTTCTTCATTTCTTTATTCAATATTTGTGGACCATTATTTTGTTTTTCATGAAGTGTTGCTGATGTTTTTTTTGTTTTTAACAGCACCGGTAGCTTCTATGTTGCTCTCACATACAGCAGCTTATCGACATCATTCAGAAGAACAGTCAGAAAAACCGCTGGCTCTTTTATTAAACCAGACGGAGGAAAAGTTACCCACGTCAGAAGGAACATCAAGCGATGAGAGCCAGCGCGGTTCTTGAAATGTAAGAACCTTCCTTATTCTATGCTTTTTTCTTCTACACAGTGGATGGGCTTTTCTTCTTTTGGATCATCAATAAGATCGTAAAATATGGCTTCATTTTTAGTTATCCACCAAATGTATTGACCACCTACATATTTTCCTCCAGAAGCGGCAATTACATTAGAACCAATGATGCGCTTACCGTTCCATTTTAAATCAACAAGCGCAATATTGCCAGCATTATGATAAGTTGCCTCAACATGCTCTTTGCTTGTTCTCATATCGCATTGATAGGAGACGGTCTCTGTTGTTGGTTCTGGATCATCTGGTACTTCAATGACTAAAGAACTTGCTAATGCATTAATTGAACCTAGGAGGAACACACTTAAAGTAATGAAAAATTGTTTAGTAAAAGAAATTTTTTTCATAATATTTCCCGTGTTATTTAAAATAATAATGTTGACTCATCTTTACAGAGGATAGGTTTTTTTTCTTCTGGATCCTGAGAAAGGTCATAAAGCATGACTTCTTTGTTCTTCTCCCACCAGATATACTGAGCTCCTGCAAATTTTGCTCCTGTCGCCGCGATGACATTAGCAGCAATGACACGATCACCGTTCCATTTGAAATCAACCAACGAAATATTGTCAGCATTAAGATAGACTGCCTCAACGCGCTCTTTACCTGTTTCAGTATCACACTGGTAGGTAATGGTCTCTGTTTTTGGCTCTGGATTGTCTGGTACCTCAATGATAAAAGAACCAGCTAAGCTATTGTTTGAGCTGAAGATTGATAAACTTAAAGCGGTGAAAAATCCTAAAATATGTAAAGTTTTTTTCATGATGCTTCCCTATATTCCTATATTGCGCACAAAGAATAATTTGATTGATACGATGGTGCCTACGGCAGGATTCGAACCTGCGACCCCAGGATTCATACCACTTCGATTTTCACCGCCAGCTTTTCACGGCTGTTTGTGGTCTGGACTGTCTCTTCACCTTGAAGCTTTTGCTCTTTAGGTGCTGCCCGTTCAGTCTCTACACCTTTCTCTCATTTGAAGAGAGACTTGGCTCGGGATTGGCATATAGTCTCCCATGAAGCTTTCCCCGAATTTGAGCAGATTCACTTTGAGGATTTCTCCTCAAAATGCCCAATTTCTTTAGGAATCCTGTGCTCTATCCTACTGAGCTACGCAGACATCATCATACTTATTCCTTTAATAGAAGTATAAAAACGAATCAATTATATTCAATATAAATTAACGAATTTCTGCTAATTTTTGTTCCAGAAAAGTCAAAACTGCTTCCGGAGAGACATTTTTTGCAATAAATGATTGACCAAGTCCGCGTGTTAAGATGAAGGTCAAATTGTTTTGCGAAACTTTTTTATCTTGGGCAATGAGAGTTATTAAACTTTCAGCATCTGGTAACTTCCCTGGGATATCCTTTAATTGTGTAGGCAAACCTATAGATTTGAAGTGTGCTTCAATGCGTTGTGTAAGTGTGGGGTTTATCAAATTTAGTTGAGCAGAAAATTGATGCGCTAGAATCATTCCAATTGCTACAGCTTCACCGTGAATTAAACGCTTTGATTCATAAGCCGTTGCTGTTTCAAGCATGTGTCCAAATGTATGGCCGAGATTTAAGAGCGCGCGCTCTCCTGTTTCTTGTTCGTCACGTGCTACAATGGCGGTTTTAAATTGGCATGAGCGGACAATGGCTTCTGTTCGCATAGGGCCATTAGAAAAGACTTCTTGTCCATTTTTTTCAAGCCATTCAAAGAAATTAGGCTGGTTAATGAGTCCATATTTGACCATTTCTGCGTAACCAGCACGAAATTCGCGCGGTGGTAGGGTATCAAGAAGACATGTGTCAGCAATAACGCATTGCGGTTGATAAAAAGTACCAATAAGATTTTTACCATATTGGCTATTGATTCCAGTTTTTCCACCAACGGAGGAATCAATTTGTGCAAGAAGCGTTGTGGGCATTTGAATGAAGTTCATACCACGGCGGATTATACTTGCCGCAAATCCTGCTAGATCGCCAATGACACCACCGCCAAAAGCAATAACACAGTCGCCTCTTTCTAAACGCGCAGCAAGAATTTGATCGATGACAACTTGCAGGGTTGAAAATGATTTTGATTGTTCTCCCGCTTCTACAATAATAGGGACAGTATGAATTTTATTTTTTGTTAACTCTGCTTGTAATATCTCCAAATGAAGGGAAGCAACATTTGTATCTGTAACAAGTGCCAAGCGCGTTGGATGAGGATCTTTTTTGTTAAGAGCATGTTTAATCTGTGAAGCAGCTTGGGCAATCAGACTCGGACCAATGATGATATCATAACAGTGTTTGTCCAGTTTAACAGTGACGGTCTTTGTTTGCATGCTGATTTTCCCTATTGTTAATTTCTGTGTATAGGTAGTGCTGTACAGATCGTATAACATTTTGTGCTACGGTATGACGGCTTTCTTTATGACTGTTAATTGTTAAGTTTGCCTTTGCATAGATAGGATAACGCTGTTCCATGAGTTTTTGCATGGTTTCTTTAGGATTGGCTGTTTGAAGCAGGGGGCGTGTTGGGTGCTTTGAGACACGTTGCATGAGGATATCAAGATCGACTTTTAGCCATATGGATATACCATTTTGATGAATGGTTTTTCGGATATTTTCGTTTATGTAGGCACCACCACCTGTTGCTAAAACAAGGGGACTTTTTTTCATGAGGTTTAGAATAACACGCTGTTCAAGAGCACGAAATTCTGATTCACCATAAATTTCAAAGAGTTCAGTGATTGTCATTTGCGCAGCTTTTTCAATTTCTTGGTCAGAATCATAAAAGGGTAAACGGAGCATGGTGGCGACGCGTTTTCCGATCACTGATTTGCCTGCTCCCATAAGACCAACAAGGACAAGTGCTTTTTTATCAAGGGACGATAAGAGCTGATTCTTTATTTGTGTTATAGGGACGCGTTTTGGTCGATTGCTTTTCATAACTTTATTTCGGCATTTATCCATCTTAAAGTCAATTCCTGTTAATCTTTGTGAGGCATAATACGAGATAGAATATTTTTGGGTAGGTTATTATCTTATGCCAACATTGACCAGATTTTTGATGATTCTTTTCATTTTGCTTTCTGTTCTTTTCATTATAATGGGTGCTCTTGTGGTTTGGGTTGAACCAGTAACTGTGGATATGTACATCGATGTTCCCTTGGATTCATGGAATCTTTCTACGGAAGCGAATCAATGAAATGAAAAGTGGTGCTGTGATAGATCATTTTCTTGAGATGATGAGCGCGGAGAGAGGAGCTTCACCTCATACGCTTGCGGCTTATCAGCATGATTTGCAGTGGGCACAAGACGAATTGTCTTCACACTCTGTTTCGCTTTTTTCAGCACAAAAAGAAGATTTAATTGCCCTTTTGTCGCTTATGCATACTTTTGGTTTTGCGGCATCGTCACAAGCACGCCGTTTATCGACTTTGCGTCAGTTTTATCAATTCCTTTATGCTGAAGGGTTGAGAGCAGATGATCCCTCTCATGATATTGATGCACCTCGTCAGGGGCGCCCTTTGCCCAAAATCATGAGTGAAGATGCAGTGATAAAATTGCTTGATTTAGCACAGTTAGAAGTCAATCAAGCAGATTATGGGTCTAAGGATTATCTGCGTGCATTGCGTCTTCAGCTATTGAGTGAAATGCTTTATGCAACAGGATTGCGTATTAGTGAATTGGTGAGTTTGCCTGTGCAGGCTGTTCGGGGGAAAGCATACAGCATTTTGGTTCGTGGTAAGGGCAAAAAAGAACGAATGGTGCTGTTATCAAAAAAAGCATATCAAGTTCTTTTGCAGTGGTTAAATTTACGTGATCAGGGAAAGGATGTCGCAAGTCCTTATCTTTTTCCTGCGAATTCCGAGACAGGATATATTGCTCGTCAAGTTGTTGCGCGGGAGTTGAAAAATCTCGCTAGAAGAGCAGGAATAGAAAGTAAACACTTTTCTCCCCATGTGTTGCGCCATGCTTTTGCTAGTCATCTTTTGCAAAATGGTGCCGATTTGCGTGCAGTTCAACATTTGTTAGGTCACTCTGATATTGCTACCACTCAGATTTATACCCATGTGTTGGAAGAGGGACTTTATCGTTTAGTTAATGAGCATCATCCACTTGCCGATGAGTAAAAGGCTCGTTAAAGAATAAGGTGATGTTTTTGAAAAAGACTTTATAAAGCAAATTATAAGTGTATAAGTGACACTGAATGAGTTGGTACAAATGTATAATTATCTTGATTTTGAAAAACCAGTTGCTGATCTTGATGGGAAAATTCTTGAATTAAAAAAAATTTCTCAGGAAAAAGGCAGTCTTGATATGAGCGATGAGATTGTTCGTCTTGAAGCGCGATCTCAAACAGCGTTGCGCGATATTTATAAAAAATTATCGCCGTGGCAAAAAACACAAGTGGCTCGTCATCCTGATCGTCCCCATTTTATGGACTATTCTAAACGCCTATTGAGTGATGTTACACCTTTGGCAGGAGATCGCAAGTTTGCTGAAGATGAGGCTATTCAAGCTGGGTTTGCACGTTTTAGGGGAGAAGCAGTTGCTTATATCGGTCAAGAGAAAGGTCACGATACACAAACACGTTTGCGCTATAATTTTGGTTCTGCACGCCCAGAAGGATATCGTAAAGCTGTACGTATTATGGAAATGGCTGACCGCTTTGGTTTGCCACTCCTCACTTTTATTGATACAGCAGGTGCTTATCCTGGGGTAAGCGCTGAAGAACGTGGGCAAGCGGAAGCAATCGCTCAATCAACAGCTGCAACTTTGCGTTTGAAAGTCCCTGTGGTTTCCGTTGTTATTGGAGAAGGCGGTTCTGGAGGGGCGATAGCAATTGCTGCAGCCAACAAAGTTTATATGTTGGAGCACGCGATTTACTCTGTTATTTCACCAGAAGGAGCAGCTTCTATCTTATGGCGTGATCCAGCTCGTGCAAAAGATGCTGCAATGAATATGCGTATTACCGCTCAAGACTTGTATCGCTTAAAGATTATTGATGGCATTATTTCGGAACCTTTAGGGGGGGCGCATCGTGGCAAAGAGATTGTCATTGATGCAACGGGTGATGTTATTTCAGAGGCGTTAAAAGCTATGGCTGGAAAAGATGGTGAAGCTCTTAAACAAGAGCGAAGGGAAAAATACCTTCAAATTGGTCGATCTCTAACATAGGTTATTTTTTGTGAGGGGATTGATTGGAGTTTTATTCGATGACATTTAGAAGATTCCTCGCTGTGTGTGTGTTGTTTTTAATGGGAATATTGACGGCATGTGGGGGAAGATTGCCAGCTTCTATTCGTGCCAAAGTTGAGCAGCCGTTGCCACAAGAAATCCAGAATAGAATGGCTTTATACGATATTGATCCTTATGCACCAATTGTAATGCGATTTTTCAAGGAAGAAAATCTTGCTGAAGTTTGGAAGCAATCTCGTTCAGGGCCTTTTATCTTGGTTGCTCGCTATGGCATTTGCAAATGGTCTGGTAAGCTTGGACCTAAATATAAAGAAGGAGATTTTCAGACACCAGAGGGGTTTTACACTATTAGCGCAAACCAAATGAATCCTTATTCAAAATATTATCTTTCTTTTAATATAGGATTTCCTAACCTTTATGATCAGGAAAATGGTCGTACAGGAAGCAATCTTATGGTGCATGGTTCTTGCTTTTCCGCAGGTTGTTATTCTATGAGTGATAAGAACATGGCTCAGATTTATGCGTTTGCACGGGATGCTTTTAAAGGAGGACAAAGAGAGTTTCAGTTGCAGGCTTTTCCTTTCCGCATGACCGAGGATAATATGTTACGTCATAGCAGTGATCCTCATTATCAATTCTGGGTTATGCTTAAGAAAGGTTATGATTTTTTTGAAAAAAATCGTCAGCCTCCAACTGTTGAAGTTTATGGAAAACGTTACGTTTTTAATCGCGACATTGATAAAACTTCAGTTTCTCTAATACAGTGAGTGTTATTGTATCCTGCTGCACCGTACTATTACTTATAAATGGCGATACAGGATATGCAAAAACTTTACGCATAAGGTGTCTAAGTGGGTAGTCAATCTTTTAAAGTGCAGAGTTTTTTCATAGAGCCTTATGCAAGTAAATCAGATGAAGTGGGAAACCAAGAGGAATTTTCTCAAAGAAGTTGGATTGTTTGCACATCGGTACTGGTGCCAATCTTCGTTTTTAGTGAAGAGTAAGTTAACATAAAATGTACCTCTCTTTTTATTTCTTTCAAAGAGTTTTATTCTTTCATGCTGTAAAATATTGTCTTATCATGCTGTTATATAAGATACATTCACATATTTTAAAATGCGATATTGCCTTTGTCTGATTTTGGTTTTTTGCCTTAACAGGGATTTTGATTTCAATTAACTGGAGTAAATATAGAGTTGAGCAGAATATTTTAGAACCAAGAATTTGTCCAATCGGTTTGTGAAATGAATCACATGAAGTGGTTTGCAGATGAAGCGCATTTAGAGAGAAAACAATCTGATTACAGATTGATGGATATTAAATTTTTCATCATAACAATTTGATTTATAATAATTTATCATTTTGCAATTTGAGTTGAGGGACTCAATATCATCAGATTCTTTTATCTTAAAATCTGTTTATGATGAATTAATCGAAACCATTTTTTGCACGTCATAAAATTGAATTGGCATGTGAATAAAACCCTTAAAGAAAGGAGTACAGATATTTCTCATGAGTACTCTAAAGTACCAAGGTTTTCCAAAGCATTTTCAACTGGCAAGAGCATGAGGCTACCAGCTTGCATATTTATGGAGTAAAGATGAAGAATGGGGCTGATACATTTTATGGAGAATTTTGTATTATATTATTTGTGGGTAGCGTTTTGAAATAGGGATGATGCGTATTGAGAGACGGTTTTTTTAACGAAAGCGTGAGTTCGCGATACAATGATGTTCTATTTTGTGTGAGGGCGACTATTTTACAGATAAGGGTAATATCGCTGGAGTGTTTTACTACGTGGTCATTTTGCGTCATGCGGTTTTGTAAGAGAGCTAAAAATTTTAATTGTGGTAGTCTATGGGAATTTTGCTGTCCAGTGAAAAGGTACGAATAATTTTATGGGAGTCATTATTGTGTAGCAAGCATTGTTAAAAATGTGTATTCTCTTATTTTTTTATTCCATTATGTGAATAAACTTGAATAGGAATGTTTGTAAATTTATAACGTATTGATTTATAATGATTTTAGCGTTATTCAACTTGAATTAGAATCTTGGATACCGTAAGATTCTCACATTTAAAAGCTGTTCCATGTTGAATCAATTAAAACCATTTGCTTGCGTATTACAAACGGGGATAGCCGCGGGGGTAAAACTGTGCAAGAAAAGACTAAAACGCTTTTTATGAACCATTTAAAGTGCCAAGAGTTGTTCGATATTGGGGATTAGCAAAGTGTGTGATGATGCCGGTTTGTTCCTTTAAAAGCATAAAGATGGTGGTACCAATGAATTTAATGTTATATCATTGAAGGGGAGAAAAAATTAAAATTTTATTCCTGGAATGACTAGAGGATTTTCTAAGAGAGCTGTTTTGTCTGCAGTATCTATTGCTGGTTTATTAAAAAAAGCATTAAGGAGTTTTTGTATTGCTTCTTTTTCAACACCATCGGCAATGATGACAAAACGTGTTTGTTTTATTCCTTTTGGCCATGCTGGCAATCTTATGGGAGGATGAAAAAATGTTTGTACGCCATGTAATACAAGTGGGCGATGAGGGTTATCATGCAATGCGATAATTGCTTTAATACGTAATAGTTTTGTACCATAACGCTCTTGTAGGATATCTAAAAAAGCTTCAATTGTGGCGTAATCAACAGGACCCTCACAGTTGAGTGAAAAGGTACGAATGGTTTTATGGGGGGTATGATCATGTGGGGTAGTCGTAAGATTTTGTTTAAGTTTTGTATTTTCTACTTTTTTATCCCATAATGTGTTATTTATTAATAGCTTTGAACAGAAATCTTCAGAATGGGCGTCAATGATTTGTGCTGTAGGATTAATCGTTTTAAGTGTGTTAAGGAGCGTATCTGAAGGTGTTTGTTGGGCTATAAGGTCTGTTTTGGTGAGAATAATTTTATCAGCAAATATTAATTGTTTATATATTTCAGGGTAGCGCTCACATATGGAAAGTGTGCTTAATGTATCAAATGTTGCAAGAACAGCATTTATAGACAATGTTTGAATAAACAACGGGTGGCTTAAAAGTATTTGTAAAATAGGGGCGGGATCAGCCATCCCTGTGGTTTCAATGATAATATGATGGAGTTGTTTGATCTGTCCTGTCTGAACGCTATTTATTAAATCAATTAATGTATCGATGAGATCACTGCGTAAATTGCAGCATAAGCAACCATTGGCAAGCTCAATAATTCCTTCTGTCGTTTTTTCAACCAGAAGGTGATCAATGCTGATTTCGCCGAATTCATTGATAATAACAGCACATTCTGTTAAGAGCGGGTCTTGTAGCATACGGTTGAGCAAAGTTGTTTTGCCAGAGCCTAAAAAACCAGTAATAAGCGTGAGAGGGATGCGCTTTATTTTCATATTAATCATCAACCGTGGTTTTGTTTAAAAAACATATCTTAGTACGTCTAATCAATTTATAATGGTATCCAAGAGGGATATAATGGTCAATCTCCTATGAATCCATTGTACCACTATCTTTACGCTTATAAGGTTAAGTGCACATGGTATATCATACACTTTTTTAGCGTCAATGTTATGATAATTCTTGGTTCTTGAAAGGACTTATAGGAGGAATTTTTATTCCTTATTTTAATTATTTTATCTACATGTTCATCCACCTTGTGATGTGCAAGAGACTGTTTTTTATTGATTCAACAAATACAGATTTGAAATGAGAGAATCTTACAATATTTGTGGTTATGACATGAGGTGAAAATAATTAATTATCATTATAAATCAAGGTGTTATAATTAATCGTAGATTATGATTTATGGCTTTTTTATAGAATGATTTGTGCGTCTTTTATACGAACTATGAGGTTTTCTTAGAGGCTTTACTGTTATTTTAGGTGTTTGTGGCATACGAATGAGGTGTACTGATAAAGGATGAGAAAAAGAAGGTGGAGCAGTGATAAAAGGAGAAGTGAGAATAATATTTCCTTGATCATCATATGAATTTGCATGCATTTTTATGGCTTCAGGTGTGCATGTTTGTTGTCTCATATTGTTGGCTTGTGTTATGTTTCTCCCATAAGGTTTTAATGTTGCTAGTGTTAATTGCGGTCTTCCTTGGTGCAAAAATCCTGTTTCAAGAAGTTGTGCAGCTTTTTCTTCTCTTTCACTTATGTTGTTAGCACCTAGAATGACAGCAATAATTGTACGTTTATTGCGGGTGGCTGAGGCAACAAGATTAAAACCGGAGGCACAAATAAAGCCTGTTTTCATTCCGTCTATTCCATAAAAACGGCCAATGAGGTTGTTTGAGTTATGCTGGATTTTTCGATTATTACCAAAATCAATGGCTGGAATAGAAAAATAATGAGCATATTGTGGAAATTCTCGACGTATTTGAACGGCTAAAAGAGCAATATCGCGCGCCGTGGAGTAGTTTTGAGGGTCTGGTAAACCACTTGCGTTCGCAAAATGCGTTCCAAACATGCCTAAACGTTTAGCTTCGCTATTCATTTTACGTACAAAATCTTTCTGTGAACCTGAAACAGCTTCACTCATGGCAATGGCTAAATCATTGGTAGATTTAACCATGGTGATACTTAAGGCTGTATCAAGTGTGAGTACAGAACCAGCTTTATAGCCTGAACGATATGAGGGAGCTTTTGCGGCGTATTCGCTGATGGTGATATGTTTGTTTGGTGAAATTTCCCCTCGGCTCATGGCACGAAAAATAACATAAGCGGTCATTAATTTTGTCAAGGAAGCAGGATACCAACGCTCAAAAGCTTGATTATGTTTTAAGATATGCCCCGTTGTAACATCAACAGAAATAAAAGGCTGCGCTAGAGCAACAGCGCTGAATAAACTCAAAATCACAGAAAAAAATAAATTATAGAAGAGACGTTGCATTAATTTAAATCGAGTTCCCTCTTATTCGTTATTTAGAATTGTTTTAATGTAGCACACAAAGCTTTTAAGTCTAGGTTAGGAAGGAAAGATGGTTAATTGCTGTATCCGTTGTGTCTCGGAGATAAAAACCAATACTCATTTTTATTTTCCCCTTGAATCTGGTTTGATGACTTACAGTATTTCAAGAAATACTTTTTAAATAATGAAGATTGTACAAGATTTCCGATATTTGGGGGTATTTATGTTTCTCAGGAAGAAACAAATCGGCATAATCATAAATTTTTCTTGTCCTCCTGTTAGGACAGCCCTTGGCACTTGAGATTGAGACGGTTCGTAAAAAGAATTTTAATCTTTTCTTATATCATTTTATTCACACGAGGCATCCTCGCTTGTAATGTGCAAGCAAATGGTTTTAATTGATTCAAAATGGAATAGATTTGAAATGAGAGAATCTTACGGTATTCAGGGTTCTCATTCAAGTTGAATGGCTATAAAAGATCATTGTAGATCAATGTGATGTATGTTTTTTAATGATTTTAAAGAGAGGAAGAATTCTTTCTCAAAAAAAATTTACACATTGATCATTTCTTGTAATGTACATGTGTTTTATAATTTTGAATTAGAAAGTTTGAAGTATCTTTCTTATTTTTTTCCATATGCTGCGTTCAATATACAAAGTGATACGTTATTCTGACCAATTAGTGCATTGTTTCATGATGATTTAGTTTTTGAAGCTTCTGAACAGCGTATGGTGGCATAGGGGGAGGGGTAGGATCTTGAGCTGCTAGGAGAAGCAGTTCATCACACGCTTTTTCAGTTTTTTGGACAAGTTGATCTAGAAAATCACGTTTGCTTAAACCAGCCTCTATCGGGGGAAGAATACGGACACGAATTGTTCCGGGATAGCGTCGAAAATTATTGCGTGGCCAGTATAAACCCGCATTGTGTGCAATAGGGACAACTTGAAGTCCTAGTTCATTATAGAGCGCGACAATTCCTGACTTATAATCTGGTTCTTGACCGGGTTGTCGGCGTGTTCCTTCCGGAAAAATCAAGATTTGGCGCCCTTGTTTTACTTTCTCTTTTGCTTTTTGTATAACCATTTTTAAGGCTTTGATGGGCGTTGTACGGTTAATGGGGATAATTTGTGTTTTTGCCATATACCAGCCAAACAATGGAATCCACATCAATTCACGTTTTAAAATGAGAGTGGGATCATCTAAATAGGGAACAAGACTGAAAGTTTCCCAAGCCGATTGATGCTTTGGAGCAATGATATAGGCCCCTTTGGGAAGATTTTCTAAACCTTCAATCTCATAACTTGTGCCTGCGATGTATTTTTGCAAAAAGAGTGTAATGCGCGCCCATGTTTTAGGGACAATCCATGCCTTTTTGCGGGGCATTAAAAAATAAACGGGAGCGTAAAGAATCATTTGTATGAGAGTTGTTGTATAAAAAGCGAACGTAAAAAGAATAGAACGAAGGATAAGCACTACATTTTCCATTTTATATCTATAAGAAGACTTCATATATAATATAACTCACATGAGAAAACATCTTCTTTATGTTTTTTCAAACATCTATTTTTTCGGTAACTTATTTTCCGATATTTAAAAACAGAAGGAAAGAGGTTGATGGAATTACAAAAAGATAAACTTTTTATTCCACGGATTTTATCTATTGCGGGAACAGATCCTTCTGGTGGCGCTGGAATGCAGGCGGATTTGAAGGTTTTTTCAGCTATGAAAACTTATGGTATGAGTGTGGTTACAGCTGTTGTTGCACAAAATACTCAGGGTGTGCGTTCTTTTCAGACATTAGATGCTTCTTTTGTTGCAGATCAAATTGATTCTGTTTTTGAGGATATCCATGTTGATGCCGTTAAAATTGGTATGGTTGCAAATGCTCAGATTGCACAGGTTATTGCACAACGTCTTGCTTATCATAAAGCGCGGTTCATTGTTTTTGATCCGGTTATGGTTGCAAAAAGTGGTGATGTTCTTTTAAAATCTGATGCAATTGAAATTATGCGTGATGTTCTTGTGCCGATGTCAACTTTGATCACGCCAAATTTGCCTGAAGCTGCACTGTTATTGGGAGGTGAAGTGCAATGGTCTTTAGAGACTATGTATCAATATGCTCCACGACTTTTGGCGCTAGGGTGCCATGCAGTTCTGTTAAAAGGGGGACATTTGAATACATTTACCAAGAATAGTACAGAAAATTACGATTGTTCTAGTCCAGATCTTTATTGTGATCGTGAAAACCTTGTTATGCTTGGAGCTTCTCGCCTTTCAGCCACTCATGATCACGGGACAGGGTGTACCATTTCTGCCGCTATTGCAGCTCTGTTACCTACCCAACCTCTGGATTGCGCTGTTAAACAAGCAAAAGATTATTTGCATGGCGCTTTAACTGCTTCAAATGCTTTAAAAGTGGGGAAAGGGCGAGGGCCGCTTCATCATTTTTATGCATTATGGAAAGATTAATACAACAATTGATTGTGAAAAATCTTCACTTTATGAATTTGTTTCGTAATTATATGCTGTTTTGGACGTATGACTGATAAGTATTAGCGCATTGTATGTTAACAGTTATTTTGTATTAAGACCGATGAGAAAAAATGTTATAATGCGTCTCTTTTATATATTTTTTACGATTAATGTATCCTGTTTCAGAGGCAATTTTGAGTATAAAAAAGAGAGCTAGGAATTGTAAAATCAGAATTTGATAGCAAAAAGGATAGAAGGAAAGATCTTTTACAAGGGGATATTGAAGCTGGCTGATCCCACTATATTTTCTGTTTCTTATATTGGTGGCAAAACAGGATGAGCCAAAGTCGTTATCAAAATTATTGAATATATCTAACATTTACAGAGTTTTTGTCGGCATGGGTAGGGTTTTCTAAATGGTAATTGATACGTCCTGATGGAATTATCAATGATCTTTCAGGTGATGTGGTGAATTTTTTCGGATATTACAACCTCATTATCCTCTTTTTATGGAACTGCTTTATGAAATTGCTGACATTTCAGATGAGCAGCCGTGAGGAGTTTCAACATTTAATACAGCAAGATCTAGAAACTTTCACGGATTTAGAGCGGGTTTTAAGGTTTTTATATTTATAGTGATTAAGTTTTAGCGAGAAGGTAGTTGATCGCTCAATCAGAGTTTCAATAGATCCGTAGCATGTGGTTTAATCTTTTCAAACTTGAATTTTTATTCTGTCATTTAACGGATTTCATCATTAAGTATTTAAACTGATCTGATTTTATTGTGCGCTATGACTGTCCAACACCTTATTTTACGTTTATTGAAGTTATGTTCTTCATGTAAAATAGTATGCTTCAAGTAGAATGTACTTATATTGTTAATTTACATGTTTATTTTAAAGAGATTTCTCTCAAGGTGTGTCACATCCATTTATAATAACGTCCGTGAATGTTCTAAAGCCTCTATGAAGTGTATAAAGCTATTATGCTTCTCATTTTTACGTTTTTAAGGTGAAAGGGGGGAGCCCCTATATTATTTTTAGCTCTCAATGTTGCGATAAGCTTTGGTATTTTAGAGCATTCATAAGAAGAACTTTAATTCCTTTCTTCAAGTGAATTTTATCGATACGTCAATTTTACCTGTTATGCGTGAGCAGATGATTGTGAGTGATTTAATATATAGAGATTTGAAATGAGATAATCCTATGATATTTGAGACGCTTGCTCAATATGAATAAAGATAAATTATCTTTATAAATCAAATTATTGATTTATTTTGTGTTGAAGATTATTCTGGATAAGAATTTGTTCAAGAAAGAGGTTTATTAACGGCCTATTGTTTCATAAAATATAACCGCTTCTTCATCAAAAGGCTCGAATACTGATGCCATAACATTTCCATAATTTCTAAAATCTTGAAGTGATTCAACTTCCTTGATTTTGAAGTTATCCGGCATAGAAGTAACATGTGAGTCTATATTTTGTGCTAAAGCGGCCATTCCTACCTCTGTTTCAATATGCTCTAAGCCCATAGATAAGAGAACTTCATCAACTTTATAATGAGACGAATGCGGTCCAACCCACCAAGCTAAAGGCAGTTTTTGTGCATTAAAGAAATCAATTATAGGTTTTTCTTGGTCTACAGGTATAGTTTCTTGTAAATTTTTAGCAGAAACAATATTGAATGTGTCTGAAGCAAATGTTGAGTTAACAGAAGATACTCCATTTGGAAAATCAACAACCTTCATTTTAGGGCATAATTTTGGTAAAAAACGTACCTTTGAACAAAAATTATTCTCTAACGATAAGTCA